>JAFANA010000002.1 GCA_019232905.1 Vulcanimicrobiota bacterium
CAAAAGCGCCAGCGGTAAAAATAACGCGGCGGACCATCTCATGCCGCGTAACTACGCTACGTGAAGGCCGCGATCCCCGTGATTTGCTGCCCGATGACCAGCGTGTGGACTTCGCTCGTACCCTCGTAGGTAAGGACCGACTCGAGATTGTTCATGTGGCGGATCACCGGATATTCCAGCGTGACGCCGTTAGCACCCAAGATCGTTCGCGCTTCGCGGCAAATCGCGAGCGCCTCCCGCACGTTGTTCAGTTTTCCGAAGCTCACTTGGGACGGGTGCAGCGTGCCGTCGTCTTTCTTGCGCCCGAGATGCAGCGCGAGCAGCGTGCCCTTACCCAACTCGAGCAGCATGTTCGCGAGCTTCTCCTGCGTGATTTGAAAACCGCCGATCGGGCGATCGAATTGCACGCGCGTCTTGGCGTAGTCGAGCGCGGTCTCATAACACGTCCGCGCCGCGCCCATCGAGCCCCAGATAATTCCGAAACGCGCTTCGTTCAAACTCGATAGCGGACCGCTGAGGCCTTTGGCAAGCGGCAATTGCGCGCTCGACGGAAGCCGAACGTCTTGCAAGACCAGTTCGCTCGTGATCGACGCGCGCAGTGAAATCTTCCGGTGAATGTCCGACGTCGTGAAACCCTTTGCGTCCTTGGGCACGAGGAAGCCGCGAATGCCGTCGTCAGTATTCGCCCACACGACCGCAACGTCGGCGATGGAGCCGTTCGTGATCCAGAGTTTCGTGCCGTTGAGAATCCAATCGTCGCCGTCACGCCGCGCGAAGGTGCGCATGCCGGCCGGATTGCTGCCGAAATCCGGTTCGGTCAAACCGAAACATCCAATCAGCTCGCCGCGCGCCATGGGCGGAAGAAACTGGTGCTTCTGCTCCTCGCTGCCCCAGCGATAGATCGCATACATCGCAAGCGAACCTTGCACCGACGCGAAACTGCGCACGCCGGCGTCGCCCGCTTCCAACTCCATGCACGCAATACCATATGCAACGGCACTCGCTCCCGGGCAGTCATAGCCTTGCAAGTGCATGCCGAGCAAGCCCAGCCGGCCGAGTTCGCGCCCAAGTTCGCGCGGCAGATAGCCTTCTTCGAACCACTCGCCGATGTTCGGCAACACGCGATCGCGCACGAACGAACGGACCGTGTCGCGAATGAGCCGTTCTTCATCGGAAAGCAGCGCATCAATACCGAGAAAATCAACGGCATCCGGCGGCGCAACCTTTTTCGCGTGATTCGAAATCGTCGTCATTTTATTTCTTTTCTAGCGCAGTTAGTCGCACATCGACTTGCGAAAAGCCCTCGTCTACGCGCTGCTCCTTCGAGAGTCGCTTGATCACTCATTGGCCGATTTTCCATTCGAGCGAGGATAGTCGCTCCCTATTGCTGATATGTCTCAGCGTTGTCGATTGACGATCTCACCTTTTCAGAACGCGAGTGAGTTTGTCGAAGAGTGCGTCGGTCGACCGGTCGAAAGAGTCTTCCCAACGGCGCCAGAGTAAGCGTCCGTCGGTGTCGCTGAGCGTCGCTTCGACTCGATATTCGAGGACGGTCTCTTTGCCTTCGCTCGAGAGATAGAAGCCATGCGTGCCTTCCACCCCATCATTGAGAATTCGCCAGACGATGCGTTCCTCGGGAACGACTTCGCTCAAAAGCGCATGGATGCCGAGATGCCATTCTTCCGTTCTCTCGGGCGTCAGCGGCCCGGGTGAACGCATGAACGGCTGCGACGCGAATGGCCAAATTTGATCGCCGGACGTACCCATCTCTTCGAGCAAGTGGAAGATCCGGCGCTTGGTACCGTGGAACGTCCGCGTGCGCGATTCTTTGAGCTCGATTGGCATGGCTTCGCCTTCGAGGCTGCGTCCGCTACCTCATTCGCCGGGTGGTCTCTGGGCAAGGTAAGCATCCGTGACGTAGGTGAAAGCGCATTCCGACGGGCAGCGCTCGAAGAGCTCGCGAAATTCTCGTTCCATTGCTTCGTAAGCAGGGCCGTGTTGCGGCAGGTACGACGCGGAGCGAGCCAACCCGATCAGGTTTTCCCAATCCATCGGACGCCGATGCGACGCCGACACGACGTGCGGATCGATCCAGCCGTTTCGTCGCAAATCTTCCAGGACCGGGGTAGAGTCTCTGCCGCGACTGACGGCGCCTTTGCTCTCGTCGTACCGGTCGACGATCGCTTCGTATCCGTCCATAAAGGGATCGGATCGGCCGCGATGATTCCACACGGCCGCGAAGCGTCCGCCGGGCCGCAGAATACGCCGAGCCTCGCGCAGCACCGCATCGGGATCAAACCAGTGATACGCTTGAAATGCGGTGACGACGTCGACGCTTGCATCTTCGAGCATCGTTTGTTCGGCGCTCGCGTCGAGCGGAATGATTCCGTTGACGCCAACGATTGCCAGACGCATTGCGGCATTCGGTTCCACCGCGAAAACGGTTGCGCCCGCATCGTGAAGCAGATGCGCTGAAATGCCCGTCCCCGCGCCGAGGTCGGCAACGACGGGCGAGGCGTATCCGTCGAGTATTGCGGCGATGATTTCTGCGGGATATGTCGGACGATAACGCGCATAGTCCGCGACACGGCTCGTAAAGCGCTGCTTCGAATCTTGGCTCATCGCCTACGTATTCTACTCGAGGAGGATATGGAAAACATGCATTCGCAGCCGGCGATCTTTGCACTCGGTGACGCCGCGTATATTTATCTCGAGTTCGCGCTGCTACCGAGTATCGAACCGCGCACGCTCATCGAAACGGTTGCAAACATTCACGAGCCGCGCACAACAGTCGGCGGCGTGAACTTTGCGGTGGGCGTTCGCCCGTCGCTCTGGCGCGCCCTCGCGCCTGACGCAACGCCGGCCGACGCGCGTGATTTCGATCGCCCGTATGTCGGTCCGGACGGATTTACGATGCCGGCAACGCAATGCGATCTATGGTTGTATTTGAGCGGCGCAACGTACGACATCGTCTGGGAGAGCGCGCGCGGTGCGATTGCCGCATTACGCAAGGTTGCGACGCTCGCCACCGACATCGACGGATGGTCATACAGGCACAGCCGCGATCTCACGGGCTTCGAAGACGGCACGGAAAATCCGAGTTTGATGGAGGCGCCCGACGTCGCGCTTGTGGCGGCGGGTGAGCCGGGCGAAGGCGCGAGCATTCTTCTCTTTCAAAAGTGGCGTCACGAAGAGACGTGGGAAGCCCTTAGCACGCAGCAACAAGAGCTCGTTATGGGCCGCACGAAAGCCAAGAGCATCGAATTTCCCGAAGATCGAATGCCGGGCGATTCGCACGTATCCCGCGCGAAGGACATCGTCAACGGCGAAGAACGCGACATCTTCCGGCGCAACACACCGTATGGAAATGTACGTGAATTCGGGACCGTGTTCGTCGGATTCAGCGCGCAGCAGTCGCGCCTCGATCGCATGTTGATGCGCATGGCGGGAATTGAAGGCGGCATTCGCGATGCCCTCACGCGTTACACGACACCGCTTACCGGTGCGTACTACGTCATTCCATCGATCACGGCGTTGATGCGGTTCGCAACCGAGACCGGATCCGGCTAAGCCTTCGGTCCGTCCTCACGTTCTGAGAGTTTCGCGAGATTCTGAACGACCAGAATGGCGACGATCGTGATAATCACCGCGTAGATGAACTCGGCCCAAACGCCGCTTCCCGCTTTCAAAAAGAGCGCGATGAAGTCGGAAATGAATTTATTCCACGCTCCCGCCGCAATGAGACCGAAGGCGACGGTTGCAAGCGATATCATCGTCCCAATATAGGTCGGCTTGACTTCCATTGAGTGCTCCTATCGTTTTAGATTGGATTAATCTCGAATTCAATAAAAAAGCCCGAAGCTGCTAAGCTTCGGGCTATGTTCTTGAGGCGATCCTTCGACTCCGGCGCTACGCCCCGGAGCCTGTCCTGAGCGCAGTCGAAGGGCTCAGGATGACACTAGGCCTTGAGTTCGATGTCGACGCCGGCCGGCAGATCGAGATGCATGAGCGCATCCATCGTCTTCGGCGACGCTTGGAGGATATCGATGAGACGCTTGTGCGTGCGCATTTCGAAGTGCTCGCGCGACTTCTTGTCGTTGTTCGTCGAGCGCTGCACGCACCACCGGTTGATCTCGGTGGGCAGCGGGACGGGGCCGCTGACAAACGCGCCCGTGCGCTTCGCCGTCTCGACGATACGCTCGGCGCTTTGATCCAGCACCTTATGATCAAACGCTTTCAAGCGAATGCGAATTTTTTGCTTAGCCATCTCTATCTCTATCCTAAATTTTCAAAGAACGAACTCAAGGAAGCTGCTCCGAGCAGCAAGGGGCAGTCTATCACGACTGCCCCGCCGTTGTCTATTGTTACTCGCTGACCGCGGTGACGACGCCCGCGCCCACCGTACGCCCACCCTCGCGGATGGCGAAGCGGAGGCCGGGTTCGCATGCGACCGGCGTGATGAGCTCGACATCCATCTTGATGTTGTCGCCCGGCATGACCATTTCGACGCCTTCGGGGAGCTTGATCGTGCCCGTCACGTCCGTCGTACGGAAGTAGAACTGGGGACGATAGTTCGCGAAGAACGGCGTGTGGCGGCCGCCCTCCTCCTTCGAGAGGACGTACACTTCCGCTTGGAACTTCTTATGCGGCTTGATCGAGCCCGGCTTCGCGAGCACTTGTCCGCGCTCGATGTCGTTACGCTCGACGCCACGCAGCAGTACGCCGACGTTGTCGCCGGCAATGCCGACATCAAGGAGCTTGCGGAACATTTCGATGCCCGTCACGACCGTCTTACGCGTCTCTTCTTGGAGACCGACGATCTCGACTTCCTCACCGACTTTGACCTGACCGCGCTCGACGCGGCCCGTGCCGACGGTACCACGACCCGTGATCGTGAACACGTCTTCGATCGGCATCAGGAACGGCTTGTCGACTTCGCGCTGCGGATCGGGGATGTATGCATCGACCGTGTCCATCAGCTTGAAGATCGGCTCTGCATCCGCATCGCCACGTTTGCCGCTCGAGTTGAGCGCCTTGAGCGCGGAACCGCGGATGATCGGCGTGTCGTCGCCCGGGAATTCGTACTGATCGAGCAGTTCGCGAACTTCCATCTCGACGAGCTCGAGGAGCTCTTCATCATCGACGAGGTCGACTTTGTTCAAGAAGACGACGATCTTCGGAACGCCGACTTGACGCATGAGCAGAATGTGCTCGCGCGTTTGCGGCATCGGACCGTCGGTCGCAGCGACGACGAGAATCGCGCCGTCCATTTGCGCCGCACCGGTGATCATGTTCTTGATGTAGTCGGCGTGTCCCGGGCAGTCGACGTGCGCGTAATGGCGCTTCGGCGTCTCGTACTCTTGGTGCGAGATCGCGATCGTAATGCCGCGCTCTTTCTCTTCCGGAGCGTTATCGATCTCATCGACGTTACGAGCCTTCGCGAGACCTTCCGTCGAGAGGCAGTGCGTGATCGCCGCCGTCAACGTGGTCTTACCGTGGTCGACGTGACCGGTCGTACCGATGTTCACGTGCGGCTTGGTGCGCTCAAATTTCGCCTTAGCCATTTTAGTTTATGTTTTCCTCGTCTAATTAATCCGTCGATGAGTCTCGACGGCGTTCGCTATGTTTTAAATAACTCAGCTTATGCCGCCGAGTGGTTAGTTTGTAATCCGTGAGGATTACGCTGGAGCACCCTTCTTGCCGGCCGATTTGGCGATGATTTCCTCTTCGACCATCTTCGGAGCTTTCTCGTAATGAGAGAACTCCATCGTGTACGTTGCACGACCTTGCGTTGCAGAACGCATATCGGTTGCGTACCCGAACATTTCCGAAAGCGGAACGTTCGCAGTAATGACCTGCGCGCCGCCCGGCGCTTCTTCCGTCGCCTGAATCATGCCGCGGCGACGATTCAAGTCGCCGGTGATTGCGCCCATGTAATCTTTGGGCGTCGTCACTTCGACCTTCATGATCGGCTCGAGCAGAATCGGACCTGCTGCGCGATTGGCTTCTTTCCAGCCCATCGACGCTGCAATCTTAAACGCCATTTCCGACGAGTCGACGTCATGATACGAACCGTCGAACGCCGTCGCTTTGAAATCGAGAACCGGGAAGCCGGCGAGGACGCCGTTTGCCGCTGATTCTTCGATGCCTTGCTGCACGGCCTTCGCGTATTCTTTGGGAACCGCGCCGCCGACGATCTTCCATTCGAAGACGAATCCGGATCCCGGCTCGCCCGGCTCGACCTTGATCCACACATCGCCGTACTGACCCTTACCGCCGGATTGACGGACAAATTTGCCCTGCTTCTCAACGGTCTTGGTGATCGCTTCTTTGTACGCGACCTGCGGCTTGCCGACGTTCGCTTCAACTTTGAATTCGCGACGCAGACGGTCGACGATGATTTCCAAGTGAAGCTCGCCCATGCCGCCGATGATCGTCTGTTGCGTCTCTTCATCAGTGCGCATGCGGAACGTCGGATCTTCCTGCGCGAGACGCGCGAGACCCTTACCGAGCTGATCCTGGTCCGCCTTCGACTTCGGCTCGATCGCCTGGAAGATGACGGGTTCCGGGAACGTGATCGATTCGAGCACGATTGGATTCTTTTCGTCGCACAGCGTGTCGCCGGTACGCGTGTCGGTCAAGCCGACCGCCGCCGCGATATCGCCCGCGCCGATCGAATCGATGTCCTCGCGATGGTTCGCATGCATACGAAGGATACGGCCGATACGCTCTTTCTTACCCGAACGTGAATTGTACACGTACGAGCCTTTGTTGAGCGTTCCCGAATAGACGCGGAAGTACGTCAGGTTGCCGTACGGATCGGTCGCGATCTTGAACGCAAGCGCGCTGAACGGCTCGTTGTCGTCCGGCTTACGGACGAGTTCCTTACCGTCTTCGTCGGAACCGACGATCGGCTTCGCGTCGAGCGGTGACGGCAGATACTCGACGATCGCATCGAGCAACGGCTGTACGCCCTTGTTCTTGAATGCGGAGCCGCAGAGCATCGGAAGCACCGTGCCGGCGATCGTCGCTTTACGCAACGCCGTCTGCATGCGCTCGACCGGCAGATCTTTGCCTTCGAAGAACATCTCGAGCAGCTCGTCGTCTTGCTCGGCGATTGCTTCGACGAGTTCTTGACGCCACTTGTCGGCAAGCGCCTTCAACTCACCGTCAGCATCGGTGACCGGAACTTGTTCCATCGTCGAACCGAGGTCATCGGTATAGACGATCTTCTTCATGGTGAAGAGATCGACGACGCCCTTGAAGTTGTCCTCAGCACCGATCGGCACTTGCACCGGAACGGCGCGCGCACCGAGACGCTCGCGGATCTTTTCAACGACGTTGAAGAAATCGGCGCCCATGCGGTCCATCTTGTTGACGAAGATGATGCGCGGGACTTTGTACTTGTTCGCCTGACGCCAAACGGTCTCGGACTGCGGCTGAACAGCAGCGACCGAGTCAAACAGCGCAACGAGTCCATCGAGGACGCGAAGCGAACGCTCGACCTCGACCGTGAAGTCCACGTGGCCAGGCGTATCGATGATATTGATCCGGTGTTCGCGCCACGTCGCAGCGGTTGCCGCCGACGTGATCGTGATGCCGCGCTCTTGCTCCTGAACCATCCAGTCCATGGTCGCGGCGCCATCGTGCACTTCACCGATCTTATGGACGCGTCCGGTATAGAACAGGATGCGTTCCGTGCAGGTCGTCTTACCAGCATCGATGTGTGCAGCGATGCCGATATTACGTGTTTTCTCGAGGGAGAATTCTCTGGTTGCCAAGTTAAAAAATCTCTGGGGCTTGAATTACCAACGGTAGTGGGCGAAAGCTTTATTCGCTTCAGCCATTTTGTGCGTGTCTTCGCGCTTCTTGATCGTCGCGCCGGTGTTGTTCGACGCGTCCATCAGCTCGCCGGCCAACTTCTCTTCGAAGGAACGGCCGCCGCGCGAACGCGCGAAACCGATCAGCCAGCGCATCGCCATCGCCTGACGGCGGTCCGGACGGACTTCCATCGGCACCTGGTACGTCGCGCCGCCGACGCGGCGCGGGCGCACTTCTACGAGCGGCATCGCATTCGAAAGCGCTTGTTGGAACACTTCGTACGGATCCCGTCCGGTCTTCTCGGCGATGATGTCGAGCGCACCGTACGTGACCTGTTCGGCCGTCGACTTCTTGCCGTCGAGCATCACCTTGTTGATGAAGCGCGACAAAATCTTCGAGTTGTACTTCGGATCGGGCAGAATCTGCCGCTTGGGTGCCGGACCTTTACGAGGCATTGCTGTTCTAGACTTTCCTTTTTAATCCTGAGCGAAGTCGAAGGACGTTATTTCTTTGTTACGCGCTTGGCGCCGTATTTCGAGCGCCCTTGCTTGCGGTTTGCCGTGCCGGCGGTATCGAGCGTGCCGCGAATGATGTGGTAGCGGACGCCCGGCAGATCCTTGACGCGGCCGCCGCGTACGAGCACCACCGAGTGCTCTTGCAGGTTGTGGCCGATGCCAGGGATGTAGGCCGTGACCTCTTCACCATTGGTCAAACGGACACGGGCAACTTTACGGAGGGCCGAGTTCGGCTTCTTCGGCGTCACGGTCTTCACTTGCGTGCAGACACCGCGACGCTGCGGGTTGCCTTTTACTTCAAACGACCGCGTCGGAAGATCCGGATGGCCCGGCTTGGGTCCGGTGAGAATCACGCGGAACGCGCGGGTCTTGACCTTCTTCTCCGTCTTCGCCCGGCCCTTACGGACCAGCTGGTTAATGGTAGGCAAAAAATACTCCCAAATCTACGCTTCTACAACACACACAAAGTCGGCCGCACCGACGGGTGGGCCTGAACTACGGCAGTATAGCAGGGAGGATGGGGCGCGTCAATGTGAAGATTGGCCGCTCCGTGGGGCCATCGAATCGGACAGAAGTTTGAGCTCGACGTTCATGTCGCCCTGCTCGCCCGAACGCTGAGTCGAAGCGGCGACTTTTATATAGTCGGGCACTTCGTATGCTGTATCGTAGACGAGCGAGCCCTGCGTTGTGGCAACGTACCCGCCGCCTTTTTCGATGCGGTCGATGTGCATGGTGAGCAGATCTCCATCCTTCTTCGTCACCGTGAAGTCGTTGTCGATCTGCACGCCTTTGTCGTGAATCACGGGCGACGTATGCCAGTGGCCGGACGAATCGACGCGTGACGGTTCGTAGAAGTACCGGCCGAAATACGTCAGCAACACCGTCTCTGTGCTGGTCGCGCCGATATTTTGATCGCACACGACATCCTCGGTGCGTCCATAAATCGCGCAGCGAAGCGTCTGCAACGGATGCAGCTCGCGATCGATGTTTTGCGTGACGTCCACGAGCAGGCCGTCGTCGGGCGTCGCCTTCACGACGTCGACGCGAACCGTGCCCGTCCCGCCGGTCGTCCCGGATCCACCGTTTTCGGTGACCATCCCGCCCTGAATGCTCGGTGCGCCGAAAAACCCGCGCGCGTCCATCGAGTACCGGTAGACGACGGTACGAAGCGGCGTGTCCGCGTGCACGGCGACCGGTGCAAGCGCAAAAAGCACGGCAAGGACCAAGAAGACGCGCTTCATTGATGCGACGTCTGGTTCGTCGCCGGTGCCATCGAATCTGTAAGTAGCTTGAGTTCGAGGTTCATGTCACCCTCGCCGGACGCGCGTTGCGCCGTCGTCGCGATCTTCACGGCGTCCGGAATATCCAAACGTGCATCATAAAGCAGCGTACCGTCGGTCTTCGAGCTGTACGCTGCGCCCTTCTCGCTTCGATCGATCTTCACGGTGAGAATATCGCCGTCGGTCTTTGTGACCGTGTACTGGTTGTCGATCGTCATGTTCCTATAGACGAGAACCTTCGGACTCGTATGCCATTGCCCACTTGCATCGACGCCGGCAGGATCGTAGAAAAACCGTCCGACGTATTGGAGCAATACCGTCTCCTCCGGCGTCGCCGAAAGGTTTTGATCGCAGATGACGTCTTGCGACTTGCCGTATACGGCGCAGCGAACGGTCTGTAGATCTTTCAAACGGCGATCGATTTGTTCGGTCACATCGACGACCAAGCCGCCATCCTGCGTCGCGCGAATCACGTCGAGCCGAATCGTGCCGGTGCGAGAGCCCGATCCCATCGAGCCGTTTTCCTCGACGTTGCCGCCGTAAGGGCCGCCCATCGATATCGAACTGGAGAAGCCACGCGAATCCATTGAAAAATGGTACAAAACGCTGCGGAGCGACGCATCTGCGTGCGCGACGAGCGGGTTGCCTGCAAAAAGCAATGCTAGGAGGGGGTAGGCGGCTTTCATGCCGCAATTTTAAGCGGTGCGGCGCCTGCCCCCTTGAGTATTAAGTCCCTGCGACGGGCGCTGAGTGCGGTGCTCGAATAAGGACGATGCTGACGGCGACCACCCAAATTGCGAACGGTAATAAGCCGATGACAATCGTGCCGATTCCGCCGATCGCCATGAAGCCGCTTGTCGAGAACACGGACAACGTCGCAATCGCACAACCAATCGTTGCAAGGTATCCGAAATATGCAAGCGCCGCCGGAAGACTTTGGTGGCGCCGTCCGCTGTGTGAAGCTGCGAACAGGACGACCGTCGACGGAATGAAAATCGTCGCGCCGAATGCGTTGAACGAGTCGTACAGCATTTCGACGATTTGCGGCGTGCGTTCCGTCGAGAGGCGCATGCCGAGCACGATTTGCAAGGTCCCTGTGACGATGACGATTGCCGCTGCGACGACACCGCCCGCGAGCATATACGTCGGCAGGCCGTCGTCAATTTGCGGCACGAGACGCAAATACGCGCGCAACTGAACGAGCCACCATAAAAAAAACGCAACAGCGGGGAAGGTCAGCCATGCGGCCAGCATCCACATGCTGTGATGCGCGTCGATAAATGCGCCGACATCCGAGGCGGACGCGTCCGGCGGCGGCGGCGCACCGGGAAGAAATGCGGCGACGATAACGATGATAATGAACGCAATACCCGACCATCCGGCGGAGCGTTCCACGGCAACGTTGTACATGCTCGACACCTCCTGATGCTCCGTTTTCTGCGCTACACTACAATCCTCGCACCCATGAGGAGATTTATAATGGAAACCACGACGGGGCGAAAGTTTGTTGACTGCAGTAAATTCCCGAGTGAAATGAATTGCACGCTCTATATTTCAGGAACGAAAGATGAGGTGCTCAAGGCCGCGGTCGAACACGCGGTCTCGACGCATGGACACAAGGACTCACCCGAGCTGCGTGAATCACTCGTCGCTATGATGAGCGACGAGTCGTAACTTACAACAGTTCGGATCGGCGGGCGTCGTCGAGTTTCGCTGCGATCTCTTCTTTCGTGTAGCCGCGATGACGAAGCGTCTCGATAAAGTGCGACACCGCTTCGGTGAGCGCGTGCAGCCGTGCGCGACGGTCTGCCGCCGGAGTCTTCGACGCGACGCGCGTCCCGCGGCGGCCTTCACTGACGAGCCAGCCGGCTTGTTGCAAATCGGCATACGCGCGAGCGACGGTGTTCGGCGCGACACCTAAATCGCCGGCGAGTTGACGGACCGTCGGAAGCACGGCATCCGGCGGAAACTGGCCGCGTTCGATTGCCGCGCGAATCTGTTCAAAAATCTGCAGGTACGGCGCCGTCTCGAGATTTGAATCGACCTCGATTAGCACGTCAGCCGGCATTGAATACCCATTGTATTACGACGTTAATACAATGACAGGTTTTGTGTCAAGTGGTTAGAACAAACGCGCTCAGAGATGAAGGATCGGCTTGGCGTGTTGGACGGGTTGCGCGGGATCGCGGTGCTGCTCGTTCTTTGGTACCACGTTTGGGAAATTTCGTGGTTGCCGGCGCCGCTGCCGTGGTTGCAATTCATTCCGGAAACGGGCTTCATCGGCGTCCATCTCTTCTTCTTTTTGAGCGGATTCGTGATCGCGTATCCGTTCTTGCGCGCGCAAGCCGCGCATCAGCCGCAACCTGCGTGGCCTCACTTCGCGTACCGGCGCTTCATCAAAATCGTACCGTCGTACGTGTTATCGATCGTGGTCGCGTACGCGATCGGATACGCCGCGACCGTTCGCTTCGGGAATACGTCCGCGGTGCGCGAAATCGTCACGCATCTGCTCTTCATTCATACCTGGTGGCAAGAGACGTACGGCTCGATCAACGGCGTACTCTGGACGCTCGCGGTGGAAGTCGAGTTCTACCTAATTTTTCCGTTCGTCTGGTTCTGCTTCCGCCGCGCGCCATGGCTCACGACCGTTGGAATGGCGACGATCGCGGTCGTGTGGCGATCCTGGGCGGCGCATTGCTGTTTTACGACGACGTTTCCCGTCCTCGCCGAGAATCTGCCCGGTTACCTCGATATCTTCGCCGCAGGGATGATTTGCGCACTCCTCTTCGTACGATATGGCCATCGCATTCGTGAGTCGCGCGGTGCGCCGGCGATGACGCTCGTCGCGATCGCGGGATGGATCGGGCTCGCGTGGCTCTTGATCGGAATCTACGGCTACCGCATGGCGCCGCAATGGGAAGTCGCCGGCCAACTCTATACTCGCGCGCTCTACGGTGCTTCGTTTGCAGCGATTGCATTCGGTTCACTCTGCGCACCGGGATGGTGGCAACAAATACTTGCAAATGCGACTCTGCGCTTTCTCGCGCTCATTTCCTACAATCTGTATCTGTACCACCAGATGATCGCGCGCGAGATGGTCACCATGCGCATCCCTCCGTATCACGGTGATCCGCATTTCGATCCGGCGTGGCAAGTCACGTACACCGTACTCGCGTTCGTCGTCACGATCGTCCAAGCGGCACTCGTGACGTATCTCTTCGAACGGCCGCTGTTGCGCATGCCGGAGCCGGGTCTCGTTCGGCACGCCGCGGGGCACTCCACATGACGTGCGCCATCATGAACGTGGAGAAGGCTTAGTCGACATCGTCGTCGCGGCCGCCGTTGCAAGCATTGCGATCGCCGCCGTCGTTAGCGCCCTCGTGACCGCGACCCACCGCTTCGGCGCACTGCCCCTGGATGAAGCGATGCGTGCAAAGGTGCAGAGCGAGTTGCGCGTCGCTGCAGATGTCTTGAAATATCAAGGCGGCGCGATCGCACCCGTTACGGTCGCGACATCTGTCCCGCTGCCGGGCGCGTCGCCGCTGCCGATCCATCTTTCGATTTCCACGAGTGCGGTTGCCACCGGCGGCTTTCGCATCACGATCGACGCAAGCGCCGACGGGCGCAGCGAAAGCGCGGCCGTCACGACGACGCTGCCTGCCCCGGTCCCGCTTCCATCCGCGCAAATCGCTTCGCCGCAAAATGGGGCTGCGCCGATTTAGTGCTGATTCGCGCGATGGTGTTGATTGCGTTCGTCGGAGTAGTCGGTGAGACGGTCGTCTATGGCACAGCGGCACTTGCGCGCATGAGTTTTCACGCGCGCGAGCAAGCGGCAATTCGCGGTGCCGTTTTAGATGCGATTCGTCAAGCACAGAGCACTGCAGCCGGCGTCCCCGTTCCGCAACCAAGTGCGACGTGCGCATATGCAACGAACGATGGATGCAGCATTACCGTTAAAACGACGGTTGCTATTGCGACGCCGAACCCCGGTTCCACGCCGCCGAGCTGCGCCTCTGCGGCCTGCAGCGTGTACATGCAGAACAACTCGCACGTTGGAGAGTCGCGCGCGAGCTATGCAGTCACCGCGCAACTACTCGCAGCCGACGGCGGCGTGATGGCAAGCCGCAGCGGCCTCGTAGCATTTCGCACCTTTGCGACCGCGCCATATGCCGCGCTCGTCGGGTCAGTAGACGCAACCTTGGATGCGATTACAAACGGTGGTGCCGGCGATGATGGCGGTAGCGCGTCGCAAACAAACGCGACGCTCATTCACGTCGACTATCAGCAACAAGGAAACCCCGCGACTCATACGCCGGCAGACGTGTGGCGGACGCTCGACGAGCACCCCGCCACCGCTGCACCGTCATGGGATGATTAGGCGCGCGTTATACGTGCGCGAGTTGCGAGCCGAAAAACCGCTCGGTTAAATCGGCAATAACCGGCAATCGGACTTCTTTCCCTTGAAACGCGGTGATCCACGTCCAGAGCCACGCGACGAGGTACAGAATTCCGACGATCGGGAAGAGCAGAAACAAGAACCCGAGATGCATCGCCGCAAGAATATCGAGGATGATCCACAGCGCGATGTACGATGCTCCGAGCGTAATGGACTGACATGCAGCCCACTTTACGAATCGGTTGGTGCCGCCGCCGACGAGCATAATAATCCCGCCGATGATTCCGAGCAGATAGGCGAGACCCGCCGCTACATTCGGTTCTAAACCGAACGGCGTGTCCTTAGGCGATTGGCCGACCATGATGCCCCTTTCGTTAACCGGTATTGCAAAACGTTGGGCAGAATAGGGCGCATCTCACGCGTCCCGCGACGGGATTCCTGCTACTTACGTCAACTTCTACCGGAACTGCCGGATTGCGCTCGCGACGTCGTCCGGCGCTTCGATCGGCAGATTGTGGCCCGCCTCGCGCAAGAGCACGTAGAGCGCTCCACTAATGGCGCCGGCGCAGTCGCGGCGCACGCGTTGGGGTAAAGCAAGCGGGTCCTTGGCACCCGCTAGCACGAGCGCCGGTACGGCAATCTCGGGCAGCCGGTCCATGAAGTCGATCCCGCGGCCGCGATCGTACCAACCGATCCAGTGTTCGTACTGCGCGATCAGAGCGTCGTCGACGATTCGCATCATGCTCTCCGGGGCCGGTTCGCGGCTCATCGCCGCGCGTTGAAATCGTTCGATGCGCTCGCGCGATCCGTAGGCGGCGAGCGTCAACGCGCGGTGTTTCTCCGGAAAGCGTGTCGCTTTCGCGGTTCCCGGCGCAACGAGAATCAGACGCTCCAAGTTCGACGGACGCTGCGCGGCAATATATTGCGCAAGCTTACCGCCCATGGAATGCGCCACCAGCGTAACGGGAGCGTCAATGGATGCAAGTGCGAGACGCAAATCGCTCGCATACCCTTCGAGATCGTGCCCTTGCTCCGGCCGATCCGATAACCCGCAGCCGCGAAAATCGAGGAAATGCATCGTAAATTCGCTCGTATCCAAACGCTGCGCGACGTCATACCACATTCGGCGTGACGAGATCCACCCGTGCGCAAAGAGGATCGAACGCGACCCGGATCCGCGCCGTTCGACACAGAGCGCAACATCGCCGTTCCGGATAAAGGCGGGCATGGAGTCTTCCATCGGCGCTCGAAACTGCGGCGAATCGTGCCGCGCCGCCTTCTTCTGTATCTGAGCCTGTTCTATGTCGTCCTAGCGTGGGCGCTCAACACGGTGCTCGCAAAACAAGCCGTCGCGCAGATCAATCCCTTAGCCTTTACGTTTCTGCGCTTCCTCGCCATGACGCCGCTTGCGTTCTTGCTCGTGCGCGTCGCCGGCCAGCGCGTCCATGCCTATCGCCGCGATATCGCCGCGCTCATCGTTTGTGGTGCATGCGGGTACGGAGTCTATCAGTATTTCTGGATCGTCGGACTGAAAAACACGACGCCGTTCGCGTCGGCGCTTCTTGCTGCGACCTCACCAATTCTGACGCTCGCAATCGTTGCTGTGCTGGGACACGAACGCGTTCGGAGCGGACGCTGGCTCGGGGCAGGTATTGCGCTCTTCGGAATCGCGATCTTCGAAGGTGCATTCTCCGGTGCAACGAGCTTTCGCATCGGCGATGTGTTGACGCTCGGTGCATCCGTCGTTTTTGCGGTCTACAACGTCGTCAGTGCGCGCCTGCTGGATCGCTACACGCCGCTCGAGTTGCTCGCGGTCACCATGGCGATCGGGACCGTAATGCTCGCGCCCGGCGGAATTCCGGCTCTGGCGCACACCGACTTCGCGGCGATCACGTGGGATGTGTGGTGGCGCCTTATCTACGCCACACTTTTTCCGATTCTCCTGACCTACCCGGTCTGGAGTTATGGAATCAGCACGCTCGGCGCCGGCCCCGCTTCCGTCTTCAGTTTCCTCGTGCCCGTTCTTACCGGGATCTTGAGCGTTCCCATCGTGCACGCGTCGTTCACCCGTTACGAACTGACCGGCGCGGCAATCTGTCTTGCGGGCATGATCGTTTCCTACGCCCTGGGACGCATCTCGCTGACGGCAATTTGGGCGCAAAGGACGTTGCCCTTCGAACGATAAAGGCGCACGCGATGAAACGCGCGTGGTACCTGCTCTTGCTGCTGCCGTTTATCGGAGAGTTGATTCCCCAACTCTATAACCGGCTGCAGCCGGCGCTCTTCGGCCTTCCGTTCTTCTACTGGTATCAGCTCCTCTGGGTGATCCTCACGTCGATTCTGCTCGGTATCGTCGTCATTGCAACGCGGAGGGTCGACGATGTCTAGCGGCACGATTATTCTCGTCGTGCTCGTGCTCTGCGTCACGGTCATGGGGTTTCTTGCATCGCGTTGGGGCGGCGCGGAGCTCAACTCACTCGATGAGTGGGCGCTCGGCGGACGGCGCTTCGGCACGCTGATCTCGTGGTTTTTGCTCGGCGGCGACCTGTATACGGCTTATACATTCATCGCAGTGCCTGCGCTCGTGTACGGCGTAGGTGCGCTGGGATTCTTTGCCGTGCCGTACGCCACCATCGCGTATCCGATCGCATTCGTGATCCTCAGTCGATTCTGGACGATTGCACGGCGGCGCGGGTATGTCACTTCGGCAGACTTCGTTCGCGACCGCTTCGGCGACCGCACGTTGGAAATTGCCGTTGCGGTTACCGGCGTGCTCGCGGCGATGCCGTATATCGCGTTGCAACTCGACGGCATGGACGCCGTATTTGCGCAACTCGGCGGTATCTTCTCGGCTTTTGGCGGATTCGTATCGCTCGCAATTGCGTTCGTCTTACTTGCAGCCTACACGTATACCAGCGGCCTGCGCGCACCGGCGCTCATCGCGTTCGTGAAGGATACGCTGATCTACATCACGGTCATTGCGGCAATCACGATCATTCCGGCGAAACTCGGCGGATGGGCGCACATCTTTGCCGTATCGCAAACCGCACTTGCGGCAAAGCCGAAACCCGGAAGCATCTTGCTCTCGCCGTCGCAGTATTTCGCCTATGCTACGTGGGCGTTCGGATCGTCCCTGGTGCTCTTCATTTATCCGCACTCAATCACAAGTGTGCTCGCGGCGAAGAGCCGCGGGGTCATCCGCCGCAACGCCGCGCTCTTGCCGGTGTATTCGCTCCTGCTCGGGTTCTTGGCACTGCTCGGATTTTGCGCACTTGCCGCCGGATACACGACAACGAACAACAGCAGCATCGTCCCCATGCTGATCAAGCAGTTTTTCCCTGACTGGTTCGCTGGCGTCGCCCAGGCTGCGATCATCATCGGCGCATTGGTGCCGGCCGCGATCATGGCGATCGGATCTGCGAATCTTTTCGCCAGCAACGTCTTTAACGAGTTTTCTCCGGCGCGTGTTGCCGGCGAAGCGCAAACGGCCAAATCGCTCACGCTTGCGTTTTGCGCGATCGGGTTGCTGTTGGTGCTCACCATTCCGGTGCAGTACGCAATTTATTTTCAACTGCTCGGCGGTGCGTGGATGCTTCAAATCTTCCCATCATTTGTGTTCGGTATGTACACACGATGGTTCCATCCGAGAGCGCTGCTCGTGGGGTGGGCGTGCGGGTTCGCTGCAGCAACGGCAATGGGAATTTCTACGCGCTTTTCGCCGAACATTACATTCGTCGCCGGTGGTACGCAGATCACCGGATTCCTTGCTCTCTATGCCCTCGCGATCAACGTCGCCGTCTCGGCGATGTTTACACCGGTGTTCGACCGCCTTCGCCTAACCCGCGGAACCGACATGACGACCGGGGCGGATTACGCATGAGCGCCGTCAATCCCGAGAACTGGCCACGCCCGAAAGGCTACAATAACGGCATGATTCGCGAGGGGCGTATCCTTGCCGTTGCGGGGCAGATCGGCTGGGACGAGCGCAACGAATTCGTATCCGATCGCTTTCTCGAACAGGCCGTTCAGGCCTTACGAAACGTTGTCGCCGTGGTGCGTGCCGCCGGCGGCGCACCGGGCGATATCGTACGGCTTACGTGGTATGTCGTCGACAAGCACGAGTATCTTGCGGCCGCACGCGCATTGGGCGCGGCGTACAAGGAGATCCTCGAGTCACATTATCCGGCGATGTCGCTCGTACAAGTTAGCGCACTTCTCGAAGAGCGCGCGCGCGTCGAAATCGAGGCCACCGCGGTGCTCTGATGCTCCGGGAAGCGTCGGTGCTGCTCCTCGCGTTCGCCATCGCCGGATCCGCGGCGCGCGCCGATGATGGTGGGAGTCCCTCCCCAGCTCCGTCGCCGACGCCGGCGCAACGCCCGGACGCAACCGTTGACGAGTCTCTCATTTCGCCGGTTCGTTCGTACACGATTCAAGGAACCTATACGGGAGCGACATACGGCCCGGGCAACGCGAGCGGTTCGCAAGTTATCCAGCGTCTCGCCGCCTTTTACGTCGGCAAATCGCTCATGCGTGTGACGCTGCCCCGGCTGCAAACCATCAACGGACTGGACAGCGGTTACGGCGACTTGCAGGTCTTTTATCTCCACGAGCGCGGCCTGCGGCAAAACGGCTCGTACGCCGGGCTCTTCGCGCAACTTCCGACCGGAACACCTGCGATTTTCAGTACGGAGAAGTGGCTCGTGGGTCCGGCGCTCGCGCACATCTTCGTTTTCAAACCCCGAGCGCAATTGATCGGCATCCTCCTTCAGACCGCGTTTTCAGTTGCCGGACCCCGCAGTGTGCCGGCGCAGAGTGCAATCAGCTTCTTGCCCTTCGCCACACTCTCGTTGAAGAACGGATGGTTTTTCAAGTTGCCCGAATCACCGTGGCTCTTCGATCTCGAGCGCGGTCAGACGCTGATCGCGCTTGGCGGCGGATTCGGCAGGGCTGCGAGAATCGCTGCGACGCCGTGCCTTCTGTCGATCAGCGATGAAGCGACGGTCGTGCACGCGAACGTCGTCAACGCTCCAAAGAATACGCTGCGGCTGACGATTACGTTTTTGATCGTAAAGCGGTGATCCGGTTACGGCGTCGTCTCGATAACGTTCACCGAACCAAAGCGTACGATCGAGTCTTCGCAGTAGAGGCCCAGGCTGCCCAAAAAGTAGGGGCGTTCGAGATCGCTGAACTGCGTGACGCTTTGCCCGTCGACGTAAACCCAGATCGTCGCGCTGCGCTGGACGACGCGGACGACGTTCGGCGTTCCGAGCACGAGGTGCGGCTCGGTTCCACTCGAGAGAAAGCGCTGCGATCTTTTATATCCGGGATCTTCCTTGCCCAGTTCCCAGCCGTTGGGCTTCAGTGAAAAATAGTAGAAATGCTGGTTGTCGCTGTAGCGCCACAAGAACCACCCGACGTCCCCCGGGCCGGGCGACGACTTGGATTGACGGAGCGTGTTCATCTGAACGGTCGCGTCGAAATCTTCGAACGAGTCGAGCGTCGTTACGAGTGCGGCGTGGGTTTCGGACGAAGCACCGGCTGGCTTCGGTGCTAACTCGAGCGCGTTGCCGAAAAGCGGGTCGGAGACGACGGAGATGCGTCCGTAGCCACTGAATCGCGCGAGCCAATTCCCTGAGGCCGTCTGCTCCGGCAGCACTGCATTAACCGCGAACTCTCGCCATGTCTCGTGTAACGTCCCGCTCGTGCTCGCCATGGTGACGACCGCCGCGAGCAGCAGTGCCTGCGTTTTCACATGTCCGGCCACCCGAAGATTTTGGCGGCGAGCTCCATGCGATTGCGCGATCGCGTTTTGAAAATCATGCGCTTGATGTGATCTTGAACGGTCGATTCCGCCAATTTCAAACGGTAGGCAATTTCGGATGTGGAACAACCGTCGAAGAGCGAACATAACACCTCTCGCTCGCGCCGGGATAATCGAAACTCGAGGCTCGCATCCTCGATCGTTCGCCGAGTAGCGGCGGGCTGCAACACGACCGCGATCCAAATGTCATCCTGATTCTTTACAGGAAACACGCTTGCGCTCAACCCAGGAATCGGATGGGCGAATCGAAAGTCGCACGCATCCATCGACGATGTATCCCAAGACGCGATAAGGCGTTGAACCGCGGCTGCGAGAAACGACGGAAGTGCTTCACCGCCGCGGGGAAAGAGCGCCGAAAAATGGCTGTCACTGAAACTCTCGGGATACCATTCAGATTGAACGCGCATATCCTTGTTAACGATCAGCACGACCGGCTGAATCGCGTGTTGGCCTTGAAGCGCTGCCCCGTGACCGTCGCGGATCCGTGCTCGCACGAAGTCCGCGATCCACGCAAGCGCGCGTTTTGATGCGGCCATCAGCTTTTGCCACTCGAGCTCCTCAGCGTCTTCCGCAAGAATTACGAGCACGACCGAGTGCGCTTTATCGATCGTGGTCGAGCACCGAAAGCGCGCCGGATACGCACCGTCGGGGTTGAGCAAGACGTTCAGCGCCGTCGGCAAGTCGACGTCGTCAGAGACATAGAGCTCCGTCAGATCGCCATCCGGTCCGAAAAATCCGATGACCCAACGATGCTCGTCCAAGTGCGAAAATAGACGTTTTAGAACGCCTTTGAGCGGTGTCTTGGTACCAGCAGCCGTATGCGATGAGTCACCAAGTGTGATCTCTAACGCCATATCTTACTCCCGAATGGGTGACGCAATGGAAGATAGCTATCGGTACAAAGCGTCACAACCATATCACACATTAATCGTAGTCAACATACCGAAAAGTGCACGCTTGACAGCGCGCGGCGAAGCGAGGCGAATCACGATGTCGCATCCCAGACGTTCCCGCAATAAGGCAATATCCGAATCCTCGAGCATCCTGCTTGCGGCGACCACCACCTTCGCCGATGTCTTTTGCACCGGAACTGCGCATAGCGTTTCCAGTTCGGCGCGCGAAAACGACCGCGCAAGCTCTGCGTTGCATTGAACATCGCTCGATTGTAGAGTCAGCATGCCCGTCTGGTGAGCAAGCGTTTCCAAAAGCTGCGCTTCCTCGAGCAGCCCGAGCTCCATTAGCGTTTCACCGAGCGGCGTACCAACGCGCCGATGTTCCGCCAGTCCGCGTTCGAGATTTTCAACGGTGACGTTCGCCTGTTCGACGAGCAACTCGCCGAGCGGGCGACGCGCGACGACTACTTGCGTCGGAAACTCGTGCTGCGTTTTCGACCACGCCATCGCGCGGTTGGAGAGCCGGGCCTTCGCGAAGACGTAGATGGCGCGCATCGTCGCGTATCCGTTCACGAAGGCTGCGAGCGGCGCGCGGACCATGGACATCGCGCCGGAGCACGGACCGTACACCCACGTCGTGAAGCAGGCCGTTTGCAACAATTCGACGAGGGTGGCCAGTAGGACGAAGTCGAGTAAAATCGTAGTGGCCGAACCGCTGTCGAACGCGGGCACGAACACGCGTTCATCGAACGCACGCCAAACATACATCGCTCCCGCGAGCGCGATTGCGACCCAGCCAAAGAGCGAAAGTAAGTTGGTCAGGAGGCCCTTGCGGTCACGATAGAGCGCGTAGCGTGTAGCGAAATCGCCGCACCACCCGATTTCACTCCACGCCTGCAAACAAATGCCGGCAACCCACCGTGCTTTTTGACGCACGGCCGTCCGAAAGCGGTCGGGAAAAAATTCGCGCGTCGCAACATACGCCATCGCGGTCGCCGCGCGGCCTTTGCGGCACGGCGAAAGCCGTTGATTGACGAAGATCGTGCGTAACCCGGAGCGGTGAAGGCGTAACGCGAGCAAATAATCCTCCGTCAGCGAACCTTCAGGAAAGACGTACTGCCCCGAGAGCGACAGCCGCTCAAGTGCGGTGCGCGAGAACGCGGTGCCGACGCCGGCCGACGGCACGAATGCTCCAATGCCTTCGCGCACGAACATATCTTTCAAATGATTCCGCGCGAATTCGTCTGCATACGTCCAACCCAATAACTTGTGCAACGGACGTTCCAGCGGAAACACCGGCGTCTGCACCATGTCGTTTTGCGGCAGCAGATGATTGTGCAAACGAAGCTCGAGCGGATGGATCACGTCCTCAACGTCGTGCAGGAGAATGATTTCGAAGGGGTCGTCGCCTTCAATGCGCTCCATGGCACGATAGACACAATTGAGATTCTGAGCCTTTGTCGTCGGACCGTCCTTCTCGTTGATCACGGCATGGACGTTCGGGAACTTTCGGCTCGCCGCGAGCACTTTCTCGACCGTCGGCGGATCGTTCGGATAGACACCGACGAACAGATCGAATCGCTCGTAGTCGATGTTTTTTAAGGCCGTTTCTATCATATGCTCGACCACGTCATCCTCGTGCCAACATGGAACGAAGATCGCGATTCGCTTCTGCGCCTCGCCTTCCAATGATTCCGCAGCGAACACGGCTCGGTGTTTGCGCGAGCACCATCGTCGAAACCACAGCGCGAGAAACATCGTATCGAAGATCAAATCATCGACACGAAAGAATGCAAACGAGCACGCGATGATAAAAAGCCAAAACGCGATCGCATGCGACAAGTAGAAGCTGATCGTGATCGGCGTCATCGAATCGATTGGCCGGACACGAGCAGGATGCGAAGCGTGGAATAGAACGGCCGTTGAACATCGATCCCACGAGGCAGATAGTCGCCCGCGACGCCTTCGATCCGAAGACTAGTCGTCGTTCCGAACGGTACCGCGAGGCCGGCGTACGCCTCGGCAAAGTTGTTGTAATAAACGCGCTGGCTATCGAGTGCCCAATTGATGCCGCCGATTACGCGTACGTGGCCTCCGATTGGTACGTCGTGAGACGCTTGGAAATACCCGATCGCGTCGCCCTGATACCGCGAATAGACGCTCACGTCCCCATAGAATTGCGTGTGCGGTTCGGGGCGGTCCATCGATCCGAAATCGCGCGAATACGCGGCTCCGTACCGCACGTCGCCGAACGACGGTTCACCGCGCAATCCGATGCTTTCCCCGCCTGATGCATAGAAGTACCCGTATTGCAGCCGCCCGAAGGGTGCACGCAGCCCGAGTGCGATTACCGCCGCGTTGTCATTATAGACCGGCGAGATGCCCGGAGCTCCCGAACGCGTATCATAGCTCGCGTCGAGCGATGCAAACGGGCGGATTGCGGAATGGCCGAGATCGTACCGTACGTTGAGCGAGTTGAAGGTGTCGGCAAACCGCGCCTCGTTGTGCACGCTGAAGTATAAGTACCCGGGAGCCGCGGCCGCCGACGTCATCAGCGCGAGCTGTTTCGTCGCTTCGGCCGAGATCTGCGGATCGCTCGATTTCGAGAGGTACTCCAAATCGGTGCGTGCCGCTTTTTGATCGCCTGCGCCAAGCGCGGCATACGCGGCATCGAGACGGAACGCGTCGTCATTGGGGTGCTGCGCCAGGTACGTGTTTGCCTCGGAGACCGCTGCATCGTAGCGATGCTGCTTCATCTCGTCGTAGAACTGCTGCTTCGGAGAAACCGGCGGCGGTGCCGCAGATGAAGTTTCCGTCATCGCGAGCAACTGTTTCTGCGAGCTGCTCGCCACCATCGCATTAGACGACGTGCTGAGCTCGCGAAGCATCGCGATCGATTCTTGCGTCTCGCCGGCGGCAATCGCCGCATACGCAACGTCGAGTTCGAACTTTGCGTCGGATGGATGCTTTTGAACGTACTCGCGTCCGGCTTGGAGCGCCGCATGATATTGATGCGCGTGCATTGCGGCGTAGAAACGCTGTTTCAGTTGATGGTCGACGTCGACCGACGCAACGACAGCGGCAAGTGTAAGAATCATGATGCTTTCCTCGCTCGCATGGAGACCCACGTCAGGGCGACGATCGAAACCAGTCCGAAGAACGGAAGGACTGGGAGAATCGCGAGACGATTGTCCGCGGGACTAGTGTGCAACGCTACGATATAGTCGTGAGGGCTGAAAGCCACACCGCTGGCGTCATACACGAACACGTCGGCCTGCGCTTCGGCGAGTTCTTCCCGGTCGATCGCGGCGAGGCCGTTCATGATATTCGGATTACCGATGTACGTAAACAGGAGCGTCGGCGTCTTGTTCGCGTCGACCGTTTCCAAGATACCGTACGATTCGTTCAACTGGGCCCGGAAAACGACGCGGTTGTTCAACGTCCTCAGCGCGAACGTTTGCTTTGAGGGATCGATGTACGACGAATAGCTACCGGGGCGGGAACGGGCGCCGACGACTACGGCGTAGTCATAGCCCTCGGGTATGGTTCCGGTGTACGGACGAACGTCGATCCAAGCAACGCTGTCGTTCATCGACCCCAGCCGGTCCAGAATGTTCGACGCGGCGGCAAGCGCCTGAGCGTCGGTATACAGAACGATTACGCGTCCAGACGCGTTATTGAAGAAATCGCTCACCGACGGCGCTACGTGCTGAACCGCTCGCCATTGCAGACCGCTATCCGGCATCACCGTCAGCAACATCCCGGGATGTCCCGACTCGCACGTCCGGCGCCCCGGAAGATAGTTGACCGTTACCCGAACGTCGTTGCTCGCTCGAATAAAACGATCGTCGATCGGAGCATCGAAGCTCTCCTCGCGCGCTCTAGCATCGAGCGGAAACGAGTTAACCATAAACCCGTTGAGCGTAAGGTCTATGCTGGCGCGATCTTCGGTCGGAAATGACGAGTGCGTCAAGTCCATGACCAAATGCAGATCGTTCGGCATTCCGCCGATTTCTCCGAGCGTGAAACGAATTGGAACCTCGTATAGTCCCGAGTCATTGATCGTTTCGGTCAGAACGCCAATATCCTGAAAGCTGATGTGATGAAACTCTTGCGGATACTGCGTCAACGTGCCGATCCGCGCAGTGGATGAGATCATCAAATCGCTCGCACGCGCGGCTAACAGTTGAATTCCGGACGGTGAAACGCGCATCGTGTCGCCCGATACCGAAAGCGCATCGATAAAGTCACCGACGACTATGTTCTTATGCGCGATCGGATCCCGGGTTCCGAAATGCGCGGTAACGTAGCGCCAACGATTGATTTGATGAAGCCAGTAGGCCATCGTGATACCGAGCGCTCGCGTACTCGGCGAGGCGTTTCGCGCTATCGAAACGTCGAAGCGCCCTCGATAGTCGTCAAAGAAGGTCGCGACGGTCGGGGGCTGAGGGTCGCGCGTGAATTTCAACATCGAACTCGGATCGATGCGCACCCACATCGCATGCGGATCCGGACCGGTACAGACGCTGCCGCCGTCAGATAAATATGCATCAAGGGCAACGTCGATGAAGTGTTTATGCACGGAACTGAGCGGTAGTTGAGCAGTTAACATGGGATCGCGACGCAGTTGGGCAGCGCTCGTCGTCGCCACGGGATGGCCGTCTATTGTCAGGACTACACTCGACCGCGAGTCGGCAATCGGCGAAAGCGTAACTCTCGCAAGCAATTGCGCGGAACGTGTGCCGGGATATATTGGAAGGCGCAGCGCAACGTGCGGGTTGGGCCCATACGTGGTCGTACCATGGAGATATCCGAGATCCGAAAAAGAGACAGTCGTTTCTTCTGAAGCATTCGCCGTCGATTGAGCGGCCAGTGCTGCGAAGAAGGCTACGACACAGCACGCGATGAGCGAACGCATAGTATTTCGTCCCGCTGTTTCGTTTGTAGGCTTTAGTGTGACATCGTTGCCCCCCAAACTTCAAACCCGATTTTGAGGTGGGACGTTTGTCTCACGCAGACAGCTAAAACGACTCCCCGAATCTTGGGTGATGTTATTGGGTGATATTTGATGCGAGAATTGAACCGTACTCGTGCGACCAATGGTGAGAAATTATGAATAATTCTCGCTCTTTCACATTAGCCGTTCGGCTCTGCATTTTGAGCGGAACGATAATCATGTTGAGCAATTGCGGTGGCGGATCGAGTGGAACGACGCCGCCGTCAGCCGGCACGCCTCCAAACGGAGGACTAACGCAATCTTTGCCTCGGCACATCGCGACGTCGCCTCACGACGGCATACGTTCCCCGTCACTTGCCGCATGGGCTGCGGCACAACGCGCTGCGGATGCAAGCCGAATGCAACATCAGAGTCAAGCGAACGCGCCTGCGCGATCACAAGCCGGGCCTGCATTCCATGTGAGGACGATCGCGAGCGCAGGTCGCACGCAAGTTCGTTCGGCGGCAGCGCTCGGCACTGCGACGGCGCTGGTGCTTTACGATAACACCGGGCCATATGCGTTCCTCGGCGAGCTGTACGGCATGGGGATTGCGAATCTCGCTGGGCATTTCGGAACGGTGACGACTGAACCGATCGGCTCATACACATCCGGACAGATGAGCCAGTATACGGCGGCAATCTACGTCGGTTCAACGTATTACGCGGATACTACAGGCATTCCGACCGCATTTTATACGGACGTTGCCGCCGGGAAAACACCGGTTGTTTGGATTGGCGACAACATTTGGTACATGGCTGATGCGATCGGGACACTGAACTTCGACAACGAATACGGTTGGGATCCGACCAATTCGTACTTCGCCCCGGGCGGCAGCGTCGGGCACATAACGAACGTCGTTTACAACAATCAGACGCTGACGCGTTCTGTTCCACCGGTAGATGACGGCGGCATCGTTCATCCGTACATTTTGGGCGGAGGATATCCCGCGGTTACGACGCTTGCAACCGCCGTCGACACGAGCACGACCCCATCCACGACGTTCCCCTGGGCGATTCAGTCCGGCAACCTCACGTACATCGGAGAGATTCCTTTCGAGTACGTGAACGAGACAGATCGTCTCATTGCCTTTGAGGACATCCTGTTCAATCCGCTCGCACCGACGACGGTACCGCGTCACCGTGCGATGCTGCGGCTCGAAGATCTGATGGCAACCGATAGCGTCTCACAGATCATGAGCATCGCGCAGAAGCTGTATGCGCTTCACATTCCGTACGGGTTCAACGTGATTCCGCTGTATAAGGACCCGTTGGGAGCTTACAATAATGGCGTGCCGCGAACAATTCCTATGACGCAGGCGTTACTCTTCGTCGCCGCTATCCAATACATGACGTCACACGGCGGAACGATTATCGATGAAGGCTACACGCATCAATACAGCAATGTGAAGAACCCCTACACCGGAGCGAGCGGCGACGACGCCGAGTTCTTCCTAGCCCATATCGACACTACGACCAACAACGTCATCTGGGACGGCCCGGTGCCCGGCGATTCGACGGCATACGCGCTCGGACGCGTGAATAACGCAGTCGGCGCCTTCCAAACCGTTCACCTGCCCGTTCCTTCGATCTGGGTGACCCCGCACTATTTCGGGACGGATGTCGACTATAAAGCCGTCGCGACGGTGTATCCGGAACGGTATGAGCGATCGCTCTACTTCAACGGCGTTCTTTCCGGCGGCCCGGTGAATCATCTCTCGTACATCGGCCAGTTCTTCCCGTACGTCGTGCAAGACGTCTACGGCACCAAAGTGCTGCCGGAAGATCTCGGCGATTACGAGCCGGTACCGGAAAACAACAACCCGGCCCGTTTGCCGGCCAACATCATCAACGAAGCACAACTGAATCTCGCCGTCCGCGATGGGTTCGCAAGCTTCTTCTACGATCCAACGTACGGTTGGGCACCGCTGCAGCAGACGATCACCGGAATACAAGCGCTCGGTTACACGTTCGTGAGTCCGTCTTCGTTATAAGCCGCGACGCATGCCCCAAAAAAGCCGCCCCGCGGGGCGGCTTTTTTATTCTCCTCTTCCGAAAGTGTATGAAAAGCTTTGCATTTTTCGGATCGCATTCAACATGACTTTCAGAGCGCTCGCAGGAAGCCGTTGCCCCGAGCAGCGCTTCCCAACCATGCTCCGCAGCGAGCCTCGCCTTTGCGGCTGCTCCTTTAGATAGCGAGCCCGGCGCGCATCGCGCCCATTAGGAATTTCAATGAAACGATTCTTGGCAGCCGTACCGGCTGTTCTTGTGTTTGCTGCGTGCTCGTCAGGAGCTGTTGCACCGGGACCGGTCGCGACCAGCGCAAGCGCAGTATCCCCTGCGAGCGAGCCGTCGCACGCCGCTTCGCACGCAACCGACCTGCGCTACCGCACTCCGGCTTCGCCGTCATCGTCGACGGCTCTCTCACCGGACGCGTCGGCAACGACTGCGCCGCTTGGCGCCAATCTGCGCGGCATCACATACGACGATGTATCAAACACATGCAGCGCCACGTCCACGCAGCTTGCATCGGAGAAGGCGCTCAACAATCCGACCGTTCGCGTCGTTTTCGATCCGGTTGACGCATCATGTTATGCCTCGGCCGTGAAAGCATTCGACCAGTACGGACATACGATGGGCCAGCTGATCGATAGCTCGGAAATGCCGAGCTATTCGCTCTCACAGGTCGAGTCGCGCACCTCGAATTATGTCTCCACCCTCGGCACGAGCGTCAACATTTGGGAAATCGGCAACGAAGTCAACGGCGAATGGCTGAGCAACATCAACTGTCCGAACGGCAATGAGTGCACCGCACAAGCGAACGACGTCATGTCCAAGGTGGAGGCGATGTATAACGCCGTCACCGCGGCGCGTGGGACGACGGCGCTCACGCTTTACTACGAACCCTCGGAAACGGTCACGCCCGGCTACGAGATGATCCCGTGGGAAGAGACCTACGTTCCGGCGGCGATGCATCAGGGATTGAAGTACGTCCTCGTTTCTTATTACGAAACCGACAACAACAATATCCGCCCGACACAAGCGGAATGGGACGCAATCTTCAAGCAACTCGCAAAAGACTTCCCGAACGCTAAGGTCGGCTTCGGCGAAATCGGCATGGACAATCCCATCACGTCATCCACGCTCGCGAGAGCCGAGAGCATCTTCAATTACTACCAGACGCTGCAATTTCCCGACATTCCGCACTACACGCGCGCGGGCTTCTGGTGGTACGGCGGCGAGGATCTCGCGCCATCGACCAAGTGGCCGGCGTTCTTCAGCGACGCCAAAACAAAGCTCTAGCAGAACGATCTGCTTCATCATTCGAGCGCCGGGCCGATTCGCCGCAACGTTCAGATATGTGAAGTTTTTACATTCTTTATTGTTTGATTAGGTATGAATTTCACAGTATCTGGGGAAGCGGTTTCATTAGAGCAGCTCTGTTTTTCACACGCTCAGAGCGATACCTCGCATCTTGTGCTGCTCTGTAACAGATCGCGAGCCCGGCGCACATTCTTTGCGCCAATTAGGAAAATCCAATGAATCGATCCTTGGCAGCCCTCCCGGCTGTCCTTGTATTCGCTGCGTGCTCCTCGTCGTCTATGCCGGGAAGTCCGGCTACCGGCACCTCGAGTTCGGCAGCTTCCGTTAAGATGCCGGCGCACGCGACTGCGCATGCAATTACGCACGCACAATCCCGTCGCCACCATCCCTCACCGACACCGTCTCCTACGCCCACCCCGGCCGGAATACCGACTGCTTCGCCGACACCGCTGCCTGCCATCACGAATCTGCGCGGCATCACGTATGACGACATCTCCGGCACCTGTAGTGCATCGTCGCAAGAGCTTGCAACGGAACAAGCGCTCAACAATCCAACCGTCCGCGTCGTGTTCGACAACGTACCGGCGTCGTGCTACACGTCGGCGATCCAATCGTTCGACCAATACGGTCGCACGATGGGTGAATTGATCGACAGTTCCGACATGACGAGCTACTCGCTTTCACAAGTCCAATCGCGCGTCTCCGATTACGTTTCGACACTCGGAAATAGTGTCAACATTTGGGAGATCGGCAATGAAGTCAACGGCGAATGGTTGAGCAACGTCAACTGCTCGGGCGGAAACGAATGCAGCGCCCAGGCAAATGACGTCATGTCGAAGATCGAAGCGATGTACAACGGCGTCACCGCGGCCGGTGGAACGCCGGAAATCACCCTGTATTACGAGCCGCCGCAAACGGTCACACCCGGCTATGACATGATCAACTGGGAAGAAACGTACATCCCGGCATCGATGCACCAAGGCTTGAAATACGTCCTCGTGTCGTATTATGAGACGGACAATAACGGCATTCGTCCGACACAAGCCCAGTGGGACACGATCTTCAAACAGCTTGCGACCGACTTCCCGAACGCAAAAGTCGGCTTCGGTGAGATCGGGATGGACAACCCGATAACGTCATCCACGCTCTCCAAAGCAACGAGCATCTTCAACTACTACCAAGAACTGCAGTTCCCCGACATTCCGCAATATACGCGTGCGGGATTCTGGTGGTACGGCGCCGAGGACCTCGCGCCGTCAACCAAATGGCCGGCGTTCTTCAACGACGTTCAATCGAACCTCTAGCCGACACGAAGCCCCGCTGAAATCAGCGGGGCCTCTCTATACCGGCATGCCTGCCTTGATTAACCTAAGCGATCTCCGTATTCGAGTAACAACGGTTCGCTGCGTAGACGGTCGGTGAAGGCGATGGGGATACCGTTTGCGATGTCGATGTTTTGACTCGGTTGATCTTGCGCGTGAAGATGCAAGTGCGCGCCTCGCGTATTTCCGGAGTTTCCGCAGCGCGCGAGCGGCGCGCCGGCACGAACGTTGTCGCCGACGCGCACCTCCACTGAACCCTGCTTCAAATGCGCGAGAATAACGTAGCCGCGCGGCGTCTGAATCGACACATAGTTTCCGAACGGGTGCTTACGATCGAGACGCGATTGTTCCGGAGGCGCGTCGTTTCGACGGCCTTCGACGTGAACGATCAATCCGTCGCAGGGTGCGAGGATCGGCTGATCCCATGCGTCGCCGTGTTCCCGAAGAAAATCGTAGGCGAAATACTGATCGCTAAGGCCTACGTGGTGATTGTGACGCGGATCGGGGCCGCCCGCCGCGACATACCAGCGGTCGTCGAACGGGGGTTGCAATACGATCGGCGATTGCGATGCGCGTGCAAGCCACCGGCGGCGCGCCATCGCCGGAAATAGGAGATCTTGTGACGCAACGGCGCCGTAGGCGACGAGCGAGAGGGCGCAGCCCGTCCATCCGATGACCGGCGACCAATGAATTGCAAAGGCAAAAGCGACGGCGGCGACGATTAGGAGCGCGCGGCTATTCGGCAGACGCACGCTGCCTCAATTTGTACCGTTGCACTTTGCCCGTCTCCGTCCGGGGAAGCTCCGTCACGAACTCGATCTCGCGCGGCGCCTTGAACGGCGCGATCATCCGCTTTACGTGTTCGCGAAGCTCGTCGATCTTTTGCAGGGTGTGATGCTCGACGCCGACCATAACGACGTAGGCCTTCACAATGTGCGTATCGTGTTGCGGGTCGGGTTTTGCGATGACCGCTACTTCGCGGACGTGTTCGTGCGTAAGCAAGGCCTGCTCGACTTCCGGTCCTGAAATGTTGTAGCCGGCGGAAACGATCATATCGTCCATGCGCGCGACGTAATAGAAATAGCCCTCGTCATCCATCCGGTACGCGTCACCCGGGTAGTTCCAGCCGTGCTGCACGTACGTCACTTGGCGCTCGTCGTCGAGGTACTTGCAGCCGGTTGGGCCTTTGACCGCAAGCCTTCCCACTTCACCCGGCGGAAGCGGAGCTCCATCCTCATCGTGAATTTCCGCGACGTATCCGTACACGGCTTGCCCGGTCGAACCGGAACGCGCCCGCTCCTTCGAGCTCCCGATAAAGATGTGGAGCATTTCGGTACTTCCGATTCCGTCGAGGATCTTTAGCCCTGTCTGCTCGTGCCATGCGTCGAAGACCGCTTTGGGCAACGTTTCACCGGCTGAGACACACGTATGCAACGTAGAAGTATCGTATGCGTGCATCAATCCGAGCATCGTCCGGTACGCGATCGGTGCGGTGAATATCGTCGTTACGCCGAACGTATCGATCGCGCGTAGTAACGCTTCCGGCGGAGCCTTTTCAAGCAAGAGTGTGCCGGCGCCCACGTAAAGCGGAAAAAGCAGCTGCCCGCCCAGTCCGAAGGTAAATGCCAGCGGAGGACTCCCGCAAAATAGATCGTCTGCTTTTGGCTGCAGCACGTGCTTTCCATACGTATCGCACGTCGCGATGAGATCGCGATGGTAATGCATCGCTGCTTTCGGCGTCCCGGTGGTGCCGGACGTAAACGCGATGATCGCAATATCTTCCGCCGCGGTTTCCACGTTAGCAAATGCGTTGGACTTGGCGTCCATGCGGGCGTCTAAACCATCCGTTGCTTCTGTATTGAAAAAGCATACGCGAACGTCGTCGCGCCCGGCGAGCGCCAGCTCAAGATCCTCCGAAAGACCAGCATCGCAGAGCGCAAGGGTAACGGCCGCCTTGTCCATCATGTAGCGTAGCTCGGCAGAGCGATACAGCGGCATGGTCGTCACGGCGATTGCGCCCGCTTTGAGCACGGCAAGCCAGCACGCCGCGAGCATCGCGCAGTTCGGGGCGCGCAATAACACGCGGTCACCGGAAACGACGCCGAAATCGTCGGCGAGGACGTTCGCAATCCGGTTCGCCGCGCGTTGAAGATCGTGGTACGTCCAATCGATGCCGTGAGGCACGACGATCGCACGACGTTCGCCGCGCCGTTCATGCACGTGCCGGTCGACGAAATACTCTGCTGCGTTCAGAACGTCGGAGTAGTCTAACCCGGCGCGATCGAACACGATGTCGGGCAATTGACTCGCGGGCGGCAAGTGTTCTTCGGCGAAGCGGTCGACATGACCGGTGAAACGCATTACTCCTCCATGCTCGCGCGCGCGATCACCACTTTTTGAATCTCGCTTGCGCCTTCGTAAATCCGCAGTGCGCGAACGTCGCGATACAACCGTTCGACGACTTCGCCTCGAGTCACGCCGCGGCCGCCGAAGAGCTGCACCGCACGATCGCAGACGCGTCCTGCCGCTTCCGTTGCAAAAAGCTTGGCCATCGCGGCTTCGCGCGTTACCCGCTGCGCGCCGCCGTCCTTTGTCCAGGCCGCTCGATAGACCAGCAAGGCCGAGGCGTCGATATCGAGCGCCATATCGGCAATCGCACCCTGTGTGAGTTGCAACGCCGACAGCGGCGCGCCGAAGAGCTGACGCGAGCGAACGTGCGCGCGCGTTTCGTCGTATGCTCGACGCGCAAACCCGAGTGCGGCAGCACCCACGGTACTGCGAAACACATCGAGCGTCGCCATCGCAATTTTGAACCCGTCTCCTTCAGCGCCGATCCGGCGTTCCACCGGGACGGTCATCCTCGAAAAAGCGAGCGTCCCGAGCGGATGCGGCGAAATCGTGTTGATGCGTTCGACGATACCGAATCCCGGGGTATCGGCGTCGATCGCAAATGCCGTCAAGCCTTTCGCACCCGAATCACTCGTCCGCGCAAACACGACGTACAGATCCGCGATCCCGCCGTTCGAAATCCATGTCTTTTCGCCGTCGATGACGTAACGTTCACCGTCGCGCACGGCGCGCGTTGCGATCGCCGCAACATCCGAACCCGCTTCACGTTCTGAGAGCGCAAAAGCTGCGATGCACGTTCCCGCTTCGACCTTGGGTAAAAAGCGTTCGCGCAACCGGACGTCACCGAAGAGCGAAATCGCTCCGCTTCCCAAGCCCTGCATGGCGAACGCGAAATCGGCGAGCGCGGATCGATACGCGAGCCGTTCGCGTAACAAACAGAGGGTGCGAACATCGAGCTTCGTGCAGGCGGAGAGCCAGCCGCCCTGCGCGAGCGCACGAACCCACGCCCGGACCGCCGCGTCGGGATCCCGTTCGTCTTCTTCTATCGCGATGTCTGAGATCCAGGCGTCGAACGCTCGTGCAAGGGCGCGGTGTTCGTCGTCGAAGAACGGCCACGCGAGCTCGCGTGCGTTCACCTCAATTGCCCTCGAAGACGGGTTCGCGTTTGTCAACGAACGCTTCATACGCACGGCGAAAATCGCGGGTCTCCATGCACTGCGCCTGCGCGCGCGCTTCTGCATCGATCGCATCGTCGAGCGGCATGGCCCATTCCTCATGCAGCATGCGTTTGGTCATGGCGTGCGCGAAGGCTGGTCCGTGTGCGATCTTCGACGCAACCACGGTTGCCTCGCTCAGGACGTCCGCCGGTTCGTACAGCGCGTTGAAAAATCCCCAAGCATGCGCCTCTGTGCCCGAGAGCGACCTGCCCGTGTACAACAACTCGGACGCGCGTCCCAGACCGACGATTCGGGGCAGCATCGCGCACGCACCCATGTCGCTGCCGGCGAGTCCGACGCGAACGAAGAGAAACGCGACCTTTGCTCGCCCGGTTCCGTAACGCAGGTCCGACGCCATCGCAAGGATTGCGCCTGCACCGGCACACACCCCGTCGACGGCTGCCACGATCGGTTGCGGCGCGGCGCGCATCGCTTTTACGAGATCGCCCGTCATTTGCGTGAATTGAAGCTTTTCATCAGGACTGCGTTCCGTTAACGGCCCGATGATCTCGCGTACGTCGCCGCCCGAGCAAAAATTGCCTCCCGCACCTGTCAGTACGACACACTTGATGTCGTCGCGCGCACGCAGACTCCGAAAGAAGTCTCGAAGCTCTGCGTACAAGTCGAACGTGAGCGGATTTTTGCGTTCGGGCCGGTCCAGCGTAACCGTCATAACGCGGTCCGCAATGTCGTAGTGCGCCTTGGTCATCGGCTATCGAATTCGAAACGGAAGGTCTTCTTCCGCCTCAACCCCTGCGGTGGTCCGCGCGATCACGCGCAACCGGTAGGCGCGAATGAAAATCGGCGGCAGATCGTAGACCGACGTATCGTAGGTGAACGTCCCAATTCCCCGCTTCGTCGCGTTGATCGAGAAGAGATTCGTGCGCACTTCCACGCTCGCCACGTTGCTGCTCGCCCAAATGCGTCCGGCGAAGCGCGCTTGCGGGCCTCGCGATACCGACGGCATGTAGTCGATATGCACGATTACCGGCGGCGCGCCCGGCGAGCTCATTGGAACGGCAAAGCTGCGCTCTGCGACCGCCCCGACGGCGGTTGCGTTTTCCGGCATCGCAGGCGGCGGCGACGAACAAGCCGTGAGCGCGATCAGCGCCGCGCCTGCAATCATCGAGCGCAACATGACGACAAGGGTCGGCTCGCGAGATGCGTAAATCCTGCCGCATGACGGTGACGCCGCGCAGTTTGACGTTCGATTATGCCGTCGCGCTTTGCAGCGTGTGGATTTCTAGCGGTTTTTTTCTCGACGCATGGGCGCATGGTCACGTGCCGGTGGAGTCATTTTTCACGCCGTACCACGGCGTCTTTTACTCCGGCATGCTCGCCATGATCGTCGTGCTCGCGGCATATTGGTTGCGTCACCGAGGACTGCCGCCCGGCTATCGCCTCGCAGTGCTCGGTATCCCGATCTTCATCGTCGCAGGCATCGGGGACCTCATTTGGCACCAACTGTTGGGAATCGAAGAGGGCGTCGATGCGCTCCTGAGTCCGACGCATCAATGCTTGGGCCTCGGCATTTTTTTTCTCGCGAGCGGCCCGATCCGTTCGGTTCTTGCCGACCGCGTAAATTCAACCAGCCTTCGCACGCAGCTGCCGCTCGTGCTGAGCCTAGTCGCGTGGTTGACGCTTTTCCATTTTGGAACGGCCTATGCGTTCGATCCCGGCGCGGGCAGAACGAATGCACCACCCGTGCAGAACGGTGCCGCGCCGGATTATTTCACGGCGCTTGCGATCGGGTACTACAAGATTTCGATCGGCGTGCTGATCATGATTTTCCAAGCGATGGCAATGACGGCGTTTGCCTTGTATACCGTCTCACGTATACGGTTGTCTTTCGGCGCTTTCACTGTCTTTTATGTATTGGGGAACGCAGCGGCCGCGGCCGCTTTTACAAATCAAACGCCGCTGCTCGCGACGACTCTTTTGCAGTCGTTCGTAGCCGGATTGATTGCCGATATCATCGTGCTGCGAAGAGACCCGCAGCCCGACAATCCCGCGGCGTACCGCCTCTTCGCGGTCCTCGTCCCGCTCGCGTACATGGGCACCTATCTCATCGTGACGCTCGCATTCGATCGCTTATGGTGGGATTGGAATGAAGCACTCGGCGCTTGGCTTTGGTGCGGGGTTACGGGATTCGCGCTTAGTCTCATCGGAACCGCGCGGCGTACTGCGCAATGATCGCATTCGTCGCCGGACTACTCGCGCTCATCGTGCATGCAGCGACCGCGGGTCGTTACGGCTATTTTCGGGACGAGCTTTACTTCATCGCCTGCGCGCATCATCTCGCGTGGGGATACGTCGATCAGCCGCCGCTGGTAGCGATCGCTGCATGGCTCGCGCTGCCCGCCGGTGATTCGCTCCTCGCATTGCGCGCGCTTCCGGTCATCGCCGCAGCCCTTACCACGGTCGTCGCGATCGCGATCGCGCGCGATCTCGGCGGAGGGCATTTCGCGCGAATACTCACTGCCCTCACCGTCGGCTTCATGCCGGCGTACCTCGCGCTTGGGAACCTGCTCACGACGTCGTCCTTCGAGGGCCTGTCATGGACGCTCGTAGCGTGGCTCGCAATCAGACTTGCGCGCGGTGAGGATGCGCACACGTCGCCGAGGCTTTGGATCGCGCTCGCGTTTGCGGTCGCTTTTGGACTTTACGGTAAGTATTCGATGTGTCTCGCGGCGGCATGTTTTCTCGCGGGACTGCTCCTTACGCGGGAGCGGCGCGTCCTCGCCACGCCGTGGTTTCCCCTCGCGCTCGCCCTGTCATTCGTCCTGGTGTTGCCAAATTTCATCTGGCAGTTGCAGCATGGATTTCCGTTCCTCGAAGTCCTCAACGGCGACGCAGCACACCGGCACGCGTTCAACAACGGGCTCGTATTGGAATCGCAAAATCTCGCCTCGAATACAATCGCCTATATCGGCGAACAGATTCTGTATACCAATCCCATCGCCGTTCCGATCTGGATCGTGGGCATCATAGCCCCGTTCGCTATGCCTTCATTGCGCCGGGCGCGATTCGTTTCGATTGCGTGGCTGCTGCTCATCGCCGTCGCCGTGGTGCTTGAGGCCAAAGGCTACTACACCACCGGCATCTACGCCGCGCTTTTCGCCATCGGTTCCGTCGTTGTCGAGCGAGCTGCATCGTGGCTCAGGGGGATGGCGCTCGCGTGTATCGCGGTCGTTGCTCTCGTGTCGATGCCTATGTCGATTCCGGTCTTGTCGTTGCAAGAGTTTCTCGCGTATAGCAAGGCGCTCGGACTGACGGGCCACGACGGTCAGCCCGTGCGATTGATCGAACCGCTCTATGCCGAAGAGTTCGGCTGGGACCGGCTTGCGCGCGACGTCGCTCGCGTCTATAGCTCGATGGCGCCCGGCACGCGAAACCTGACTGCCGTGTACGCCGACACCTATGCGGATGCCGGAGCAATCGATTTCTTCGGATCGCGCTACGGACTGCCGAAAGCAATCAGCAGCCAAAATACGTATTGGCTCTGGGGCACGCGCGGCTACGATGGACAGACACTCATAGCAATCGGCGCAACACGAATTGATATCTTGAAGCAATATTACGAACGTTGCGAGCTCGTCGCAACATCGACCGAACCGTTGAAATGGATCGTCGAGGGACCCTCTCCAATCTATTTTTGCGCCGGGGCGAAGGAGCCGTTTGAGCAAATCTGGCAGCATCTTCGCTGGTACGGCGCGTAGCTAAGACTTGATCGCTTCGACCTCGATGTCGATGTCGATTGAATTACCGGCGAATGGATTGCCGTAGGTCATGCCCCATTGCGTGCGATCGATGGTGGTCTTCGCCGAATAGGCAATGTGGGTGCGGCCCTTCTGATCGGTCATCCGGCCGAGGTACTGACCATCCAGCGTTACCGGATGTGACTGTCCGTGCATCGTGAGATCGCCCGTCATCGTGAAATGTGTGGCGTCCGATCCCGCGATCTTGGTGCTCGCAAATTCCATCTTCGGATATGTCGCAACCTCGAAGAAATGCGGCGATCGCAAGTCTGAGTCGCGATCGGAGTTACGCGTATCGATCCCTGACGGATCGAACGTTGCCTCCGCCGAGGTCGGCACATTGCTACCGTCCGGCACCGAAACCGTGGCGGATTTTATCGGAATGATGCCGGACACGTGTGAAATGCCGAGATGCGTCGCAGTGAAGGTGGCTGAAGAGTGAACCGGGTCGGCGCGGTAGGTCGATTCGACAGCCGCAAAGAGCGGAGAAGCTACGAACGCGGAGATTGCAAGAACGAATAGGGCTCTCTTCATGCTTCAATTCCCCCGGGAATGATCAACGAGACGCCGTTCTTCTCGCCGCACAATACGTCAAGCGATGCTTCAGCCACCTCAGTTACCGTTGCGATTCGCCCCTCGGGGTTCATCGTCGCGAGCGTCTCCCGCGCGGCGTTTTCCGTTGCTCCGGTAAAGCGCACGATCTTTGATATCGCCTGCTGCATCATTGCCGTTTCGGTATAGCCGGGACAAATCGCATTTGCGGTAATCCCTGTTCCGCTGAATTCAGCGGCCACCGCGCGCGTGAGTCCAATGACGCCATGCTTGCTCGCACAGTATGCCGAGATATACGGCGCGCCGTATAGGCCGGCGATACTCGCGACATTTAAGATCCGGCCCCACTTGTTGATCAGCATGTCCTGTGCCGCTTCACGCGTGCACAGGAATGTGCCCGTAAGATTCGTTGCGACGATGCGATCGAAGAGCGCCTTGCTCGTTCGCACGAGCGGCGCCGAATCGGAGATCCCGGAGTTGTTGACGAGAATCTCGACCGGGCCGTTCGCTTTGCGGCAGTACGCAAACGCGCGCTTTACTTGGTCTTCATCGCTGACATCGGCTTGCGCCGCCGTGAACTGATGATGATGATCGGCGTGCGGATTACGGCTCACGATGCTTACGCGCGCGCCGTTCGCAAGCAACGCCTCCGCAATCGCAAGTCCGATCCCGCGCGCGCCGCCGGTTACGAGCGCGTGTTTCCCGCTTATTACGGACGCGCGGTCAGAGCGCATTCGTTGAAGCCTCCGTGCGCGAAATCAGCCGTTCTAATTGCGATTTACCGGGCAGATACTGGACCGGCCACGGAGTGCCGGCATAGTGCAACTGCGCGCCGGCGTGAAGCGCCCACGCCGGATCGGCAAGATGCGGACGCCCGAGTGCCACGAGATCGGCACGGCCGGCCGCTACGATTGCATTGACGTGGTCGGCGTCGGTGATATTGCCGACGGCCATCGTCGCAATGCCGACTTCATTGCGAATTTTATCCGCGTACGGTGTTTGGAACATGCGTCCGTAGACCGGTTTTGCATCGGGATGCGTCTGTCCCGTCGACACGTCGATGAGGTCGGCCCCCGCCGCTTTGAACGCACGCGCGATTTCGACGGCATCGTCGCCGGTGATTCCGCCTTCATACCAATCGGTTGCGGAGATGCGTACCGACATCGGACGATCGTGCGGCCACACTGCGCGTATCGCCTTGAACACTTCGAGGGGATAGCGCAACCGGTTCTCAAGCGATCCGCCGTACTCGTCGGTGCGCTGATTTTGCAACGGGGTGATGAAACTCGAGAGCAGGTAGCCGTGCGCGCAATGCAGCTCGAGCATATCGAAGCCGGCTTGAATTCCCATCCGCGCTGCTCGCACGAATTCATCGCGAATGAGCGTCATCTCGTCACGATCGAGCTCGCGGGGAATCTGATTGCGCGGAGAGTACGGCCGCGCCGACGGTCCGCACACGTCCCAGTTGCCTTCATCGAGCGGCTCGTCCATACCATCCCACATCAGCTTCGTCGAGCCTTTCGGGCCGGAATGACCCAATTGCAACGCAATCTTCGCGCCGCTGAATTCGTGGACGAATGAAACGATGCGCTTCCACGCCTCGACGTGGTTCGGCGTGTACATGCCGCAGCAGCCGGGAGAGATGCGGCCCTCGCGCGAGACACACGTCATTTCGGTGAAGACGAGTCCCGCGCCGCCGAGCGCACGCGCGCCCAAATGGACCAGGTGGAAATCGCCGGGCATACCGTCGACCGCGCTGTACATGTCCATGGGCGAGACAACAACGCGGTTGCGCAACACCAGGTCACGCAAACGGAATGAAGTGAACATTGGCGGGACCGGCGCTGCGGGCGTCATCTCGCCGTTGGTTCGAAGC
>JAFANA010000106.1 GCA_019232905.1 Vulcanimicrobiota bacterium
GTCCGCGCGGTGCACGAAGCTGCCTTCGGCCGGGATGCAGAAGCACGTCTTGTCGATCGCCTTCGTACCGACGGCCTCATTGTCGCTTCGGTCGTCTGCGTGACGGAGGAGAAGATCGTCGCAAGCGCCGTTTTTAGCGATCTCGCAGTGATTACGCCCGCAGGATCAATAAAAGCCGTCGCTCTAGCTCCGGTTGCCGTAACACCGATGTATCAACACCGTGGATTCGGCTCGAGTGTGATCGTGCACGGACTGGATCTGTGCGCCGAGCTCGGCTATGAGGCGGTATTTGTTCTCGGCGATCCAGCCTATTATTCGAGATTTGGATTTTCATCAGAGATTGCCACGGCAGTATCCGGTCCATACTCGAGCGCGGGCACAGCTTGGATGGCTATGAAATTGCACGCTTCCTCAGTAGCGCTTCAAGGAGCAGCGCACTATCCGGATGCGTTCTCGATAGTCGATTAAGTGCTAATCGTCTTTTGGCGCAAGATGGCTTCGTACGTGCCGGCTGCATCGCGAACGAGACGGACCGGCTCCCATCCATCGGCCGACAGTTCCGCTAGTTGAGACTCGAGTTTGACGGCTCCGTGAATACTTCGCAGCGCATATCGATATGATGTCGCTTTGCGACCGGCCGAATTCGGTTCTCGTCGTAGGACCACTTCATACGTTCCCGCCGATTCGTGCTGGAAACTCAACGCTTCCCAGCCTTCACCGGATAAACCCGTGAGCTCGGACTCAAACTTGGGAGCGCGAATAGAACGAACGGTGTATCGAGCGGATTCCGAACCGGACGCAGCAGGTTCGCGTTCTCGGACTGTCCCGTTCGGGCGTTCGTTGTGGTCTTGCCGCAAAATGATTTCAAAGTTGCCGGCAGCGTCGTGCTGAAAACTAATCGGCTCCCATCCTTCGCTTGAAAGATCGTCCAATTCTGATTCCAGCTTCGCAGCGCCGTGGATGGTTCGCACGGTATAACGGTAGGGGCTCGCCATGGCTTCGCAATGCCTCCGTGAGAATATCGCATGGCGGCATCCAAATGTGAGCTCTAGAAAGCCCGAGAAGTCTACGTGCGTGAATCCATTTGCCGAAGGGCTTCTTCTAGAACGATGGCCTGATTGTGCTCACGATCCTTTGCGCCAAAGACAAGCGTGATGGTTTGCGATTTCCCGGCCTGCTCGAGAATCTCGTGCAAGTGCGCTCGAACATCCGGATCGCGCAGCTCCTGCTTGTAGCGGGTCTTGAATTCCGCCCATCGCCTCGGGTCGTGTCCGAACCATTTTCGCAGACTGGTACTCGGCGCGACGTCTTTCGCCCATATTTTAACGTGAAGCTCTTCCTTGCTGACGCCACGCGGCCAGACGCGATCCACGAGCACGCGAAAGCCATCGGTTGTGGCAACCGGATCGTACGCACGCTTCGTTTGAATCGTATGCATATACTTGCTCCACTTCGTTTAGGATAGCACTGAGATGGCGACGTTCGTAATCGCACCGTTGCGAACGCGATACGTAACCGTTGCCTCAAACGAATCGCGTCCGTCACTGAATCCGCTCACGCGCTCGCGGTCGATTATGGTGTCGCCGCTTGAATTGCGTTTCAAAGTCTCTGCATGCAGACGCGGATTCTTTGTAAAGAGCTCGCTATAGAAGCGGTTGATTTCGCTTTGCGTTTTGAGCGTGGGGGTACCTGCGCCCGTCACGACAGCATCGACTGCGTAGGTTTCCGCAAAGACGCCTGCGTCGTGATAATTGTACGCATTGATCTGGCGTTGTACCACTTGCTCTGCCGACTCGTTAAGGATCGCCGTCGCATCGAAAACGTGGCCGTCCTTGATTATGCGATTCATCGAGGCCATTGCACGGATGTCGTCGATCGGATTTTCATCGAGTACGACGAGGTCGGCAAGCTTCCCATTTTCGATCGTGCCGAGGTCGTGGAGCCGGCCCATCATCTGAGCTCCACCTACGGTCGCGGTGCGCAACACGTCTTTCGGCGATAAGCCCGAGGCAACCATTTGCAGCATTTCATCGTATAGTGATGACGCGTGTTGGGTGCCGATGTTTCCAGCATCCGTGCCGGCGGCGATCCTAATGCCCGCGTCGTGAACCCGTTTGAGGTTTCGCATTGCGGCGTGCGGTGGTTCCGGCGCACGAAGAGCACGAATATATGCGAGCCCCGCCGGATCCAACACTTCCTCGACGTCTTGCATGTTAAAAAGCGTGCCTATTACGTCGGGATTGGCTATCCGAAGATCGACGTTCGTCAGGTTCGGCGTTCCATGGAACGTGTAGCCGTAGTTGCCGACTACGATCAGCGTCGGGCAATAAATGACGTTGCGCGACCGGAGCAGCTCGATGAATCCGTCGTCAACGTCGGTGTCGAACACGCTGTGCGCAAGAATATCCGTACCCGAGTCCACCGCCAAACGTGCCGTTTCCAATTCGGTCGCGTGGATGATGACCCGCGCCCCATGTTGATGCGCGTAATCGATTGCCGCTTTTGCAACCGGCTGAAAGGCGGCGGCGGGATGCGACGGCGAGACGATCCACCAAAACTTCACGAAGTCGGTGTGCGCCGCAAGCTCGCGATCGATCAAGGCGCGCGCGGCTTCCGCGGTATCGATCTTCACGATCGGCGGATCGTTATACGGATCGAGAATCGAGCGGTCGACGCTCGAGATGAGCGGACCGGCCGCCATGACCCGCGGTGCCACGACCGTTTGTCGTGCAAGTGTGCGAACGTCGTAGTTCCAGAACGGGCCGCCGACGTCTACGACGGACGTGATTCCGGCACGTACGTAGCGCGCAAACGTGTCGTGCAGGTTGTTGCGGATCCACTGAAGTTCGTCCGTATAAGGCCGAACCGAGCGCAAGTCGATGGCATCGGGCCTCGTATAGAGTCCACCCGATTGAAAGAAGTGCACGTGGCTGTCGATCAAGCCCGCAATGGTATACTTCCCGCGCGCGTCGATGTTGTACGCGCCGTCCGGAATCGAGATGCTGTGCGCAGGCCCTAAGTGCTCGATGGTATTCCCACGCACGAGGATCGTCGCGTTGGGAAGCGGCTCCAGATCCGGACCGATGAATGCCGTCGAGCCGAGGATCGCCGTGAACTCGTGGTTCTCGTTGATTTCATGTGCTCGCGGCGTAGGACTCAGCGACGGCATGACGGGGATTGCGCTCAGCGCGGCGATCCGCGTCAAGGCTTCGCCGCGCGTAATCGCGTCCTGGAAAGGTGCGTGTAGGAAGCACATCGTCAGCCTGCCTCGTTTTATGTGCGCGTGAACCGGGCGATTGCAGCGCTGTGTTGCGGATATCGTGCTGTGAGTGTTTCTCGCGATGGAAGCTCGAATCCGGAGAACTCGAAGCCCGGTGCGACGGAGCATCCGGCGAGCGCGTAGCCGGTTGGGCCGGGGACGTGCGCCGCAAAGAAATAGCCGGCGGGCACCGTCGTTTGCCACGGGCCGTCCGGGCCAAGCCGGCGATCTTCGAGGTTGCCGTCGCGATCGATGATCGAGATGACGATGCCGGTTCCCTGATAGAAATGCCACGTCTCATCCGCGTCGATTCGATGCCATGCGGAAAACGTGTCACTCGTCAAGAGGAAATAAATATTCGTTAGGGCGCTTCGCTGCGATCCGCCATTTGTGAGCACCGAGGCAACGCTGCGATACGTCTCGCGATAATATCCGCCTTCCGGATGCTCGATCAACTCCAAATCGGAGATCAAGCGCTGTAGGTTTTGCGTCACCTATGTTAGCGTGACGACGAATTTCCCACGAGTGTGTTTCGTGGGGCTCATGAGATCGGCGAGCGCTTGCGGCGCTAGCGAGAGATCGTACGCATGCCCAACTTCAACCCGCAACGTTCCGTCGGCGGCGCGGCGAGCGAGGTCGTCGAGGTCGCCTTCTTCTGCGGCAAGCTGGATGTAGTGCACGTTCACCTTGTTGGGAAACGCACTCTGCTCCGGACCGTAGAGCGTGGACACGAGCGTCCCGTCTTCGCGTAGGGCCTGCGCGCTCTTAAGCAGTTCCTCGCCGGAGTGCACCACGTCGATGACCGCGTCGACGCCGTGCACGTGTTTGTGCATGACTTGCGAGATCGTGTCGCCCGCGTTGTAGTCGACGACCTCGTCGGCGCCGATCTTTCCTAAATACTCGACGTCGTTCGCCGTTCCGGTCGCGACGACGTGCGCGCCGGCCGCCTTAGCCAATTGCGTTGCAAACAGCCCGACGCCGCCGGATGCACCGATTATCAACACGGTCTGACCCGGCCCGACGCCGGCGGTTCGCACGATCGTTCGCGCGGTTAGTCCCGCCTCCGGAATTGCCGCCGCGTGCTTGAAATCCAGACGGTCCGGTTTTCGCGCAAGCCGCTTCTCGTCTGCCGATATCAACGCATACTCGGCAAACGTGCCGTGCGGGAACATTGCTACGACCCCGTCGCCTTTGTTCCACCCCTGCACGCCGTTGCCGATCTCGGCGACTTCACCGGAACCGTCCATGCCCGGCACGTATGGAAACTTCAGCGGAACCCAATCCTTGACCGCGCCGGTAATCAGCTTGTAATCAAACGGATTAACGCCGGCCGCGCGCATGCGAACGAGGAGAAATCCGTCCCTTATTTTCGGAACCTCGACTTGTCCGACGCGCGCGTTCTCCGGCGGACCGTACGCGTCGACCACCAGTGCCTTCATCGTCGAGAGTGCGGTCTGTTGCATGCCATCCTCCTACCGAAACTCACCTAGTCCGGCAAATCTTTAAACGATTGTTTTACGCGATATTCGCTCTCCGGATATCGCGACCGCAGATTCGCCCACTGCGTGAGAAGTTCGTCGCTTTCCGGATCGCTGCGATAGCGCGTGACGCCGAGATAGTATTGCGCCTCCGGTGCTGCATACGCAGTCGAGTAATTGCGGAGCACTTCTAAGTATAGACGTTCGGCGCGATCGAAGCGCTTCTCGCGAAGATGCGCCATTGCAAAGCCGCAGAGCAATCGAGCAACGAACTCGGCCGGCGGCAAAAATCCGTCGAACCGGTACAACTCGTCGCCGGCGTCGTTCCATATGCGAACGTCCGGCGTCCAGATGTGATGAATACGGGCGAGTACCGCTGCATTTTCGGGCTTCGTATTGTCCAATTGAACGGGAACGGCGTGTGTCGTGATTGCTTCCGTTACATAGTCGTGTGGATACGTCACGGCATCCAGAGCTTGGCAACCCCCTCAACCAGGGTTAAAAACGTCCAATAGAACGAACTTGCTGGTGCTTTTCGCCTGCGAAAGTGCGCCATTGAGATCGCGCACCCACTGCAAAGCTGTTGTCTCAATCATAACTGTCCGGCTTTCTTATTCGAACGTGACGTTGTCGACGTAGATGTACAGTCCGCCGCCCGGGTCCGGGCCGCCGATGTGAAGGCTCCCGCCCGCGCGGTTCCACACGCAGTAAACGTGTCCGGCGGCTGCGCCACAGGCATCGAATACCCATCCATCCGCGGCTTTCCACGGATGCCCGAAGAGCGTACTAAGCGCAAAAGGCGTTGCGTTATATGCCGCGCTACTTTGATCGTTCGTGGTCCACGCGGAGAAGACGCCTTGAATGCACGTCTCAATGTCCGCGCTTCGCAGGTGCTCGCTCACGAGCGCGTGCCAGGTGTACCAATTCACGACGCCGTCCGCCGCGAGCCCGATCGGCATTTGAAAGAATTGAACCGCGCGCAGTGTTTCCGGGCCGAAGACGCCGTCGACGGAAACTTGTCCGCTGCGAGCGTTGAGTTGACTCTGCACGGCACGCACCGCATCGCCCGAACTGCCCGTTGCAACCTGCACGACCAACGCGGCCCACGTCGCGTCACCGACTTGGCCGTCAGCCGTTAAGCCGATGGACGTCTGAAATGCCGTTACTGCTGCAGCGGTGAGCGGCCCGAAATCTCCGTCGACGGTGAGCGACGCACCGGATGCATCGAGCAAATACTGGACGGTCCGAACGTTTTCGCCCGTCGCGCCGTGTTGCTGGAGTGGCCAATACATGGGCGAGTCCTCGCTCGTGGATAGGCGGCCACATCATTATGTCACGCATCGGCGCAAACATGAATAGCACGAATCGCCGACGGAAAAGGAATGTCATCGCCGGCTTTCGCTTACTCTTCGACTGCGGCGCGTAGACGATTGAGCGCGTCATCCCATTGCTGCGAAATTTGCGCGAGATACGTGCGCACGTCGTCAATGCGCTTGGGCTCGAGCGTCCATATCCGCTCTCTGCCCTGGCGTTCGCTGCGCACCAAGCCCGCGTCGTGCAGCGCGTGGAGATGCTTCGTAATCGCTTGTCGCGTGATCTGCGCGCCATCTGCCAGTTTGGCGATCGATAACGGACCGCCGCTCGAAAGTTTTGTCACGATCCGCAAGCGTGTTTCGTCGCCGAGAGCGGCCAGAACCGGCGCGACGCTCACGATTGCGGCAGAAGAAGATACTTCTCGATCATCTGCACCTGCATCGCCCAGCCTTCGGCGTTCGCTTCGAACGCGTCCGCGCGCCGCGCGAGCGGAATCGCATCGAACCCGGTTTCGGTCACCGTGAGCAGCGTGCCGTCGTCCTTTGGTTCGAGCGTGAACGTTACAAGCGTTGCCGGTTCTTTTGAATAGTCCACCGCCGGGTCGATTGCGAACGGATGCCAGCGGTATGCGAACACGCGCATCGGCTCGATGCGATCGACATACACCGTAAATTGCGTTCCGGCGTACTGTTCTTGCAGCTTCGCCACTTCCGGATCGGCCTTCGTCGGCGTCACACGGCCCTGCAGCTCGGCGCCCGGTACGAACTGACCATCGAACGCAACGCCGAACCAGTCGCCGAACTCTTTGGCGTCGCTGATCGCGCGCCACACGCGCTCTTGGGACGCCCGAAGAAAAACTTGCTTCTCGATTCGATCGGTGGACAACATATGCAACCTCCCAGTTGCGTATTACTGTAGCACCGGAAATTACAAAGTGCAACCCTCGGGTTGCGCGTTAAGCGTGCGCGGCTCGGATAGGGTCCGAATAACGCCGGAGCTATACTTAGGCGTCATGTCCGCGGGCGGAATGCAGATTCAATCGCCGTTTGACGTTCAACGCCTGGGCGTTATCATGCGCCCGGATCCTTCGCGCGAAGAAGAGGTAGAAGGCGTACTCAATCCCGGTGCGGCGCGCGGACCCGACGGCCGTCTCTATCTCTTTCCGCGTCTCGTCGGACCCGGCAATCACTCGCGCATCGGCATCGCGCGCGTCGTGTTCGACGGCGACGTTCCGGTTGGCGTCGAGCGTCTAGGGATTGCGCTCGAACCGGAAGAGCCGTATGAGTTGCGTCCCGCGGAAGGCACGGGCGGTTGCGAAGATCCGCGCGTCACGTACGTCGCGCCGATCGGATTGTATGTCATGGCGTACGTCGCGTGGGGACCCAAAGGGCCTCGTATCGCGGTTGCGATTTCAGAAGATCTTTTGTCATGGGAACGCCTCGGGCTCGTTGATTTTCAACCCGACGTGGAAGCCCGCTATAGCGTGATCTTCAACAATTACCACAATAAAGACGGCGCGTTTGTCCCGACGGCCCTGCAGATGCTGGACGGCACGCTCGCGCTCGCGCTGATCCACCGTCCTCTCTACGAAACCGAGGATACCGCGCCGAAACGCATCCACGAATTCGTCCCCAGTATATGGGGATCAACCTGTCAATTGGATGCGGTAAAGCAAGACGTGCGCAACTTGTGTGTCATGAAAAAACACGCGTTGATCGCCGGACCCGAGCATCCATGGGAAGCGCTTCGCATCGGTCTGGGAACGCCACCCGTGGAAACGAATCTCGGCTTCCTCACCTTTTACCACGGTGTCAGCGGGGAAATTGCGAGAAATCCCGGCGAGCGCAATCGCGTAAACTACGTTGCCGGCGTCATGGCGTTTCTTCGAGAGGAGCAAAAGATGTTGGAGTACCGGTCGTCATCGCCGGTTCTCGTTCCGGAAACGGAAGAAGAGACGCAGGGCGTGGTGGACAACGTCGTGTTCCCGACGGGCGTGGACGATCGCGGAAACGGCGTTCTCGACGTGTATTACGGCATGGCCGATCGATTCATCGGTGCGGTCCGCGTACGGTTGCCGAAGACGCTCGATTATCAAGAACGAGCTTTGTTTGAGGTTGAGCGTTTAGAACGTTAAAGACGTGACGCTACACGACGGCGTCACAAAAAAAGCCCGCCGAAATTCCTCGGCGGGCTTTGCGTTCGTAGCGATCCTTCGACCAGCTCAGGATGACACCGGCTAACACTTGCGGGTGAGGTTGTATTGGCCGCTCAGGTGTTTGCCGTCGGATGAGAGTTTTTCGGTGTGGTTGCCGTAGTAGGTGAGCGTCGCGGTGAGACCGCTGAGCGCCCAATTTCCGGAGACGCCATCGCTCGCTTCGAGGCCGCCGTTGCCGTCCATCTTCATGGTGAGGCTCGAATCGCTGTCCGATTGCCACGTTCCGGCCAGACTCTGCGTGTTGCATCCGGTGGGAACGACGACCGGTGTCGGCGTCGGGAGCGGCTTTTGGTCCTTGCCGGAAAAATTATGTGCGAGATCGAGGCACAAGCTGTTTGCATCGTAGGGATTGTTCGGTGTTTCCACCGCGCACGTGAACGTTACCGCGTACCCTTTGCCGGACGCAAAACAGTGAATCGTTCCCGCTGCTGCATTCGCTGATTGCCCCGTCCCGCCGATCGGGCCCGTCGCAAGGTACTCATGACTTCCCGCTGCGGATTCGGTCGGGTTTTGCAGGTATTTGTTGAGGGCCGCTTGCGCTTTCGTGCCGCACTCATCGAGCGTTCCCGTGGGAATGACGTAACGAATGCCCGTCGAGAGATCGACTGCGGCCGGTGCAGCTGCACCGCTCGCAATAATTCCAGCCATAAAAAGAATCGCGAAAATCGCGCGACGTTTGACTAGTGCCACGACGGACCTCCAGTCACCACCCCTGCAGTCGCAGCACTGAATGCGGTCGTCAATTTCGTGCAGAGCGCGTTCGCCGAGTCGGGATTCGGCGGCACTTGAACTGCACACGTGAAGCCTGCGTGATATCCGCCGGCATCGGGATGGCATTCGACGACGGCGGTAGCGGCGATCGACCCTTCAAGGCGTTGCACGCCGACCCATTGGCCGGAGCCGCTCGCCGTTTCGTTGGCGTCTTGCATGACGCTCGTCAGCGCGTTCTTTGCACGCGTTTCGCAATCGCTAAACGGCTTATTGGGAACGGTGGCTTGCTGCGCGACAACTAGGTCGAGGGCGGCGCTTGCAGGTAAACTTGCAAGGCTGAGGTTCAACGCAAACGCTCCGATTAGAAGCGCGCTGCGATAGCGAGACATCATAACGATGGATAGACCTCCTTGACCGGGCCTAGTTTGACGTCTCGCTATCGCATCCCCCGGCTACGGACCTCCTCGTCCGGCGGTTGCTCCGAAGACTTGGCCGGTCGAATAACTCGTGATATCAGCTGCGAGCGTCACGTAGAGTGATGCGAGTTCTGCAGGCTGTCCTGCACGTTTGTACGGCGTATTCGCACCAAATTGCGGAAGCGCCGACGTCGGTTGACCGCCGGTAACTTGCAGCGGCGTCCAAATTGGTCCGGGAGCGACGGCATTCACACGAATGCCTTTCGGCGCGAGTTGTTTTGCGAGTGCTTTTGTCCATGCAACGATCGCGGCTTTCGTCGATGCGTAGTCAAGCAGATTCTCACCGGGATCGTACGCTTCAACGGACGCCGTGTTGATGATGCTGGCTCCCGAACCCATGTGCGCCAGTGCAGCTTTGGTAATCCAAAACATTGCGTAGATATTCGTTTTATAGGTCCAATCGAAGTATTCCGTCGTCAACTCTTCAAGTGAGTTCAGCGAATGTTGACGCGCTGCATTACTGACGAGAATGTCCAAACCACCCATTTTTTGCGCAGCCGTATCGACGAGATGCCGGCAAAACGATTCTTCGCGGATGTCGCCTGGAATCGGAACGGCATTCCTTCCGGCCTTACGAATGAGTTCCACGACTTCTTGTGCGTCGGGTTCTTCCGCAGGAAGGTAATTGATCGCGACATCCGCTCCCTCACGCGCGAATGCGATGGCTGCCGCGCGTCCCATACCCGAGTCGCCGCCGGTGATCAGAGCTCGGCGGCCGGAGAGTTTGCCGGAACCCTCATAGGATTGTTCGCCGTGATCGGGACGCGGCTGCATCTTCGATGCAAGACCGGGCCATGGCTGTGATTGCTCGGGAAATGGCGGCTTCGGATATTCGGGAATGGGATTGCGTTCGGTTGTAATTGCGGATTGTTGTTGGGCTTGCGCCATGCTGGTGCTCCTTGCCACGATACCGGCGGCGATCGTCGTACTAATGGCCCCGACGAATGCGCCTCGTGATGTAGTGCTGCTCTTGCGCGACTTCATTGCATGCGGATACCCGTCAAAAAATGTATTATGAATCTAATTGACAGCGACCCGACATAGCGGTAGGATAATATTACGAATCTAATAGATCGGAGCAACCGTGCCGAGAAAGAAATCCCCGACCCTCACGGACCACGAACTGCGTCTCATGAACGTCTTGTGGCGAGAAAGCCGCGGCACGGTCGCCGACGTTCTTGCCGGGCTCGAGCCGCCGCCGCTCGCATACAGTACGGTGTTGACCACACTGCGCACGCTCGAACAAAAAGGCTACATCGCGCATGAAGAGGACGGGCGCGCATATGTGTATCGCCCGCTCATTGCGCGGCGTGACGCAGCAAAATCCGCCGTCGATCACGTCCTCGGGCGCTTTTTCGGAAATTCTCCCGGCAAACTGGCGGTAACCTTGCTCGGCGACGCGCCGCTCAGCGAAGATGAAATCGCAACGATTTCGCGCATGATCGCGCAACGGAAGAAGGGCGCAAAATGACGGTTGCAATCTTGTTCGACGGGCTATGGCAAGGCGTGATTATTTGCGGTATCGCCGCGATTCTCGCGCGTATGCTCTCGCGCGAGAGCGCCGCCACGCGTTGCGCCGTTTGGTTTAGCGCATTACTTGCGGTCGCAGTCATTCCGGTCGTTACGGTAATGTGGCCGGTGCATTTGCATGCGCTGGACTCGTCGGTCTCGGCCGGAGCGTCAAGCCGCGTTCGCATTACGCTGATTGCTCTTTCCAACGCTGCGGACCGGTCGTGGGTCGTATGGCCGGTTGTGGCCGTTTGGCTGTGCGGCGCCGTCGTTTCCATGCTGCGCCTCGCGCTGAGCGCGATACGGATAGAACGTATACGGCGCACGGCACTTCCGGTCATCGTCAATGATGCTGCGATTCTCTCTTCGCCTGTCATCACGACGCCGATCGCCGCGGGTGTAATCTCACCTGTCGTCATCCTGCCGCACGATCTCGTCGACAAACTTGCACCGGATGATGTTAAACGAGTCGTCGCGCACGAACGCGCGCACATTGCTCGCAACGACGTATTGGCCAACTACGTGCAGCGTATCGTCGAAGCGGCGTTGTGGTTCAATCCGTCCGTCTATGCGATCGGACATCAGCTCGTCAAGGAGCGTGAGGCAGCCTGCGATGACGCTGCGGTAGACGCAACCGGAGAATCGCACGAGTATGCGGTTTGTCTAGCGACTATTGCGCAATCGATCGTTCACCCGCAGACGCCCCTGACATCACCGAGCGTGTTCGGTTCCCGCCGCGCCCTCGTCACGCGGATTGAACGGCTGCTCGCAGATAGTATCCAGCGGAAGATAACCTTCAATCCATACGCGCTTTCCGCTGTCATGGCGGTGTTCGTAGCGATAACACTGGCGCTCGAAGCGTTCTCGCCCGCATTTGCGGCGCCGGTCGGGGTTGGCGGACCCGCTACGGTTGCAGCTGCCTGCGCACCGACTGAGGCTGAAGTCACAAATGCGCCGATTCCTCGCGTTCCGCATAACGCGCGTCCGAAGAGGCCGACACTGCTAAAGGTTACGATTTCGCCCGATGGCAAGATTCCTCGCATCGAGATGGCGCAATCAAGCGGTGATTGGAAAGCAGACAGCGCCGCGACTAGTGCGGCGGAGCATAGCACGTACAAACCCGCAACTCGCAACTGTAAAGCAGTGATCGGCGCGTACATCTTCCGAGTCGAGTACGGGCCACCCACGTAACACTTCACTCACTCAACGACAATAAGGAGATCCGATGTTACTTGCTGCCACGCTGGCGGCCCAGCTTCTTGCTGCCGCATGTGAATATCCCGACAAAGACTCTAAGGTGCTTGTCGCGCAGCCGCCAAATTTGAGCGAATCATTCCTCAAGAAGGAAAAACCCAAGGGCGAGACCCTCGTGAACGTTGGACTCGATTCTCAAGGTAAGGTCGTCACGACGAAGATTGCAAAATCGAGCGGCAACGCGACCGTCGACCAGGCCGCGCTCGAAGCGGCACGCGCAAGTACGTACGCCCCTGCAACGCGTAATTGCGCGGATGTTCCCGGAAACTACCTGTTCCGAGTACAGGTCAGCCCGGAGCCCTAACCGCCGGCGATTGCGCCGACGATCAACAACGGTTCGCTTCCCGACGTCACCGCGTCGGGAAGCTGCGCGTCGAGGGGTTCGTGCGACAGATCGCGTTCGCACGCGAAGAAGCGAACGTAGGAGCGGCGACGCTGCGTATAGTGATCGCGGATCGTTCCGCGCAGCATCGGGTACCGCTCCTCAATCGCGTCGATGACACTGCCCGCCGTCGGTTGCGTCGTATCGACGCTAATCTCGCCGTCGACGTGCGCGAGCGCGCGCAAGTTCGGCGGAAGCACGACCCGGATCACGGCAAGGTTTGGACTTCGACCGACAGGACCGCGGGAAGATCGTGCACGATCGCTTTCCATGTATCGCCGCCGTCGGGCGAAACGTAGACCGCGCCGCCCGTCGTGCCGAAATAAATGCCGCACTCGTCCAGCCGGTCAGTGGCCATCGCGTCGCGCAGCACGTTGACGTAGCAATTTTCTTGCGGCAAGCCGTTCGTGAGCGGCTCCCATTCGTTTCCGCCGCTGCGGCTGCGGTAGACGCGCAACTTTCCGTCCGGCGGAAAGTGATGCGAGTCGCTCGTGATCGGCACGACATACACCGTTTCCGGCTCGTGCGCGTGCACGTCGATCGGGAAGCCGAAATCCGTCGGAAGGTTACCGCTGATTTCGCGCCACGAATCGCCTGAATCGTCCGAGCGCATCACGTCCCAATGCTTTTGCATGAAGAGCGTCTGCGGGCGCGAGGGATGCATCGCGATCCGATGCACGCAGTGCCCAACCTCCGCGTCTTCATCCGGAATGTACTGCGAGCGCAAACCGCGATTGATCGGTTTCCACGTTTCACCGGCGTCGTCGGAACGAAACGCGCCCGCGGCGGAGATCGCGGTATAGATGCGCTGCGGATTCGACGGATCGAGAATCACGGTGTGCAAACACATGCCGCCTGCTCCAGGCTGCCACGACGAGCCGGTGCTGTGCGTACGCAACGCCGAAAGTTCGCGCCATGTCGTGCCGCCGTCGGTAGATTTGAAAAGCGCGGCATCTTCAATCCCCGCGTACACCGTATCGGGATCGGTAAGCGACGGTTCGAGGTGCCACACGCGTTTGAATTCCCACGGCTTGGGCGTCCCGTCGTACCATTGATGCGTGCCCGGCACCCCATCGTAGGCAAATTCGTTGCCGACGGTCTGCCACGTTTGGCCCCCATCGTCGGAGCGTTGCATCACTTGTCCGAACCAGCTGCTGGTCTGGGAGGCATAGATCCGGTTCGGATCGGCAGGTGACCCTTTGACGTGATAGATTTCCCAGCCGGGAAAGTGCGGCCCGTCGACGCGCCAGGCGTCGCGTTTGCCGTCGGAACTCAGAATAAACGCACCCTTACGCGTTCCTACGAGGACCCGTACGCTGCTCATAAGGAGCGACTAGCCCGCAAGCTTGCCTCGGTCCTTCATTAAGATGTAGGGCGGAAGCGGCCGATGGTATCGAGGTGAGCGTTCTGCCTCTCTCGGTCTCCGTCTCGTGGGCAATCTCGCAGTACCGTCAGGTGCTGTCGGTCATTGCGTCGCGCACGGAATCGCTGCGTCAAATCGTCAAGACGCCGAAAGAGTCACCGGAGATCCGGCAGTACCTGCGCTCGATCGGGATTGGACGGAACATCGACGTCTACGCCTAACTTGGCGTAGATGCGGAAAGTCAACGTCGACGCCGTTGAAGAGC
>JAFANA010000142.1 GCA_019232905.1 Vulcanimicrobiota bacterium
GGTCGCGCACCGGTTGGAATCGCGTAACGACGCGGCCGCGGATCGCCATCTCGTCAAATGGACGGCGCATGTCGGGACGTCCTCCGACGCGACGCGGCGTTCCGCTCGAGATATCGATCGCCGCCGTCTCTTCGGGGTAGACGTCGAGCACGCTCGACGGAAGCGTAAGTCGCATATCGAGGAGCGTTCCGATTGCGACCAGTTGATCGCAGTTCATGCGGATGCCCGTCGACGAGATGTCGCCGACGCGTCCCTCGCTCCAATTTTCACCGTCGCGACGATACATCACGGCGAATGCGGTGAGCGCGCGGTAGCTGCCGCGGCGTTCGCGATCCGTGGTCGGCATCGAGTCGATGGCTTTTTGAATCGACCTCGCGGCAGCGGCGCGGCGTTCGAGTTCGCGCACGTGGCGCGCCAGCGCGTCGATCTGGACTTCAGCCATATTGCTGAAGACGAGGTGATACTCAAAGCGCGCACCGGAGGGCGCGTTGCGGCGCGCTTCGACGCGCCCGTTGATCGTGAGCGGCGTGCCGCTACCGATCCCGAGGTCGAATTCAACTTCGGTGCCGCGCTCCATGAGCACGAGCGACCGGATCTTCGCGCCGTGCGCCGTGATTTCCATAAGCGTTCCGTACACGGGCGCCGGCAGGCGGCGTACGCTCAGAACGACCGGCATCTCAAGCGAATGCGCGTGCGATGGACGGTGAAGAGGCGTGGCTGCCGAAGCAGCGATCGTCGTTGTGGTGTTGCCCGCCGTGGCAGTTTTCTTTGGAATCCAACTCATGGTGTCTCTCCCAGCACTATTCCGTTCGGAGTTTTGCTAATTGGACTGCGTGGGTGAACCGAGCGATCTCCTCACGCTGGTAACCGTCGACGTCCGTGAACTGCACACCAAACACTTCACGGCCGTGTTGCGGCTGGAATCGAGAGACGATCCGTCCGTGGACCGCCATCTCTTCGAAGGGGCGTCGATTGTCCGGAATGCGCACGCGGCGCGGTCCGAACGGGCTGATCTCCACGCGTTCTCCGGCTGCCGGATACACATAGAGAAAATCATTGGGAAGGGTGAAACGCATCTCGACGACGGTTCCAACGGTAAGGGCCTCTTGCGTGATCAGTCGCAAGCCGCCGGTTGAGACGTCGTTTGCCGACGCTACGATCGACGGCTTATTGCCCGTGCGGAAACGGATCGGAAATTCGACCATCGTGCGGACCGAGCCGCGGCGTTGCTTCGCGGCGAGTTTCGGAACCGGTTTCGGGGCCGTCGCCTGGCGGCGGTCGGCGCGCGAAGCGGCTTCGCGGCGCTGCATTTCGCGAATCTCACGCGCGAGCGACGCGCGCTCGGTGTTCGACATGCGAGCGAAGCTGACACCGTACTCGTATCCGCCGCCTTTTTGCGGCGTGGCGCGCGTCACGATCCGGCCCTTTAAAAGGAACGCCGGCTGGTTCGGCCGCTTGAGTTCGAATTCGACGTCGCGGTCGCGGTCGATCAGAATGAGGGAGCGAAGGCGGCAGCCGGTCTCAGAGATGTTGATCAGCGTCCCGTAGACGGGCGCAGGCAATCCAGCTACTTCGATCGCAATCGGAAGCTCGATGGACTGCCGGTAGAACTGCCGCTGGTTGTTCTCGCCCGAGGATTGCCCCTCGGCTGAACGGCGGCCAAGCCACAACATCTTAGTATGGGGTTCGGCCTGCCGTCCTTGCCGCATTAACGGGCGGCGTATTATGACGTGGGTCTGCGGTCCCGGTTTAATCCAATCTTTACAGCGTGGACCAAACGTCCAGCTTGCGCCGGACACCGTCGATCACCGCATCGGTGAATTCGGTCGTCGTCGCGCTTCCCCCGAGATCGGCGGTCGCAATACCCTCGTGCACGGCCTCGAGCGCCGACTCGTAAACCGCTCGCGAGGCGTTGGCCGCCCGCGCGTCGTTGACGTACGACAGCAGCGCGCCGGCTGCGAGGATCATGGCGAGCGGGTTCGCCACGTTCTTTCCGAAGAGGCGCGGGGCCGTGCCGTGCGGAGCTTCCGCCATAACGACGTTCGGCTTCAGGCTATCGTCGAACGAGAGCAGCACCGACTCTGCGCCCGCGATCGAACCGAAGAGTTGCATGACGAGATCGGAGAGGCAGTCGCCGTCCCGGTTGAGCGACGGGATGACGAGCGGCACGTCGCCCGGATTCGACAGCAGCAGCGCATAGGTCGCGTCGATCAGCTGCGGTTCGTAGGGGACGTCCGGATGACGCGCAGCCGCGGCGTCCATTTCTTCTTTGAGCATCCCTTCGTACACGGGGCTCACGGTATACTTCGGACCGCCGAATACTTTCGCGTGCATTTTCTTCGCGTGTTGGAATGCGTACTCAGCGACGTACCGGCACACGCTGCGATCGATCGCCTCCGTACGATACGCAACTTCGCTCGTGCCTTCGCCTTCGCGCCATTCCTTCGCACCATACGCATCACCGACGGCCATGCGAACGACGGAGATCGGTGCGTGAATGCCGGCGACGGGACGAACGCGCGGAAGTTTGCGACCCGTGCGTACGATCACTTTGCCGTCGATGGCTTTGCGCAAAATTGCATTGGGCGATCCGACGTCGCCTTTTTGTTCCGGCGTGATCGTCGCTGCTTTCAGGCCGAGCTTGTGCCGTTTCATCGCCTCCGCAGAATCGCGAACGACTTGATTGTTCGTCGCGCGGCGGTTTTCAAGTGAAAGATCGAAGTGTTCGAACGCGAGCTCGATGTCGATAACCGATTTATCGAGAACGCGAAGCGATTCGACAAGCAACTCTTGTCCGGTCTGGTCGCCTTCGAGGACGACGATCGTGGGCGTAGGCAAATGAACTCCTAGTATGACGACGAAACGATAGATTCCATGGCACGCGTACGCCGGAAGGCGAATGCACGAAAACTCAATCTCGAGATCGTCGGGATCGGCGCCATTGGAGTGGCGCTGCTCTTCGCTATCGCTCTCGCACTGCCGGAGCATGCCGGCAACATCGGCCGCTTCACGGCGGGCGGGTTGCGCCACTTGTTTGGAGGAGGCGCACCGCTTTTCCCGGTGCTGATCGGATTCTTCGGCGCAATCGTCTTTCTCGAGATCAACGTTCCCCGCATGATCGCGAGCCTCGGCAGCGCCGCGCTCGCTTATTTTTTGATGATCGATGCCGCCTTCGGCTCAGGCGGCGTCGCCCGCGGTGGTACCGTCGGCAGTACGATCTGGTGGGCCCTCGCATCGCTCATCGGCACTGCCGGTGCTTGGGTCGTGCTTGCGATCGCAGCGCTCTCGTTGACGCTATATTTGTCGCAGGTGAGCCTCAAGAAGCTCATCGGTCTCGTGCTTATGGGTCTTGCGCGCCTGCGGCCCGCCGAAATGCCGAAGTTCAAGCTCTCGCTTCCAGAAGGCCACACTTCGCTGCGCGAGGCGTTCGCGTTGCCGAAACCGTCGCCGCGCGAACCGAAACCGCCTAAGCCCGAGAAGTCGCGCCCTGCCGTCTTTGACGTCGATGATCCGGACGATGACGAGTTCGAAGACGAAGTAGAGGAAGAAGACGACGTCCGTCCCATCGCGCCGGTCTCGGCAGTGTTCGCTCCTGTCGTGCCCGCGATGGTGATGGCTCGCCTCGAGGAAGAAGCCGAGACCATTGTCGGCGATTACGAATCCGCGGATCGATTTGCTACGCCGGTCGATCCTGCCGGTCGCACGTATCACTTGCCGGATCTCGGACTGTTCGACCCGCCGCAAGTGCAGGTGGCGGATGACAGCAATCGCGCCCATGTGTTGGAAGATACGCTCGCTAGTTTCGGCGTCGGCGCGAAAGTCACGCACATAGAACGCGGGCCGTCGATCACGCGCTACGAGTTGAAGCCCGAGCGCGGCGTGAAAATTTCGAAGATCGCATCGCTCGCCGACGATCTGGCGCTTGCGCTTGCCGCGACGAGCGTACGCATCGAAGCACCGATTCCCGGCAAATCCGCCGTCGGCATTGAAGTTCCGAATTCGACGGTATCGATTGTCGCGATTCGCGAGATCCTCGACGCGCTGCCCAATCGCGGCACCGTTCCTCCGTTGTGGATGGCGCTCGGTAAAGACATTACGGGCCGTCCGGTTTTCGGCGATCTCGGCAAAATGCCGCACTTGCTCGTCGCCGGTGCCACAGGTTCCGGTAAATCGGTGTGCCTCAACACGATCATCGCATCGTTGCTGGTCTCCGCGACGCCCGATCAAGTGCAGATGCTGATGATCGATCCGAAGCGCGTCGAGTTGACCGTGTACAACGGCATTCCGCACCTCATTAAAGAGGTGATTACGGATGCGCGTCTCGCGGCCGGTGCGCTGTTCGAGATGACGAAGGAGATGGACACGCGCTACGAGCGGTTCGCGAAGGCCGGCGTTCGCAAAATCGAAGAGTACAACGCGAAATTCCCCGACGAGAAACTGCCGTACGTCGTGATCATCATCGACGAACTCGCCGACTTGATGCTGGTCGCGCCGGCAAAAGTCGAAACGACGATCATGCGCCTCGCGCAGCTCGCGCGCGCGACCGGCATCCATTTGATCGTTGCGACGCAGCGTCCGTCGGTCGACGTGATCACCGGCTTGATCAAGGCGAACATTCCGTCGCGTATTGCATTCGCGGTGAGTTCGCAGGTCGATTCGCGCACGATTCTCGATATGGCGGGCGCGGAACGATTGCTCGGCCGCGGCGACATGTTGTATCTGCCGATCGACGCGCCGAAACCGATTCGCGCGCAGGGCGCGCTCATTACCGGCAATGAGGTTAACCGCCTCGTCGAGTTTTGGGCGAAACAGGCGCGTCCCGAGAACTTGCTCGACGTCGAGGTCGTTCCGGTCTCCGACGACGACGGCAACAAGAAAGACGCCGATCCGCTCTGCTACGACGCCGCGAAGTTCATCATCGAAAGCAACTACGCGTCGACGGCGCAGTTACAATCGCAATTCTCGATCGGCCACCCGCGTGCCGTTCGCTTGATGAAACAACTGGAAGAATTCAAGGTCGTCGGCCCGCACGAAGGCACGAAGCCGCGCAAGATCATCATTGGTCTCGCCGAGTTGGAAGTAATCGCACCACGCCTCGGCAAGTCCGAGGAAGCACAACAGGACCTATTTGGAGCCTGACGACGATATCGAGTCGGTTGTTGAACGATGGTTCGGGACCGACCGAAACCGTTGGATCGCCGTCTGTTGTTTCGCTGCGATCACATTCGTTTGTGCGGGTTGGTACTGGCTAGACATGAGTTACTATGAGCTCCCTTATCATGTCCGTCACGGTTTTGTCGCCTTCGTTGAATTCGAGCCAACGTTTAGGATATGGGCTCGACTCCTGTTTCTCGAAGTTCCGATTTATGGATTACCTGGACTTGCTGGGATGATCGGTTTCTTCCGATTGCGACATCGCGCACGGCTAGTGTTTTATGCTCTGACGGTGCTTTGCGGATGGATCGTTGCTCGCATCGCTGAGCCTGCCATCCGATTGATTCCGCATGCGCATCCTGTGATGCCGCAGTCCTCGTTCGGATACCCGGCGATTCTAATTGTCGCGTCGGTGCTCGCGTACGGCGTCCCGCTCGTGCTTCTCACGAGAACACAGTTGAAGGGCCAAATCGCATGGGTAATTCGTGCGGTCTGCGTCGCGTTAATCGCCGGGTCACTCTGCGCCGCTACAGTAATATTTGACCTTACTGATCTTGTCGGCGCTACCGGTGCTTTTTCGTTTGCGGTTGCTGTTATCTGCGCAAGCGTGCTCATCGCGAACTTTTGGGGTTACGACCCCCTGGCGGATGCCGACTTTGCGTAGGATCGTCATCGCCGTTGTCGCGATCGCGGCAATTGCACTCTTTGTGTTACTTGGCCGCGCCGTCGACCATCGACCCGATCCCACATGGCTGTTGGCAATTGAAGCATCGTGGGTGAATCACTCGACGCTGGTTGCCTGGTGGTTTACGTGGTTCGGTTACGCTTATGTGCTCGTTCCGTTCTGTATCTCCCTGATCGTGATTGGAATCATCTTTCCAAGTTGGAGATGGCGAGCGGCGTTCGCGATCGTCGCATTGCTCGTCGCGTGGCAAGGTGCGGACTTTTTTCAGCACGTGTTCGCGCGGCCGCGGCGACTCGATTGGGTCGTGAAGCATGAGACGGCTTTTTCCTATCCCAGTTCGCACGCGGCGATTGCCACGGGATTTTACATGTTACTGGGCGTCTTCGCGTCTCGCTCGGCTTGGCGGTATGGCCGAGTCGCGGGCGCGGTTCTTATCCTTCTCGGCATCGCGATCATGTGGTCGCGGCTAGCGCTAGCGGCCCATTACCTGACGGACGTGCTCGGCGGCTTCCTCTGGGGCATCAGCGTCGTGGCCGCTCTAGCGGCCGCTGCCCCGATAAACGTATTCGAGGGGCCCAAAGCCGCTTCTTTAGAATAAAGCGGAAATGGCATACCCAATGGATCCCGCGCTCGTCGAGATCGAGCGCAAAGTCGATGCGGGCGTTCCTCTATCCATGGAAGACGGACTCGCGCTTTACCGGACTCACGATCTCCACAACCTCGGCCGTCTCGCGCGGACGCAGAAGGAACGTAAGAGCGGCAAGAAAGTCTTCTACGTCCTCAACCGGTACATCAACTCGACGAACGTATGCTACGCGAACTGTAAGTTCTGTTCGTTTGCGGCGGACGAATTCAAAGAACCCGAACGCATCTTCCGCATGACGGCCGATCAGGTCTACGCGAAGGCGATGGAGACGGGCACGAACTTCAACCAAATTCATATCGTCGGCGGACATGACCCGCGCCAACTTTCGCTCGACTATTGGCTTCCGCTGATGCGCCGCTTCAAAGAAGCGCTGCCGCATGTGCAGCTCTCGCTCTTTACCGCGGCAGAGATCGAGTACATGGCCAAGCGCCATCGGATGAGCTTCCCCGACATCATCAAGACGCTCAAAGAAGCGGGACTCGATAACGTCAACGGCGGCGCGGCAGAGATTCTGGGCGAGCCGACGCGCTCGAAAATCTGCGCGAACAAAGTCTCCGGTGAAAACTGGCTCGTAATTCACGAAGAACTCCACCGCCAGGGTGTTGCATCGAACGCGACGATGCTCTACGGACACATCGAGTCGCTGGAAGATCGCGTCGATCACTTTATCAAGTTGCGCGAATCGCAAGAGCGCTCGCCCGGTTTCAACGCGTTCATTCCGCTCGCGTTTCATCCAGACGGCAACGAGCTCTCAGACTGCGGATGGACGAGCGGGCTCGACGATTTGAAGACCTTCGCGGTCGCGCGCCTGATGCTGAACAATTTCGATCACATCAAAGCGTACTGGATGATTCAAGGCCTGAAAATTTGCCAGGTGGCGCTGCAGTACGGCGCGGACGACATGGACGGCACGCACGGGTCGACCGATGAAGAGATGATTTATCACTCGTCGGGCACGCAATCCGGTCAATACGTCGACGATCGCGAGTTCCGTCGCTTGATCGAAGACGCCGGATACGTTCCCGTGCGGCGTAACTCGACCTACGACGAGTTCCCGTACGATTGGACGCCATCCGCTCCTGAAAAGGAACTGGTGCACGCATAGTGTCCTTACGTTGCGGCAGAATTATCTATACGAACGATCTGCCGATCTATGCGGCTTTTGACGCAGGCGTGATTCACTATCCGGGATCGCTGCATGCCGACGTTCCGGCTAACCTGAATGCGATGCTGCTCTCGGGTGAGTTGGATTTGAGTCCGATTAGCGCGTTCGCCTGGGCGAAGCGCAGCGACGAACTCGTGCTCCTTCCCGATCTGTGCATCGGCGCGCGTGACGAAGTCGTCTCCGTCGTCCTCGTCTCCCAAACGCCGCCCGCGTTGCTCGACGGCGTGCGGATCGCGCTCACCGGCGAATCGGCGAGCGGACGAAACTTGCTGCGCGTCGTGCTGGAACGCCGTTACGGTGTCCAACCGCACTACGCGGAGTCTGCAAATCCGTTGGAAGAAGCGGCTGCCGGAGAGCCGGCGCTCTTGATCGGTGATTCGGCAATCGATGCGCTCGAACGTTTTCCGCGCGAGCACGTCTACGATCTCGGCACGCTGTGGCACGAGTGGACGCGCGCGCAGACGGTGTTCGCCGTGTGGGCCGCGCGCCGCGACGCCTACGAACGGGACGCTGAAGCGATTCGCGAATGCATGCATGCGTTGACGGACGCCTATACGTGGTCGCGTTCGCACATGGAAGAGGTCATCGCCGAAGCGCACCGGCAGCACCCGCGATCGAACGGATTTTACGAGCGGTATTACGGTAAATTGAACTTCACGTTCCACTCGGCTGCGCAAGCCGGCCTCGGCGCGTATTGCCGCGAATTATATGCGATCGGCGCGATCGAACGCGTTCCGTCGTCCCTTCCGGAGGTCATCGGTGTCGTCTCTCGCTAGTTTGCTCGACCGCGCCGCACGCGGCGGGCGTCTTTCGTTCGATGAAGGCGTAAGGATCTATCGCGAAGCGGACTTGCACGAGCTCGGCATGGCGGCGCACGCGCGCCGCATCACGCTGCATCCGGCGGATACCGTCACGTACGTCATCGACACGACGATCGATTACACGAACGTCTGCAACGTGCACTGTACGTTCTGCGCGTTTTTCCGTCCCGAACATCATAAAGAAGGCCGTACGCTCGATCACGACCAGGTGATCGCGCGCGTGAAGAAGGCGGCCGATCTCGGCGCCACGCAGATCATGATTCAAGGGGGCGTCAATCCCGATCTGCGGCTGACGTGGTTCGAAGAACTTTTCGATCGCGTCCGCCATGAGTTCCCGAACGTCGACATCCATTCGCTCTCGGTGTCCGAAGTCACGGGCCTCGCGAAAATCGAGAACCTCACGCCGCGCCAAGTCCTCGAGCGTTTGAAAGCCGCGGGATTGAAGTCGCTGCCCGGCGCCGGCGCGGAGATTCTCGTCGAGCGCGTGCGCAAACGCATATCGGCTCGCAAGGTAACTCCGGCCGAATGGCTCGATGTCATGCGTCAAGCGCATCATCTCGGAATGCCGACGACGGCAACGATGATGTACGGTTCGATCGAGACCGATGAAGAACGCATCGAGCACATGCACGTCCTGCGCGAACTGCAAGATCAAACCGGCGGATTCACCGCGTTCATTCCGTGGTTCTACGTGCCGTTCAAGACGCCGCTACGCGGAAAAGAAGCGACCGCGCTCGAGTATTTGCGCGTGCTCGCCGTTTCGCGTCTGTACCTCGATAACTTCGCGCATCTTCAGGCTTCGTGGCTCACGCCCGGATTGAAGATGGGGCAACTCGCGCTTTTCTACGGATGCGACGACATGGGCGGCGTCATCATCGAAGATCGCGTCGTCCGCGATGCCGGTGCAAATAACGACGCAACGCGCCGCGACTTAGAGAACGTCATCATCGGCGCGGGCTTCAAACCGGTCATTCGCGACACGTACTGGAACCTGCGTCCCGATATGGCGCTCGCTACCGCGTAAGACCCTGCGGCAATTTCGCCAAGAGTTCCCCGAGTTGCATTTCACCCTCTCGCGTCTGCAAGCCGAGTTCGAACGCGGCGCGAATGCGCTGCTGCGCTTCAGGAGTGCGCACGGCGCTCGCGAAAAGATCGGAATCGTGACGGAAGTCTTCGATCGGCGCGAGCGCGATTGCATTGACGCGTTCTTTCACCGCGCTATGGGCGGCGGCCGGAAAAGCCCCTATTCGATGCGCGAGCGCGCGCACGAAGTCGCCGAGTTCTTTCGCCGGCAGGGCGCGATTGATCCACCCGTAGCGTTCAGCGAGGTCGGCATCGTAGTCGTTCGCGCTCAAGAGAACCTCGAGCGCTCGGCCGCGCCCTAAAAGCCGCGTCAGGTGTTGCACGCCTCCCGCGCCGGGGACCTGACCGAACGCGGGCTCGAACTGCGCGAAGATCGCCGACTCTCGTGCCGCAAATCGCATGTCGCACGCGAGTATGAATTCACTGCCGGCGGCGCGCACGCGTCCCTCAATCTGCGCGATCGTGACGAGCCGGCTCGTGCTGATGCGCCGGAACAACGACGCGATGGACGCTTCGCCGGTAAGTTTTGCCGCCTCTTGCCGGTACTCGGCAACGCGATTCAAGTCGACGTGAGCGATGAAATACTCGCGATCGGCGCTTCGGAAGACCAGCACCTGGATCGTGTCGTCGGATTCTGCTTGCTGAATAAGCGACACGATATCGCGCACCAATTCCGGGCCGAGAAGATTCATCGGAGGCGACGAGATATCGGCGAAAACGACTGCGCCTTCCTGATGAACGTCGAGCGTTTCGAAAGACAAAGCCATAGCGTGTACCTCGCATTCAGTGCGAACTATGGATTCTCGCGCGTCGCGGATTGCAGCATCGGAATACCATCCTCGTCGACCCGCACGTCAAACGCGATCGGACTGCAGCAGACCGGACAATCCTCGACAAAACGCTGGTGACTTCCACCGCTTGCGTCAAAGCCGACGTAATTGCTTTCGCCGCAATATGGGCAGGTGTACGCTACGTCATCCTCGAGCGACATGATTGTAGCGTACTCCCACGGCGCCCGCGCTTCTACAGCGTAGCGGCTTTTCGGTTCTCTTCGATCGTCGCTTCGATGCAAAGCCGAAGTGCGGTGAGGCCGATGCTGTCGAGATCGCGAGTCCAGCGCGCGGCGTAGGCGTTGTCGCCGAGCTTGAACGTCGCCCCTTTCCAGCCGGTCGCAACGTGGACGTTGTTGTCCTCCAGTTGCGCGGTGGACGGCTGCAGTTCTGCCCCGAACGCGTCGAAGAGAATCGCGTTAAGGATGGCGAGGCGTTCGTCCGTCGAGGGCGCGTGCACCAAAGCCGGCAACATCGCGGCCACGCGAAGGAGCAAGGACTGCCCGCTGTGTTCGTGGCCCTGGTTCGCCTTCGTGATGGTGCGTTCGATCGTTACGATCGCTTCCAGCCGAGCTTCGTTGCGAACGGAACGGGCCGAGAACTGTACCAAAACCGGAGCGCCGTCTTCGTCGTTCTCCGCGAAGACTTCGCGGATTTCCCCGCCGCTCTCGAGCGTTTCGCGGATCCGGACCGCGCACTCCGAATCAGCGCGCCAGAGCGATAGCAGCCGTTTCTTGTCCGTCTGCGCTGAGACGCCGTTTTCGTACGTTGCGACGAGCTCTCCGGAACTGTTCGGTTCGTAGAGCACAATTGCGTCGGAGGATTGATCGCTCGCCTCGAGCAGCAGCGCCGTCTGATTGAAGGCGCGCCGGCGCAGCGTAATATCGCGTCCGACGGAAAGCCGAAACGAGCGGTTCGTCGCCGGATCCTTGAACGTCCGCCCGACCATTTCGATCCAAAAATCGCTTCCGTCTTTGCGCCGTATGAGCAGTTCACGGAATCCGGGCGTCGCTTTTCTGATCGACTCGCGAACGGAGTCAGCCATTTTTGCGGGGTTGTTCGGCGAATGAAGCTGATCGTAAGGACGCCCGATCAGTTCTTCCGGCGTGTAGCCTGAAGCGCGGGCGATCGCCGGATTCACGTAGACGACGAAGGGTCCGCCGCGTTCGACCGGCGTATCGTCGGCGACTGCGACAAAATCCTCGGCTTCCTCGATAGCAGCGGAGAGCATCGCGAGCTGACCCTGTTGCCGGCGCTCCTCCGTAACGTCTTTGACGAAGATGACGGCGTGGCGATCCGGCGCGTCGATCGGGTGCGAGCGGTAGTGCGCGAGAAAGGTTGTGCCGTCGCGACGGTACAACAGCGTTTCGCCTTCCGTGCTGCGTCCGTCGTGAATGTCGCGGACGGCGTCGAGTACTGCGCTCTTATTGCTTGTTTTCCCGAGTATTTTCGGGTACTCGGACGGTCCGAATCCGCTGAGTGCGAAAAACGCTTCGTTTGCATAGACGACGTCGGGTAAAAGCTGCTCGCCCTTCATGCGCACGATGAAGAGTGCCTCCGGCGTTCGACGAATCGCTTCAGCCAGTAGATTACGAAACGCTTCTGCCTGTTTCTGTTCGGTAATGTCGCGTGCGATCGTCATGAACCGCAACGAGCCGTCCCGGCCGTCACTCAACCGCCGCGCGCGTCCTTCCAGCCAAATCATGCTGCCGTCCGGCGCTTGAACTTGCACATGCGCCGGGCTCGGATCGTTCGTCGTGGCGCGTTCGATGGCCAGAAGCACCGCGTTCGCGTATCCGGCTGCGTCATAGAAGCGCTGCGGATTACTCGTAAGTTCCTCAAGCGAAAAGCCGGTGATTTCGCCCACGCGTGCGTTCGCATATTCGATGCGCGGCAACGATTGGCCGGGAGCCAGCGAAAAGAGCATCCACGCGTTGTCGGTAAAGCTGAGGCCCGTTTCGACCAAGTCGGGGTCAGGCGCCGCCGCGCGCATGCGTTCTTCGAGGATCCCGCCTATTGCGCTCGCGATCGCAGCAAGTGCGTTACGATCGCGCGCGGTGATTTCGCGGTCTCCCATATCGAAGACACCGAGCGAACCGATGCACGTGTCGCCGATGAACACCGGCGTGCCGGCGAAGAATCTGAACTGTGTGTCGTCGCGTCGAAACGTACCCGCAAAAAATCGCTGCGTTTCGACGACGCGTGTTGAAAGAACCGAGTCGCGCGGCAGCACCGGACCAAACGAACAGCCAAACGACGTCTTGATGGAGACCGAGTCGCTGCCGAGAACCGCAAATAATGCCGCGGGCGCACTGCATAAAGCCGCAGCCTGCTTCACGAGCGATGCGAGCGCTGCGTCCTCGCCCGGCTCCTGAGACTGCGATCGCTCGATCGCACGCAGGCGCGCTTCGTCATTAGGTGTGAGAAGCACTTAGCTAGGTCATCGGCCCTGCAAGCATGCCCATGAACTTGCTTAGCCTTTTTTCGTGTTAGGTTTTCGTGCTTAAACGGCCGAACGAATCGTGGCCGCGCCGAGTACTTCGACGCCGCTTGTGTCAAAGAGCGCGACGAGCTGCCCCGGTGTAACGGCACGCAACGGCTCGTCGAACGCTAAAGCGAGCGCTCCGTCGGAAAGTGAGGCGGAAGCAAGCGAGGGCGTAGCACGGTAACGCACCATTGCGCGCACGCGCGCATTGCGCTGCGCAAAGTGTCCGGGCCGAATG
>JAFANA010000130.1 GCA_019232905.1 Vulcanimicrobiota bacterium
TCCTGCGGATAGTTGGGATGCGACGGATCTTCCATCGCGTCGAGATGATACAGGTAACCGAAAAATTCATCGAAGCCGTGCAGCGTCGGCAAATATTGATTCAAGTCGCCGAGATGGTTCTTGCCGAATTGGCCGGTGGCGTAACCCATCGACTTGAGGGCCGTTGCGATCGTCGGTGCGTCTTCCGGCATGCCGACCTTTGCGCCGGCCTGGCCGACGGTCGTCAAGCCGGTGCGGATGGGCAGTTCGCCGGTAATGAATGCTGCACGTCCGGCCGTGCAACTTGCCTCCGCATAGTAGTCGGTGAAGCGCATGCCTTCGGAAGCGAGGCGGTCGAGATTCGGTGTACGGCTCGCCATGATTCCTTGATGGTGAGCGCCGATGTTGAACCAGCCGATGTCGTCGGCCATGATCGCGATGATGTTTGGTTGCGTCTGGGCGGGCATCAAAAAGCTCCTCTCGTCATCGCTGCTATCCCGCGTTGAAGTTGGGTAAAAACGCGACATGAGAGCAACTTGGCGACCCCACGAAAAACACGGCCGGCTCACGATGCAGAGCGACCTTCCGGACAGCGTCTTTGCATTTCCTAAAGAGCGCAAGGAACCGTTGACGGACGCGCGTCACGTGCGCAACGCCGTTGCGCGTTTCGATCAAGTGACCGGCGTATCGAAGGGCGAACGCGATCTCGCGTTTGCAAACATCAAGAAAGCCGCAAAGTACTACGACATCGACCTCGGCGAATCGTCGGCGAAAGAACTAGGCGTTCATCCGCAACCGCGCCGCAAAGCATCGGCGAAAAAGGCCGCCGCCACTCGCAAGCGCACTGGGGTTGCTAAAACCGCGGCTCGCAAAGCGGCGGCGACTCGTAAGGCGACTCGCAAGAAGAAGCGCTAACCATTTACCCCGGCAAGCGTCTTTGTTTGGTGAGCTGCAGTCGTCAGCTCACCTTTTTCTGCCTCGCTCTTGGGCGCGGGATGCTCGAGGTCGAACGTTACTTTGTTGATGGTGCCGGTAAATGCGAACGGTGACTTGTAGGTTTTAGAGACCGGCATGTGGTTGTCGCAGCCGATGTCCATGCACGCGTAACCGGAGAAGCGTCCCGGAACCGTATGTTGCAGCCGTCCTTCGCCGGCGACGGTGCCGTTGACTAGGAGACGGCCTTGTCCGCCGGTGGCTGGTTTCGGCGCATCGGCGATGAACTCGAAGCGCGCGATGACCGGCCCCGCCGGCAGCGGCTCTGATGACGTAATGGTGTACTCTTGAAGACCGAGGAAGCTGTATGTATGATGCAGCCTTCCGTCCTGTACGTAGAGCGCGAATCCTCCGAGAAAATCCGCATTTGCGACGATTGCGCCCTCGGCACCGCCGTCGGGAATGATGATGTCCGCTTCAATCGCGTACGACGTTCCGTACACGTGCGGCACCATGCCCGGATTGATATTCTGAACGCCGCTATAATAGGTAAACTGCGTCTTGAGCGCGCCGTCCGTCGGTTTGAACCCGAAGAAGGACGAGAATCCGGCAAGCAGCGGCGTGACGTGGTATTTTTCCGCTTCTTCCCAGAAGAGCGCTTTCAATGCGTTGAGTTTGTCGGGATTGGCGCCGGCGACATCCCGCGCTTGGGAGAAATCCGTCGTCGTATCGTAGAGTTCCCACCGGTCTTTCTCCGGGTCGTAACTTCCGGGGGCAAACCGCGTCAACGTCGCCGGATTCACTTCCCAAGGAATGCGATCGATGCGGCAACTTGCGATCCATCCGTCCTTATACATCGCGCGGTTTCCGAAGATTTCAAAGTATTGTTGCGTGTGACGCTCGGGCGCTCGTGCATCATCGAACGTGTACGCAAAGCTGACGCCGTGCATCGGAATCTGTTCGATTCCATTGACGGCCTTCGGCGCCGGAATACCGGTTATTTCCAGGAGCGTCGGAACGACGTCGATGAGATGGGTGAATTGCGAACGGATGCCGCCTCTATCTTTGATGCGCGCCGGCCACGAGATGACCATTGGATCGCGCGTGCCGCCGAAATGCGAGGCGACTTGTTTCCCCCACTGGAACGGCGTGTTACCGGCCCAGGCCCATGCGCACGCAAAATGCGGATCGGTGCCGGGACTTCCCCATGATTCGATTCCACCGTAGACGTGGTTGATGAGCATCAATTGCTGGTCGGGCGTCAGCGGAACGCCGTTAAGAACGACGAGTTCGTTGAAGCATCCCGTCGTCGTGCCTTCCATGCTCGAGCCGTTGTCGCCGAGGATGTAAATAACGACCGTGTTTTCCAGTTTGCCGATGTCGTCGATCGCTTGGACGACGCGGCCGACGTTGTAGTCGGCGTTTTCCTGGAAGCCCGCATACACTTCCATTTGTCGCGCATAGAGTTTTTTTTCAGGGGCGGGAACGGAGTCCCACGCTGGAAATGCGTCCGCGCGCGGCGTGAGCTCCGCATCGGGCGGGATGATGCCGAGTTGCTTTTGGCGTTCGAAGGTTTGCACGCGTAACGCGTCCCATCCGCCGTCGAATGTGCCCTTATATTTATCGGCCCACGATGTTGCGACGTGGTGCGGCGCGTGCGTCGCACCGGTCGAGAAATACACGAAGAACGGGCGCTCGGGATCTTGCGATTGTTGCCCGCGGATCCACGCAATCGTCTTGTCGGCCATGGCATCGGGAAAATAGAAGTGCTCGTCGTCCGGCGGCCCGAGCGTTGTGTTGTTCTCGGTGATGACCGTATCGTATTGACTCGCTTCGCCGCCGAGGAAACCCCAGAAGTAATCAAACCCGAGACCGTTGGGCCAGCGCCGGAACGGTCCCGCGGGACCTTGCTGATCGTCCGGCGTCAAATGCCACTTGCCGAACGCGGCGGTGCTGTACCCGTTACTGCGCAAGATTTCGGCGATTGATGCGGCACTCTCCGGCCACATCGCGTTGTACCCGGGCCAACCGCCGCTGAATTCCGCAATCGAACCGAAGCCCATCGCGTGATGGTTTCTTCCGGAAAGTAATGCAGCGCGGCTCGGCGAGCAGAGCGCAGTAACGTGAAAGCGGTTGTAGCGCAACCCGTTTTGCGCGAGGCGTTCGAGGGTCGGAGTCGCGATCGGGCCGCCGAATGTTTCGGCGTTGCCGAAGCCGGCGTCGTCGATGAGGACCAGTACGATATTCGGTGCGCCGGTCGGCGGCCGGATCGTGCCGGGATAATCCGGGATGGATGCCTCGAGCGTCCGGTTTGCGATGCCTTTGAACGGCCGGTCCGGAATCGGCAGTACGGTGCGATCGAGCGTCTCGTCGGACGAAGCCATATGTCTTGCCTTTCATAAGCCGGCAGTGCGGTCAGCTTCAAGTCTAGAGGTTCCCTGCGGCTCACGTTATCCCGAACGTGCGCCGGGACGGTTGCACTTTTGGGCGCATGCTCGCAACTCGCGAGTGAGACAATCACTCACGATGAATGGCTCCAAGCAATTGCTGTATCTGTCGGCCGTCACGGAAGCGCTGACGGGCCTCGTCGCTCTTGTCTCGCCGTCGCTTCTCGCGTGGCTTCTTTTCGGTCTCCCATTGACGATTGGCGGCGAGCTCCTCGGGAGGCTGGCCGGATGCGCCCTCATCGCGCTAGCGATTGGATGTTGGCCGCCGGAAGACGTTCGCGAGGAACGTGCGCCCTTGCGCGGGCTCTTCGCGTACAACGTGCTGGCGGCAGTGCTGCTTCTTGTGATCGCCGTTCGAACGCCGTTCGGCGGCGTCTTGTTGTGGCCGGCCGTGCTCTTTCACGGCACGTTGAGCGTTCTGTTCTTCCTCGCGTGGCGAAAGAAGAGGTCCGCGAGCGTTCTGAGCCGTTTCTAATCGTTTCCAACTGTTTGTCAAAGAACGTTCCACGTATTGTCAGCGTTGAGAAGTGTACTTGGTTACACCATAACTAACAAAGGGGAGTACAGATGGCTCACCCGTCTACTCAACGCGTCTTCTTACTCGCATTATCACTCACGTTGACGGCAAGTACGCTTCCGTTCGTATCGTCAGCCGCACTTGCGGATGACGACGGCGGCGCAGCAGCGCCTGGAATCGCGCGAATCAGTGCGATCGAAGGCGACGTTGCCATCAAACATAGCGCGGATGGCGACGGTGTTGCCGCCATTGCGAATGCTCCCGTAGAAGCGGGAGATTATCTTTCGGCCGGCAGCGACGGCCGCGCGGAGGTCGAATTGGATGGACGAGACGTATTGCGCGCCGATAGCGGCGCGCAATTGCGTTTCACGCAACTCGATGGATCTTCGGATGTCGCTCAACTCGCCGCAGGAACCGTCGAATTACGCGCGTTCGACGGCTATCAAGATCACGTGACCGTTCAAACTCCTTCGGTCGATATCAGTCCTGACGAGGCCGGCGCATATGTGATTACGGTCGAACAGAACGGCAATACCGACGTAACCGCGCGTAGCGGAAGCGTGACGGTCGGTACGCCGCAGGGATCGCAGCAACTGCAGCCCGGCAGAACGATGGAGATTGCCGGCAATGCGAACGATCCGCAATATCAATACGTCGCCGCGATCGCGAGCGACAGTTTTGAGGGTTGGAATGACGATCGCGACCGTGAAGTGCTGCAAGTCGCGAGCCTCGCGCCGTATGAAAACGTCAACAACGACATGGTCGGTGCCGACGATCTCGCGCAGGACGGCCGCTGGATCAACACGCCCGATTACGGAGAAGTTTGGCAGCCGAGCGACGTCGCCGCGAACTGGACGCCGTACAGCAGCGGATCGTGGGCGTATGAACCCTACTACGGTTACACGTGGGTTGCCACGGAACCGTGGGGTTGGGCGCCCTACCACTATGGCCGCTGGTTCTTCCAACCCGGTCTAGGCTGGGCTTGGGCACCCGGACCGCGCGTCGTGAGGCCGGTGTGGTCGCCGGCACTCGTCACCTTCTTTGGATTCGGCGGCGGCGGTTTATCGCTCGGTTTCGGCAACATCGGATGGGTACCGCTCGCACCCGGCGAGGTCGTCCATCGCTGGTGGGGACCGGGCAACACGATCGTCTACAACAATACGATCATCATCAATCACTATCGCAACTACAATCGCGGAATCGTTGCAATGCCGGTCAATAATTGGCAGCGCGGTGATTTCGGCCACATCGTACACTTGCAATCGAGCGAGGTTCGCGATGTCCGCGCGATCGCGGGACGCATCCCGCTCGCCCCGACCCGCGAAAACTATCGCTTCGCGCCGCACGAAACGCGCGTAACTATCGCGCAGACGAACTATCAGCGCTTCAAGTCACGTACGATAACACGCGCACCGATGCAACCGGCTCGCTCGACGACGTGGCAGCGTTTCGGAAGCGCGCCCGCTCGCGCGAACGCGCCGCTCGTCGCGCGCCACAGCGACACGCCCACGCAGTCGACGTGGCAGCGTTTTAACAACACGAACATCACGCGTCCGCAGCGGTCATTCGAACCGTCAACGTATGCGCGGCAGCAACCTGCATACGCGCGGCAACAACCGGCGTATGCGCGGCAACAACCGGTGAACCGTCATTCAGAACCGGTAGCGCGGCAAGCCCCGCGCGAGCACCAGCCGGCAGCACACCAAACATCTCGTCCGCGTAAACACGGCGTGATGCGGTAAACACCACAACCACCACGATGAGGCGTCGTTCTTAGAGCGTCGCCTCATTCGACTTCGGCGAAAGGCCTTCGCCGCGACCATGAGGGGCAACGACATGCGAAAGACACTAGGACTGTTGGCGGCGTTTCTCGTTACGGGAATGCCGATCGATTCGCCGGCGCAAGTA
>JAFANA010000077.1 GCA_019232905.1 Vulcanimicrobiota bacterium
AGACCCGAATTCTGCTGATTGACGACGACGAAGCGGCACGTCGCTCGCGCTTGCGCGCGCGCAATCACCTCGGGCGTCGAGTCCGTGGACCCGTCGTTCACGAGTACGATTTCATACGAATCCGCCGGAACCGTTTGCTCGAAGCACGCGTCGAGCACGCGCTCCAAAAGATGGGCCCGGTTATACGTACAGAGCTGAATCGTCGCGCGCATGGCTCGTGGCGGGTTCGACCGGGATTACGCGATCAACTCCTCGACCGCCGCTACGATCTTCGGCACGTTCAGATGAGCGATGCAAGCGTAGTCGCGGCAGTGTTCCTTCGTGTCGCCCGGGTGGCACGCGAACGTCGCACGGACCGTGGCAGTACGCGCGCCGAGCGGTCCCCAGCGATCGGGAAAGTCGGATTGAAACGGAAAGATGCCGACCGTCGCTGCTCCGACGGCGGCCGCGACGTGCATCGTCCCCGTCGTAATGCCGGCGAACGCCCGAGCGTCCCGCGAAAGCGCACCAAACGCACCGATGCTCACGCGGCCGGCAATATTGAGGATCGACGCATCCCCCGCGTCATCGTGAGCCTGTCGAAGGATCGCCTCGTTGATTTGCTCGTCGGCGTTCGATCCCGATAGTAGAACCGGCACGCGAAATTTTTCGTACAACGCGCGCGCAACGGCAGCCCACCCTTCTGCGGGCCATATGCCGCGCTTCGACGCGATCGCGTTCGTGGGGTGCAAGATGATGTAGTTGCCCTTCGAGAGGCTCAGGGTGACACGGAGGGCTTCGGCCTCGTCGTTGTCTTCCGGCGTTGGTATAAAGCGCGGATGGGTGTCACCTGTGTCGCAGCCGATCGCGCGGGCGTAATCAAGCAAAATATCGGCCCATGAACTCGTCACATTACCGCATTCGCTTCGAACGACGACGCGTTTGGTAAAGCGGCCGGAATACAACCGCCGCGCCTGACCGACCCGAATCGGAATGCGCGCGAGTTTCGGCACGTTCGCCGTGCGCGGCGTTGCCCAAGTGACGACGCAAGCATCGTAGCTTCGCTCGTGTACCGCACGCGCGAGGTGTTCTTCGTCCCCGCCGTCATCGACGAGCACGTCGTCGATGTCCGGTACGCGTTCCAGCGTTCCGCGATGTCCAGGCAGCGTCAATGCATCGACGCATGCGTAGCGCGCGTGCAATGCGCGCGCTACGACGCTTGCAACCAGCGAGTCGCCGATACCGCCGCCCGCGCAATACAAGAGCGCGCGAGCCGTCACCCGTTGAGCGTCCGGGTCAACTCGCGCAGATACATGCCGTCCAAGAATCGCGACCGCGCAAGCGCGCGAACAAAGGGCGGTGCTTTCTTGCTCGTTGCGATCCCGGCGTAGAGTGCAAGCAGTTGATCGGGAAAGAGGAGCTTCGCGCGCATCAAATTCACCGGATACGCGCCCGTGGCCATACGAACCCGCGGCGACGGCTGCTTCTCGATGAACCGGCGCGCCATCCGCGCCTTTTCCATCGCCTTGCGCGTCTCGACTTCGAGCGTATTCTCAGCCGGCGGCTTGATGTGCCAGATGTACGCATCCCACGCGAATGTCCAGCGCATGCCGGCTTCGCGCAGACGAACGCCGAGTTCGGTATCTTCCCACCCGTAGAGATGGAACATCTCATCGAATCCGCCGACCGCGTCGAGCGAATGTTTCGGAATCGATACGTTGCACGTGCAGAGAAACGCGCGCGAGTAATTCGCGAACGTCGGCTTCGGCTGCTCGTCGTACGACCCGACGTTGAGAATCGGCCCGTTGACGACCAGATTGCTGGTCGTGTGCGCCGCGTCGTGCGCCGCAAGATATCCGGGCGGCGCAATCACGTCATCGTCGCAGAAGAGCACGAGATATCCGCTTGCGCGCTCGATTCCGCGATTGCGCGCCTTTCCGCGATTCGGCTCGCCTTCATAAACGTAGGTGACGGGATACACGGCGCGCGCAGCTTGGCGCTCGACCACGCCTTTGGTATCGTCGCTCGAGCCGTTGTCGACGACGATCACCTCAAACGGCGGCGCGCCGGTCTGCGTTTCAAACGATCCAAGCGCGCGCTCGACATACGAGGCGCGATCTTTCGTGGCTATCACGACCGAAATGCGCATACGGCTATTGAAACCCGCCAATCGATAGAAGTGATTCAGCCATGCGGTCCGCCGCGCCGACGTGCGACGCGTAGAGCGCGCCTAACCGCGAACGGCTGCGGGCTATCCACACGCGGTCGTCGTAGCGTTCGAGGGCGACGCGCGCGACGCGCCCCGGCGTGAGCGTTCCGTGCAGCTCTTCAATCAACATTTCTGCGGCGTCCATATTCGGCTGCGTGTGGAAACGAAAGCGTCTCGAGACGCCGACCGCGACTTCGCGTTTGAGCGCCGCTCCGACGACGGGGATGCGATCGAGATACGTGAGCGGTCCGTTGAACGTGATTTTTTCCGCGGCATTGAGCGGCGTGATCGCAATCATCGGAACCCCGAGCGTCGCGAGCTCGATGCATTTCGTGCCCGGCAGCGTCACGGCCACGCGGGCGCGCGTCGCGGCCGCAAGCGCGTTGCGCACGATGGGAAAGCGGACGCTGCCGTCGAGGCTTACGAGAAATGCGCGTCCAGCCTCTTCGAACAACCGGCCGCGCTGCGCAAAGACGCGCGGATCGCCTCCCCCTTCGATCGCCCGGCGCACGTCGTCCAGCGGCGTGAAGGGTGAAATGCCGAATGCAATCGGCAACGACGGGCGCTCGTGCACGAGGCGCAACGCCATCGTGAAAAAGAACGGAATCATGTGCTCGACTTCGTAACCGCGCGAGCCGGGCATCACGAGAATGCCGTCATCCGGAGCACCGGCCTCGAGCGGCTGCTGCGCCTCCAACAGCGCACCGTCGATCGCGAGGTTGCCGACGACGGCGATGCGGTCTTGCGGCGTATCCCACTCGCGTAACTGTTCGACGTTCTTTTCGTCGACCGCAAAGAATCGCGCAAACTTCTCGCGATAATTTTTCCTTGAAAATTTGTAGGTCGTCGCAACGCCGCCGAGGCGGTCGTGCACCCGCAACGCGTGCATCAGATCACCGCCGAGATACTGGACGATATCGGCGCCTTCGGGTGCGCCTTCAATCGAACGGCCGAGCGCAAACCGCAGATATGTCTTTGCATCGTAGACGCGCGCGCTCGGATAGAGCCGTCTCGCGAGATCGGCTTCGTACCCGGTCGCATAATCGTCGGGTACGCAAAACAGATAGACGTCGAGATCCGGATCGCGTTCGTAGAGCCGCCGCACGAGCGGACGAAACCATCCTGCAATCTCTCCCGGCCCGTTAGCCGTAAACGCGATACGCACGCCGCCTTCTCCGGTGTCGACTAGGACCCGTAACGAGCGATAATTTGCGCGATGATGTCGGTCGTGCTGTGACCGGCAAGATGCGGCGCCAAACGAATTTCGCCGCCGTGCTGCAAGACGACGGTGCGTTCGGGCAGCTCGTCTTCGCGATACTGCGCGCTCTTGACGTGCACGTCGGGACGGATGCGATCGAGAAGCACTTCCGGGGTGCGCTCGCCGAACTCGACGACGACGTCGACGCTGCGCAAGCCGCGCAGCACCGTCGCGCGATCTTCGAACGGCACGAGCGGGCGGCGTTCGCCTTTGAGTTTGCGAACCGAACTGTCGGAATTCAATCCGACGATCAGCGCGTCGCCCTGCGCGCGCGCCCATGCAAGATAGTTGACGTGACCGGCGTGCAGTACGTCGAAGCAGCCGTTGGTAAAAACGACGCGTTTGCCTTGGCTGCGCATCTCCTCTCGCCAACGCGAGGCCGCTTCGGCGTCGAGCACTTGGCCGAAGAAGTTATCCGTGCTCATGCTCGACTAAGGCCAGAATCTCATCGGCTGATGCGGTCGCCGTCCCGAGCTTTTCGACGACGGCGCCGGCCGCAAAATTGGCAAGCTGCGTCGCGCGCTCGATCGGCGCACCCGCGGCAAGCGCAAGCGCGAGCACTGCAATGACGGTGTCGCCCGCTCCGGACACATCGTACACTTTCCGCGCAACCGACGGCACGTCGAGACGAACGCCGTCCTTGCCGAACAGCGACATCCCATGTTCGCCGCGCGTGATCACGACATACCGGCACTGCAACGAACGCAGCAACGCGCTTCCGGCGCGTTCGAGCGACGTATCATCCGTGATCGCGATGCCGCTCGACGCCGCGGCTTCGCTTGCGTTCGGCGCAACGCACGTCACGTTCGCAAACATGGCAACATTTTGCGGCTTCGGATCGGCGAGCACGAGCGGGCACGCGCGCGCTGCTTCGACGATCTCCTCGTTCAGCAATCCCTTCGCGTAGTCACTCAGGATGACGGCATCGACGCGCGCCGCGCGTTCGCGCACGTATTGCGCGATACGCGAGCGGTCGCCGGCCTGCAGCGGTGTAGCAACTTCCCAGTCGGCGCGCACGACTTGCTGGTTGTGCGCAACGATGCGCGTTTTACGCGTCGTCGGACGATCGCCGACGCTGAAGACGCCGCCGTCGTTGACCTGCTCCTCGCGAAGCAGCCGGCGGACATCGGCCGCAAACGCATCGTCGCCGATGGCGCCGACGAACTCCACATTTGCATCGAGCGCGCGCAGATTGTTCGCCACGTTTCCCGCGCCGCCGAGTGTAAACGAATGATCGGTCACGGCAACGACCGGGACCGGCGCCTCGGGCGAGATGCGCGAGACCGTGCCCCAGATCCATTCGTCGATCATCAAATCGCCGACGACGAGAATCTTGCGGCCGCGCATGCGCTCGAAGAGCGTGCGCGCGTCGGGAACCTGCAGTTGGACGCTCATGCTATCCCGTCTTCGAACATTAGGCGCTGTTCGACGAGATCGCACACAATATGCGCCATTACTTGGTGCACTTCTTGAACGATGGCAGCGTAACCGTCGGGACCGAGCAACACGAGATCGCTATGATCGACGATCGTTCCGCCGCCGTTGCCGGTGAAGGCGATTGTGACCGCCCCCTTCGCGCGCGCCGCTTCCATCGCGAGCACGATGTTTTTCGACGTGCCGCTGGTCGTCATGCCGATCAACACGTCGCCGGGTTGCACGAATGCTTCGACCTGACGGCTGAAGATGTAATCGTAGCCGTAATCGTTGCCGACGCACGTCAACGTCGACGTATTCACGGAAAGGGCTTCGCTGTTCAGACCGCGCCGTTCGCGCAAGTACCGCCCGGAGAGCTCCGCCGCCATGTGTTGCGCCTCGGCAGCACTTCCGCCGTTACCGCACCAATAGATGCGCTTCCCGGCGCGTAACGCCGTAACGACGGCATCGACGATGGCTTCCACTTGTTCGCGGTAGCGCGGAGAGTCGAGCAATCCACGCCGGTCGGCGAGCAGTGCGTTGAAATCACGTTGGGCTTTGTAGTCGGTGGTCACGGTGCGATCCAGAAAAGCTCCTCGCCTTGCGAAACCAGTTCGCCATTCTCGGGGATGATGCGCAAGATCGATCCCGCGTAATCGCTTTGAATTTCGTTGAAGAGCTTCATCGCTTCGAGAATGCATACGACATCGCCGACTTCGACGCGATCGCCTTGGTTCACGAACGCTTCAGCATCGGGCGAAGACGAACGATAGAAAACGCCGGTGAGCGGCGCGGTTATGCGCTTCACGTTCGGCGGCGGCCCGCCCGCCGCCCCGGCAGCGGACGCAGACGAAACTGCGGAGACCGGTGCAGCGGCTGCGGCCGGCGCAATGATTTGCGCGCCCGCTTCGCGACGCACCAGTTCGTACACCGCGTCGCCCACTTTCACTTTAATGCGATCTAGATCGTGTTCGTGCATGATCTCGAGCAGCGATGCGATCGTTTCCGTTTCGTCTTCGTGTGCCATCTGCTTACCTTGCTTCGCCAAGGGCCGCCGCAACGTCTGCCGCGCGGCCAAGCGGCACGCGCCGGTCCTCGCGCGTTTCCAGATCGCGCACGACGATGTGGCCTCCGGCAAGTTCGTCGCTGCCGAGAACGAGCGCGAAGCGCGCGTGGTTGCGATCGGCAATCTTCAAGTGCGCGAGCAATTTTCGATCCTCATAATCCATGAACACCGGCGCATCGAGCAGGCGCCGTAATTCGACGGCAACCGGTACCAGCGCAGCGCGTGCTTGTGAACCGAGCGCAATCGCCTGCACGCCGCTGCGCGGCAACGCGCGTTCGCCGTGCACCGCTTCGATCATCATGAGAAACCGCTCGATTCCTAGCGCGAATCCGACTGCGGGCACGTCGGGACCGCCGAGCGATTTCACCAATCCGTCATATCGTCCGCCGCCGCACACGGTCGACTGCGCGCCGAGCGCGCTCGACGTAATTTCAAAAACCGTCCGCGTGTAATAATCCAGACCGCGAACAATCTGCGGATTGACGACGAACGGGATGTTGCATTCGCCGAGGTAGGCTTTCAACGCGTCGAAGTGTTCGCGGCACGCGTCGCAGAGCACCGATTCGAAACTCGGCGCCGTTTCGATAAACGGCCGGTCGCGCTCGTCTTTGCTGTCGAGCAACCGCAACGGATTGCGATCGAGACGGCGCTGCGAATCGGCCGAGAGTTCGTGCACGTGCGGGCGAAAATGTTCGAGCAGCGCGTCGCGATATTTCGGACGGCAGACGTCGTCGCCGATTGAGTTGATGTTGAGCTCGGCGTCGGTGATACCGTGTGCGCGCACGAGTTCCCATGCGAGCGCTATCACTTCGAGGTCGGCTTCCGGACCGGCAAAACCCGTACACTCGACGCCGAACTGATGCGATTGACGATAGCGGCCCTTTTGCGGGCGCTCGTAGCGGAAGATCGGGCCGACGTAATAGAGGCGTTGCGGGCCGTGCGAAAAGAGATTGTGTTCCAGCGCTGCGCGCATCACGGGGGCCGTCCACTCGGGGCGCAGCGTCATGCTGCGCTCGCCCTTGTCGAGGAACGTGTACATCTCTTTCTCGACGATGTCCGTCGTTTCACCGACGCCGCGAACGAAGAGTTCCGTCGCCTCGAACATCGGCGTACGGATCTCCCCGTAGCCGAAACGCCGCGCAAGATCGTGAATGACCGTCTCGAGCGCAAGCCACGCTCGAGTAACCGGCGGGAAAATGTCCTGGGTACCGCGCGGCGCGGTGATCTTGGACGGCATGGCTTAGGGAGCCCCTGAAGACGTGGCGCGCCGACTGTTTTGGCGCCACAACCCGAGATGCAATGAAGCCGCGCGCGAGCACGGGTTTGCGCGTGCAGCGCAAACCCATCCCCTCTGTGGGATGTGACCGCGCGGCTGAAGCGGCAGGTCGGGTTGTGCCGCCAAAACCCGAAGGGCAAATGTTTTTTGGGGTGATCTCATCGTTGCTGCGTCGGTCACATATCGCACAGGATATGCTCCCTCCTTGCGCCTCAGGGGCTCCCTCGCGGTTCGCAGCGGGTTTCGCTAATCCTAGATAAATGCGCGAAGCGCGGTATGGAGCGGCATGCGCGCTGCGATATACGTCGCTCTGCTCGTCGCTTGCGTTGCCGCGGCACCCGTCTTCACGCGCGCGGCGCTCGCTTCGGCGGCCGCAGTGCTCTTCGAAATGTTGCCGTATGCCGCCGGCGCGGCTTTGCTCGCTCCGGTCCTCGGGCGCTTCGCGCCGGTCGTGGCCGCATATGCGGGCTGCGGTTGTAGCGACGGCCCGGGTGCACGGTCCGTTCCGGCGGCATTTGCATGCGCGGCGCTCTTCGGCCCTCACGTCGCGTTCGCGCGCTGGTTTGCGTCAATCGCGGTCGCGGCGTTTCGTCGCGGCGCCGTTGCGAGGTTCGATCGCGTTGAAGCGCCGTTGCTGCAGGATCTCGCGTCGCTCGCACCCGCCGCGGCACTCGCCGGCATGTTGAATGCGGCTGCACCGATGCTCTCGCTTGCGCACCGCTCGCCGCTGGTACAACTCGGTGCCGGCGCGATTCTCGGGTTTTTCGGCGCGCCGTGCGCGCTCGGCGGTGTTGCCGTTGCATCGTCGCTTCGCGCGCAATCACCGATCGCCGCTGCAACGATACTGTGCGTTGCGGGAATCATCGATCTGCGCGTGTGGGTGCATCGGCACGACGTGCACGCGCAGCGCGACCGGTCAACTTATGCATTGCTTTCGGTCGCATGCGCGATTGTCGCGTACGGTCACGGCGCGAGTTTGGTGCACCCGCGCTTGACGGTGCCGTTGTGGGGCTGCGCCGCTCTTTGCGCGCTGCTCGCGACACGTTCCGGAAATGCCGGAAGCACTTCGCAACGCGTCGTCGGTGCGCTCCTCGCCTTCGTCGCACTCGCCGGTTCGCCGCCGCCCGCGTACGTCGCGACCGAAGGAACGCTCGAGGCGCTCTATCCCGGCGAGCGCATCGATTTCACCGGCGCCTACGTGCCGAACGCGCATCGCCCTCGCGTGATCCGCTACGCGATTACCTGCTGCCGCGCCGACGCGCGTCCCGTTGCGATCGCACTCGAAAATGCTCTTCATATCGCTCCCGGCAATTGGATCACCGTGCACGGCATCGTTCGACGGCGCGGCGAAGACTTGGTCGTCACTCCCGGCAGGATCGTGCGCATCGCACCGCCGGCGGATCCGTTCGTTTATTTGTGAGTGCGAAACGGGAAGAGGACCACATGGCGAAAGTTGGCCGCGTCGAGCTTCGCATCAATCAAATCGAGGGGTTTCTCGTACGCATCAAACACTTGGGCGGCGCCGACGTTCGATCCGATCGAACCGGCCTTCCGACGTGGCCGTACGAACGTGCTGCAAAGGATGCGTGGACGGTCGCAGACTGGAGACGCGAACGGTTTACGCCGACCTATCCCGGTTTCAACGTGGACGTCCTCGATGCGGACGGGAATCCCGTTTCCGGACAGACGCGCCTCGAAAATTTGCGCGATACGTACGCTGAAGACTGATGATCGAAGCGCTCGGGTATCTCGCCGCTGCCGTCGTCGCGACGACGCAGCTTCCGCAACTGATCAAGACGGTGCGCACGCGAGACGTCGAAGGTCTTTCACGGAACACGTACGTGCTGATCGTGCTTGGGTCCGCGCTCTACATTCCGTATGCGCTTGCCATCCACAGCGTTCCCATCCTCATTACGAACGCGTGGATCGCCGCCGTCGCGGCAACAATCCTTATCTACATTGTCCGGTACGGTGATTAGGAGAGACTCTCGCGTTTGCGCCGCTCCAAAACTTCAACGGGAATGCCGTTCGGGTCTTCGATAAAGGCGATCGCGCGCGTGCCGCCCGGCGACTTATACACGTCCTTGACGATTTTCACGCCCTTGCTTTTTAAATCCGCGATGTACGGTTCCAGCTCGCCGTCGGATTCGATCGCCAGATGCTCGTAGCGGTTTCCCAGTTGGTACGGCGGATGTTCTTCCAAATCGTACACGAGTTCGATATACGCATTCCAATCGTGTCCGACGAACGCCATGTCGGCGTTGCCCGGATAGTGGTACGGGCCATCGAGCAGTTTCATCCCGAGTTTCTGCGTGTAGAACTCGATCGATTCATCCATGTCGTTCACGAAGATGGACGTGTGAAGAAATCGCGGCATTCTCTCTTTCCTCCGGCTGCTTCAACCGTGGCAGTTGTTTGAGGGTTGCCCTGGAACGTACCCGCCATGAAGCGCTACGATGCCGCGGTCATCGGCCTCGGCGCCATGGGAAGCGCAGCTGCCGCGCATCTTGCCGCGCGCGGCGCACGCGTGATCGGCCTCGATCGCTTTGCAGTGCTCCACGAGTTCGGCGCGTCGGCGGGTCGCTCGCGCATCATCCGCAAAGCGTATTTCGAAGATCTCGCATACGTGCCGCTCCTCGAGCGGGCGTATGAACTCTGGTATCGCCTCGAAAAGCAAACGGGACGCACGCTGCTCAAGTTGTGCGGCGTGCTCGTCGTGGGAGGCGGCGAAACCGACGCCGCACGCGGCGTGCTGCTCGCATCCGAACGACACGGGATCGACGTGCGCATCATGGATGCGCCCGAACTACGCGCCGCATATCCGCAGATACGCCCACTGGACGATGAGATCGGCATCTTCGAAGCGGAAGCCGGCATCGTCTTTCCCGAGGAAGCGATCGCAGCGCACCTCGATGCAGCTCGCGCAAACGGCGCGACGCTGGAAGGGAACGCGCGCGTAACCGGATGGCAACCGCGCGGCTCGACGTTGGCGATCGACATCGACGGCACGCCTGAATATGAAGTCAATCGCGTCGTCGTTTGCGCCGGTCCTTGGACGCCCGCGGCATTCGCACGTCTAAGGTTACCTATCACCGTCCAACGAAACGTCCAATACTGGTTCACGCCGGAATCGAGTGCCTTCACACCCGATCGTTTTCCGGCGTTTTTCCTCGATCGCCTGGGATTGCCGGCGCCGCTCTACGGGTTTCCCGATTTAGGTGACGGCGTCAAAACGGCGCTGCACGGATACGGCCTCGAGACGATCGCCGACGATCTGAATCGCGACGTCGAGCCGTGGGAAGTCGGACATATGCGCGAGGTGGTCGACGAGTGGATGCCGGCTGCGGCAGGCGAGCTACGCTCCGTCAAAGCGTGCATGTACGCCTTGACGCCGGATCATCACTTTGCGCTCGGCGTCGACCCGCACGACGACCGCGTCGTCTTCGGTGCAGGTTTCTCCGGACACGGATTCAAGTTCGCGCCAGTCATCGGTGAACTGCTCGCGCAACTCGCCCTCGACGGCGAAACGGTGCTCGATATCGATTTCCTTTCACCAGCGCGCTTTGTGGAGGGCCTGCCGTGAACGTTCGCCGCTTTCTTGCACTGACATCACTGCTCTCGTTCTTCGTGCCGTCGGGAAGCGGCGCGGCGACGGCGAGTGACGCCGAAACGATCGACGCCCTCAGCGAACGGTACTATCAGTATCAGCTCGCGACCGATTACACGGTTGCGCTGCAGACCGGCACACCCGTTACATCGCTTCGCGCGGTCACTCTAAAAAACGCCGATGATGACGCCGCGTTTGCGCAAAGCGTGCTCAACCAATTGAAAACCATCGACCCTGGAAAACTCGACCACGAGCGATGGCTGTCTTATCGCGCGCTGGCTTACAATATGGACGGGTACGTCGGAGCGCGCAAGTATTATTGGCTCGGGCAACACGTTGCGCCGTATTCGCAGCCGTTCGCGTACGCGCTCCAAGTCTTCACGACGTATACCTTTAAGAACGCGGCCGACATCGATTCATACGTCAAACTGGTGAATGACTATGCGGCGCTCGCGGATTCGGTTCGTGACTTTGCTCAAGGACAACACGAACGCCACATCGTGCTGCCCGCGCCGGAGATCGATCCCACCGTCGCCGTGCTCGCCGGATTCATATCCGCCGACAGTTCGCCGCTCGCCGTCGATGACACTCGGCTGAGTGCGCTGCCCCCCAATGCGCGCGCTGCAGCGCAAACGAAAATCCGCACCGCGATTGCACAAACGGTCGTGCCGGCGTTCGTGCGCCTACGTGCGTACATCGATGGTCCATATCGCAGCGGTGCGCCGCAGATCGTCGGCCAGGCACAGTATCCGGGCGGAGCCGAATACTATGCGTGGCTCGTGAAACGCAGCACGACGCTCAATATGACGCCGCAGCAAATTCATGACCTGGGCTTGCGTGAAGCCCAACGTCTTCGCACGGAACTCGACGGCGTTCGCAAGGCGGTCAATTATCCGGGCGATGTCGATGCGTTCCTCACCGATCTGAAAACGAATCCGCGGTTCTTCGCTACATCGAGTGACGAAATCGGCCAAAAACTTACGGCGTTCGTCAAGCGCGTCGAGCCGCACATCCCGCAGTTCTACAGCAAAACGCCGACCGCGCCGTACGGCGTCGAAGCATTGCCGGCAAATCTGGCGGCCGGTCAGACGTTCGGCTATTATCAGGCGCCGACGGCAGCGCAACCCCGCGGCACGTATCTGTACAACGGCTCGTCACCGTCGACGACGTCGATCGTGAGCGCCGGCACGCTGATCATGCACGAACTTATTCCCGGCCACCATTTTCAGATTTCATTGCAGCAAGAGAACGCGACGCTTCCGCCGTTTCGACGCGCGGACTTTTCCGTGACCGCGTATGTCGAAGGCTATGCGGAGTACGCGGCGCAGCTCGGATTCGACATGGGTGTCTACAACGATCCCTACGATCATGCCGGCCGCTTGATGCAGGACCTGATGGTTTCGTCGCGTCTGGTCGTCGACACCGGAATGAACGCGCTCGGATGGAGCCGGGAACGCGCGATGGAGTTTATGCGCAAAAATACGAACTTGAACGACAAGCAAATTGCAAGCGAAACGCTGCGTTATTCATGCGATCTCCCGGCGCAAGCACTGGCGTATAAAATCGGAGAGTTGACGATGCTGCGCTACCGCGACGAGGCCCGCCAACGGCTCGGATCGCGCTTCGACATCCGGCAATTTCACATGTGGCTGATTGGGAGCGGCACGATGGGCCTGGATACGCTCGGCGACCACCTGCGTTACGAGGAGACTGTCGCTGCGGGCCATTGATGAAGCGCCCTTCGGGGCGTTTCATCTGCGATTGCTGATCTACGCGAACGCGGGACTTTTTTGCGACGGCTACATTCTGAGCAGCATTGGGCTCGCGCTTCCGTCGCTCGCGGCGCATCTTCACGCATCCGATGCGCAACTCGGGTTCACCGGCGCCGCAACGTTGCTCGGCATTATGGGCGGTGCGGTCGTCTTCGGACCGCTCACCGATCGTTTCGGCCGGCGCTTTTTGATGATTGCCGACCTTGCGCTCTTCGTGATCGCATCGTTGCTGCAATTTGTCGTTACCGAACTTTGGCAACTCATCGCGTTACGCGTCGTGCTCGGCGTCGCAATCGGCGCCGATTACCCGATCGCCGGTGCGCTCATCTCCGAATTCATGCCGACGCGCCTGCGCGGCGCCGCAGTCAACTCGATGCAAGTCGTGTGGTTTCTCGGGGCGACGGTCGCGTATATCGTCGGTGCGCTGCTCTTTGCTCGCAACGATGCATGGCGCTGGATCCTCGCGAGTAGTGCGATACCCGCAGCCGCCGGTCTCGCGCTGCGATCGACTGCGCCGGAATCCGTGCGATGGAAGACGGCGCCCACGGTGCCGCTTCAAACGCTTACGGAGCCGCCGTTTTTTGGGCGGCTCGTCTTTGTCTCGGCAATGTGGCTCTTGCAAGTCGTGCCGCTCTTTGCGATCTACACGTTCGCGCCGATCGTCCTCGCGGCATTGAGGATACCGTCGTCATCGCCGCTCGGATCGGTCGCGATCACCTCGGGATTTTTTCTCGGCTCGGTCGTTTCGATGTGGCTCGTCGAGTCGTGGGGACGCCGCCCGCTTTGTATCGCCGGGTTTGCAATCAGCACCCTCGTGTTCGCAATTGTCGCGCAAGTACCGGCGGCGGCCGTCGTTGCGCTCTTCGTCGTGTACGCGATCGCGATGGGCGCCGCTGCGGGATTGGAGCTCGTCTATCCGACGGAGTTGTTTCCCACGCGTCTCCGCGCAACCGCCACCGGAATCGCGACGTCAATCAGCCGCGTCGGCGCATTCACCGGAACGTTCGCACTGCCGGTGTTTCTTTCGCACGCAGGCGTGGCATCGGTCACCCTTGCCTGCGCGATACTCTCAGCCGCCGGTCTCGCAATCTCGATTCGATACGCTCCTGAGACGCGCGGGACGGAGCTGCTCTAACGCATCAGTGCCTTCGGCGGCAAGAGCCACACCAGTTTGCCGCGCGTCGACGATTCGGCGTCGAGATCGATTCGGGCGAGGCCGCCTTTCTTGAGATCGATACTCGCGCCGCCGACTAATTCGCCGATCGTCTCGCTGAAGTCCGGCTCGTGTCCGACGAACATAAGCGATTGCGCGTTTCCATTCTCGCGCAAGATATCAGCAGCGCACTCGGCGTCGAAGTCGCCGGCAAGCCGATCGTCTTCCACGAGCTTGTCTTCGAGATGCAACCGTTCCGCAACGATCTTCGCCGTCTCTTTCGCGCGCTTGAGCGGGCTCGTGATGATGCGATCCGGAGCGACACCGAGATCCTCCATGCCCTTTGCCTCGCGCTC
>JAFANA010000043.1 GCA_019232905.1 Vulcanimicrobiota bacterium
AAAGAAAAATATCAGAGCGACGTCCGCAAGCAATTGCAGGATAAGTTCGGCTACAAGAACGTCAACCAGATCCCCAAGCTGGAGAAGGTCGTCATCAACATGTCCGTTGGTGATGCCATCGTCAATGCAAAGGCGCTGGATGCTGCCGTAGCCGAGCTCGCGACGATCAGCGGTCAGAAGCCGGTCGTGACAAAAGCGAAGAAGTCGATCGCAGCGTTCAAGCTGCGTGAAGGCATGAACATCGGTGCTAAGGTGACGCTCCGCGGCGACCGCATGTACATCTTCCTCGACAAGCTCTTCAACATCGTACTCCCGCGTATTCGCGACTTCCGCGGACTCCCGCCGAAATCGTTCGACGGACGCGGTAACTACAATATGGGCCTGCGCGAGCAGCTCGTCTTCCCGGAGATCAACTTCGATAAGGTCGACAAAGCGCGCGGCATGGACATCACGATCGTCACGACGGCGAAGTCGGATGAAGAAGCGAGCGAGTTCCTCACCGCGATGGGACTGCCGCTGCGAAAGGGTAACGCATAATGGCAAAAACGAGCATGATCGTCAAATCGCAACGGAAACCGAAGTTCAGCGTGCGTCAGCACAACCGTTGCAAGATCTGCGGACGTCCGCGCGGGTATCTGCGCAAGTTTGCCTTGTGCCGCATTTGCTTACGCGAGAACGCGCACAAAGGCGTCGTTCCCGGCGTGACCAAGGCTTCGTGGTAGGAGAGGGTTTGAAGTAATGGCAGCAATCACCGATCCAGTCGCCGATCTCTTGACGCGCATCCGCAACGCGAACACGGCCAACCATAAGACGGTCGACGTTCCGGCGTCGCGCGTGAAGGCGGCGATCTCGCAGATCCTCAAAGATGAAGGCTTCATCGAGGACTACGAACGCCTTCAAGAGGGTCCGCAAGGCACGATCCGGATCAAACTCAAGTACGGTCCGGAAAAAGAGAAGATCATTACCGGCCTGCGCCGCATTTCGCGTCCCGGCTTGCGCGTCTACACGGGCAAGACCGAGATTCCGCGCGTGCTCGGCGGTCTCGGTCTCGTCATCATATCAACTCCGCAGGGCATCATGTCCGGCAAGCGAGCGAAGAAGCTCGGTGTCGGCGGTGAAGTCCTGGCGTACGTGTGGTAATCGAACATGTCACGTATTGGTAAACTGCCGATCGCCGTTCCGAACGGCGTGAACGTCACTCTCGGAGACGGCGAAGTCGTCGTCAAAGGACCGAAGGGCGAACTGCGCAGCCACATCCTCAAGCAAGTCGTCGACGTCAAACTCGAAGACGGCAAAGTGCTCGTGGAGCGCAAGGGCGACGCGAAACCGCATCGTTCTGCGCACGGTTTGACGCGCACGATCATCAACAACATGGTCGAAGGCGTGAGCAAGGGTTTCCGCAAGAGCCTTGAGATTCAAGGCGTTGGTTTTCGTGCCGCTAAGGCGGGCGAGAACCTGAACCTGAGCCTCGGCTACTCACACCCGGTCGTGTTCCAACCGCCGACGGGCATCACGCTCTCGGTCGAAGGTACGAACAAAATTCACGTGGACGGGATCGACAAACAACAAGTCGGTCAAGTCGCCGCGGAGATTCGCTCGCTGCGTCCGCCCGAGCCGTACAAGGGTAAAGGCGTTCGCTATGCAGGCGAAGTTATTCGCAAGAAACTCGGTAGGGCCGGAAAGGCAGGTAAGAAGTAATGGCGCGCCTCTCCAAGGACGTCCAGCGTCACGCGCGTCATCAACGCCTGCGCAAGAAGATTACCGGGACGCAAGAGTGTCCGCGGTTGATGGTGCGGCGCACGCTGCATCACATCTACGCGACGCTCGTCGACGATGCGAAGGGGCACACCCTCGTCGCCGCCTCGACGCGCGACAAATCGGTGGCCGATTCGCTCGAATCGAACACCAACACCGATGCGGCGAAGGCCGTCGGCGCAGCGATCGCTGCGAAGGCGAAGGCCGCCGGCATCAACGACGTCGTGTTCGATCGCGGCGGATACAAATATCACGGACGCGTGCAAGCACTCGCCGATGCGGCGCGTGAAGCGGGGCTGAACTTCTAATGCAATATCGTGGTGGTGGTCGCGAACGCGACAACAGTGGATTCG
>JAFANA010000005.1 GCA_019232905.1 Vulcanimicrobiota bacterium
AACCGCCGTGACGGTGAACTGGCTTGCCGAAATCGACGGGGGAACGTTCCAAAGCTATATCGTTCCCGCCCCTGCGCCCGGATCGTTATCATACGTCCAAGCGCGCGGCACGTACGTCGAGCCGTGATTGTCGAGTCGACGTTAAGGCGCCGTAGCGAGGCAATGCTCATGGGACGCGGCACGCAAGCAACGCCGTCGTCATTCGTGGTGACGCCGTTCGCTACGGCTCATCGAATCGACGAGTCTGCCGAGCGGCATCGTTGTGATGCGGTATCAACCGATCGAGACCGTTTGAACGTTCGTGAATTCGTGGATGCCGAAAAACGAGAGTTCGCGTCCGTGCCCGCTGCGTTTTACGCCGCCGAACGGTAAGCGCGGATCGCTGGCGACGATGCTGTTGACGAAAACCATGCCGGCTTCTACATCGCGCGCGAGTACTTGCGCTTTCTCGAGATCCTTCGTGTGGATGGAGCACCCGAGTCCGTAGCTGGAACGATTTGCAAGTGCGACCGCCTCACGCGCATCGTTTGCGCGAACGACTGCGGCGGCCGGGCCAAACGTTTCTTCATCGAACATGCGCATGCCGGGACGCACATCGCCCACGATCGTCGCTGGGTAGAAGTTCCCCGGTTCATCGAGCGGGCGGCCGCCCAGTAACGGCGTCGCACCTTGATCGAGCGTCCCTTGGACTTGCTCGTGCAGCGCGCTCATGAGATCGGCGCGAGCGACGGGACCGAGCTCGGTCGACGCGTCCATCGGGTTGCCCACTTTTTGCGCCGCTGCGAACCGAATGAAACGCTCCACGAAATCATCGTAGACGGCATCCTCGACGATGAAGCGCTTCGCGGCGATGCAGCTTTGCCCGTTGTTCTGGAATCGCCCTTGCACCGCGCGCTTTGCCGTTGCATCGAGATCCGCGTCCGCCAGCACGATGAACGCGTCGCTCCCGCCGAGTTCGAGCACGACTTTCTTTAATTGAGAGCCGGCCGCGCTTGCAATCGCGACGCCCGCGCGTTCGCTTCCCGTCAGCGTCGCGCCGATGACGCGCTCGTCGGCAATGAGCGCGTTTGCATCATCGTGACCGATGACGAGCGTTGCGAAGAGCCCGTCCGGCGCGCCGGATTCCTTAAAAATGCGTTCTATTTCGAGCGCGCAACGCGTCGTATTTTCGGCATGTTTGAGCAGCATCGTGTTTCCCGCCATCAACGCGGGTACGGCGGCGCGGAAGACTTGCCAGTACGGAAAGTTCCACGGCATGATCGCAAGAACGACACCGAGCGGACGGAATGCCGCATAGCTTTGCTGCGCGCTGCTTTCGATCGGCACGTCCGCGAGCATTCTGCCCGTGTGCGCCGCGAAATAGTCGCAGCACGCCGCACATTTTTCCACCTCGGCGAGCGCCTGCGTGAGCGGTTTCCCCATCTCACGCACGGCCGTTCGCGCGAGTTGTTCCTTCTGCGCGCGAAGCGTCCCGGCGATCCGCGCGAAGATCTCCGCGCGCTCGTCCGCCGAACTGATGCGCCACGCGGTAAAGCGGTCGTGTGCTGCGCTGAGAGCCGCATCGATGTGCGCGCGATCGGCGCGCGGAATGCGTTCGATCGGCTCGCCCTTGGACGGATCGATCGTAGTAACGACGCTTAACGTGTTCATTGTCCCTCTTGTGCCCATGGACCCGGCGGTCCAGCATAGATTTCGACGAGTTTATCGGGAACTAAGTAGGTCTTCGCGACGCGCTCAACGTCGGCAGCGGTAATGCCGGCGAAACGATCGTTCAACGTGCGATAGTAATCGAGCGGAAGCGAGTTCGTTCCGATATCCAAGAGCTGCCCGACTTGGCCGTCCGCGCTCGCCTCATCGAGAAGTGCGTTGCTCACCAGACGGAGTTTCGCTTCTTGGAGTTCGGTCGCGGAAACCGGCTGCTGTTGCAGTTTGCGCAATTCCGATCGCACGAAACGCACGGCTTCCGGAACGCGCGACGGGGACGCGTCGAGTTCGACGCGGAAGTCGCCGCGGTCGCGTCCGGCATAGACGCCGCTGTTCACGCTGTAGACGAGGCCGCGTTTCTGACGTAACTCTTGCCACAGCCGAGATTCGAACGCGCCGGCTGCGCCGAGAATTTGATTGAGGACGAGGAATGCCGGATAGTCGGCGCTGTCGCGCGGAACGGCAGGCTGTCCCAAGCGCACGTAGACTTGCGAGGCTTGCGTTCCGATGTAATCGTGTCCGCTGCGCGCTGCCGGATAGGCGAGTTGACGCGCATCGGGCGTCGGCCCATTCGCTTTCCACGATCCGAATGCTTTTTCGAACGCCGAACGCACCTGATCGGGTGTGACATCGCCGACGACTGCGATCGTCGTGAGGTCGGGACGCCAGTACGAGGCAACGTAGGTGAGTAAATCTTGCTGTGTGATGCCGCTGACCGTGCCGGAACTCGGCACGCGCAGCGACGGATCGCGCGGTGACGCAAGGAGACGCGCGTATGCACGGTCGACCATGACGCCGGATATCGTCGACTCGGATTGCAAACTATTCGAGAGTTGGCTGCGTTCGAGTTCGAACCAGGGCGGACCAAACGTCGGGTGTTCTTCGCCGTCGGCGAGAATCGAGACGATCGCCGGAAAATCGCGAGTGAGACCGCGCGCGCTGAATTCCGAACCGGTGTGAACGTCCGCACCCATCATGTCGATTTGACGGCGACGCTCGGCGAATGGATAATTTTCGCTTCCGTAGTCTGCCGCGGCGGAGGCAAGACGCCCGATGCCTTCTTTGCCGGGAGGCGTGAACGCCGGCGATGATTGGATCTCACCCTCGAGGATGAACGTCGACCGGTCGTGTTTCTCTTGCACCAGCACTTTCATGCCGTTGCTGAGCGTGAATTCCGTCGGGTTGAGCGGACTGCGTGCCGTCGTCGGCGTGCGCAGCTCGGCGGCGATCGCAGGCGGAATTGTGATGGGGCCGTTCGGCACGCGTTTCGAGAAATCGTCGGTGACCGTCGCGTCGCTCTTTTGTGACGCACCCTTCACCGGCTCGGTCTTCGTCCGAAGAATGCCGACGACCGTCGGTGTTTTCAGGTATTGCGACGTCACGTCGAGCAGCGACTGCGACGTGATTGCTGCTAGCCGGTTGTCTTCATCGGAGACGCGTTCGTTGACGATGCCGTACGTGTAGCCGGCCAGATCGCCCATTCCGGTAATCGAATCGCCGGAGTACAGGCGCTCCGCGATCGTTAGCCGCTTTGACGCCTGCACGAGATCGGGGGCAAACCCGTTCTTTAAAGCATTGCCCATCGTCGCTTGAAAAATCTGCTGTGCTTCTGCGCTCGTGTGCCCCGGATTGAGCACGATGAAGACGTTGAAGAGCCCGCCGTGCAGTTGCGTGTCTTGCTCGGGTTCGATGGCGAGCGCCACGTTCGATTGCACGAGCGCCTGATAGAACGGCGAGAGCTGATTTCCAATGAGCTGAACGAGCGTGCTGATCTCAGGTTCACCTTTTTCCGCGTCGCCGGGAACGGCATAGGCAAGGTCGAGGATCTCGAACGGGAAGGGCAGATTCGATTCAACCGTCACGGTGTGCGAAATCGGAACGGGATGCGTCGACTGATGTTCGGGCAGTTTCTTCGACGGAATCGCACCGAAGTAGCGGCGCGCGTGATCGAACACCGTTGCATGATCGACGTCGCCCGCAACGACGAGCGTCGCATTGTTGGGCGCGTACCACTCGTGATAGTACGTTGCGATGTCCGCGACGCTTGCGCGTTCGACGTCGCTGCGCAGGCCGATCGGCGTTCGTCCTTCGGGTTGACCGGGATACGCGGCGGCCCGAACGCGAGCGAGCAGCGAGAAGAAGGGCGAACTGGCGTCGCCTTCGAGTTCGTTCAGCACGGCACCGCGTTCGATGTTCCAATCCGCTTGTCGCAAGGCGGCGTTGCGCATTCGATCCGCCTCGACTTGCAGTCCGACGTCCATCTTGTCCGCGGGCATCACGAAATAGAAATGGGTTTGATCGTACGACGTTTCGCCGTTCATCTGCGCGCCCAAACGGGCGACGATATCGTCAAGGCCGCCCGCACTCATGTCGGCGGTGCCGCGGAACATCATGTGCTCGAGCGCATGCGCGAGTCCCGTCTTGCCCGTCGTTTCATCGAGCGAGCCGAAGTGATACCACACGGCAGTCTGCACGACGGGAGCGGCGCGATCCTCGACGACAACGACGCGCAAACCATTTTGCAGTGTCGTCGTGTAGATCCCGGCATCCCCGGGTCCGCCGGAATCTTGCGTCGCTCCTGATGCGGGTGCGAGCATGGCGAAGAGGCAGACGATCAGCAACAAAACGCGTTTCACGGAACGATCGGGGCTCCTTGAGGCGTACCGTTATCGAACGCCGAGATAGTAACGCGCGGACGTTTCAACAGCGGCGCGCGGAAGGCAGCCGATCAACTCGCTCGTTGCGACGGCCACTCCGTGCGCGGCCGCAAGGCGCCGCACGAGCTCTACGATTCTATAGAGCGGCGTCGACTCATACCGCGTGACGTTAAAGGAAACTTGGACGAGGTTTTCTTCGAGGCGCAGACCAAGCGCGCGAAGCGTGATGAGTCCGCCCGTGCGCTCGCGCATGCACGCTGCGATCTGCCGCGCGATCCCGATCTCGGCCGTCGCCAAGTTGACGTTGAACGCGATCAGGAGCTCGCGCGCCCCGATTGCAATTGCGCCCGCCCGCTCGTGACGGGGGATGTCGCCGACGTCCGGACGCCACTTCGGATCGGCGAACCGCGCCTCCAGACCTTCGAATTCACCGGCCCGCACGTTCGCAAGGAGCGCGCGCTCCGGCATCTTCGCGGCCGCACCGTAGTAGAACGACGGAACGCGATACCGCTCCCAAATCCGCTCGCCTGCTTCGTGCGCAAGCCTCGCCGCGTCCTCGAGCGTGGCTCCTGCCAGCGGAACGAATGGGAGTACGTCGAGCGCGCCGATGCGTGGATGCACGCCCTGGTGCGAACGAAGGTCGATCGCCGACGCCGCGATACCGGCGAGCGCTACGGCGGCATCGACGACCGCGCTTGCATTGCCGGCGATCGTGAGCACGCTGCGGTGATGAATCGGATCGCTCGTCCGGTGCAGCACGCGCGCGCCCGCGGCTTCGACCGACGCGACAGCCGCATCGATCGTCTCGGTGCGCTTGCCTTCGGAAATGTTCGGAACGATTTCGAAGAGCGCCATCGGTGTCTCGCTTATCGTAAAGCGGCGCCGATGGCGCTTGCGATGTCGGTGAATTGCGCCGGCGTAAACATCGTGCGATAGCCGAGTTTGCGCGCTTCCGCTTCGCGTCGCGGCGATGCGCCGACTGCGCGGAGTTCACCCGAGAGCCCGAGTTCACCGAATGCGGCGGCGTCCGAAGGCAGCGGCACGTTTCGAAACGACGATGCAATCGCAAGCGCGATGCCCAGATCGGCTGCGGGCTCGTTGATGCGTAGACCGCCTGCAACCGATGCGTAGACGTCGTGCGTGCCCAGATGCATGCCGACGCGCCGTTCTAATACCGCAAGGATCATCGCGAGGCGGGCTTGATCGAGATTGTTTGCAAGGCGCCGCGGCGTTCCGTAACTCGTCTCGCCGACGAGTGCTTGCACTTCGATGAGCACGGGACGCGACCCGACGATCGACGCAACGACGCACGAACCGCTTGGCCGAGCATCGCGTCCGGCCAAAAACAATTCGGAGGGGTTCGCAACTTCATCGAGACCGCTCTCGTGCATCGCAAAGACACAAATCTCGTCGATCGATCCGAAGCGATTTTTATAGGCGCGCAAAATGCGGTATTCGCCGGTCGTCTCACCTTCGAAATACAGCACGGTGTCGACGAGATGTTCCAGCAGCCGCGGACCGGCAATCGCTCCGTCTTTTGTGACGTGCCCGACGATGAACGTCGCGCAGCCCGTGCGTTTCGCGTACTCCATCAATGCCTGGGTGCAGTCGCGCACTTGCGTCACCGAACCGGCATAGGCTTCCGCTTCCGGTAACCAGACGGTTTGAATCGAATCGATGATGAGCGCTATCGGCGAAAGACGCTCGAGCTGCTCGAGCACGCTGCGCAGATTCGTTTCGGCATGAACGAGGATCGGGGCATCGAGATTGAGGCGTTGCGCGCGCAACTTGACTTGCGCCGCCGATTCTTCACCGCACACGTATACGGTCGGTCCGAGATCCGCAAGACGCGCGGCGATTTGTAAGAGCAGCGTGGACTTGCCGGCACCCGGCGGCCCTCCGATTAACGTCAGGCTCCCCGGAACGATGCCGCCGCCGAGCACGCCGTCGAATTCGCGCAGTCCCGTACGCACGCGCGCGATTTTTGCGCTATCGATTTCGCGGAGCGGAACCGGAGCGAGCGTCGCGTTGCGTGACGGCGTTGCCGCGCGTGCACTTTTCGCCGGCACGGAAAACGGCCGTTCGTCGAATGAGTTCCATGCCTCGCACTGCGGGCAACGCCCAAGCCACCGGGGCGATTCAAATCCGCAGCCGTTGCAGAAAAAGACGGACCGTGCCTTTGCCACGCGCACGCCTTTGCCGCACGGGGTGGAGTTGCCTGGCACGGCGAAACGGCCGCTCGACCATGAGCCCTCCATCGCATCTGCAGATCGCGATCGACGGTCCCGCCGCATCGGGAAAGACCACCGTCGCGCATCGTCTCGCCGACCGGCTGCACATTCTGTACCTCGATACGGGGGCGATGTACCGGACACTCGCGCATCTCGCGCTGCAGACGCGAACCGATGCAGACAATGAAGGCGCGCTCGTCCGCCTTTGGGACGGCGCCGGCGTGCGCATAGAGCTCGATCCGAACTCCCCGCTCGGCTTTCGCATCAATGCGGGCGGCCGCGACATCGACGAGCGCATTCTGCAGTCGAACGAAGTCACCGCGATCGTGTCCACGATCGCTGCACATCCGCGCGTCCGCGAAGCGCTCGTACGCAGCCAGCGCGACATCGCCGCGCGCGGCCCCGTCGTCATGGCCGGACGGGACATCGGCACGGTCGTGCTCCCGTTCGCACAGGTAAAGATTTTTCTTACGGCGTCCGTTGAAGCGCGCGTGGCACGGCGCCGCGCGCAGCTTTTGGAAGCCGGCGTCGACATCAGCATTCACCAACTCGCGCAAGAGATCGAAGAGCGCGACCGTCTCGATCGCGAACGCGCCGCTTCGCCGCTCGTGCCTGCTCCCGACGCGCATGCGATCGATTCGAGCACGATCGATGCGGACGCCGTCGTCGCCGAAATCGCTGAGATCGTCCGCAATCTGCAGCGTGAAGGCGGCGGGGTCATTGCATGAACGCGCTCTACGCGTTCGCGCGGTCAACCATTCACGTGTACAGTGAAGTCGTGTGGAACGCGAAAGCGCTCGGCACGGAAAACATCCCGCTCCACGGCCCGCTGGTCATCGCGTGCAATCACGTCTCACTGCTCGATCCGCCCGTAATGGGAAGTTTCGTGCCGCGCCAAGTCTCGTACATGGCGAAAAAGGAGCTCTTTGAGATTCCCGGGCTCGGACAACTGATCTGGGGCCTGGGCGCCTATCCCGTCGACCGTCATGGAAGCGCGGCTTCAGCGATCAAGCGCTCCGTCGAGGTGCTGCGCGCGGGCGGCTGCATCGGGATCTTCCCCGAGGGTGGCCGGAACGTCGAGGGGGACAAGGAGATCCGCGGAGGCGTTGCGCTTTTGGCCTCGCTGGGGAAGGCGCCGGTGGTTCCGGCCGCCATCGTCGGTACGAATCTCAAAAAGAAGCGGAATAAGATCAAAGTCGCATTCGGAAAGCCGCTCGCGCTGCCGTCCGGCCGGAAAGCAACACGCGACGAATTGGCGAAGTTTACCGACACGGTTATGAGCACGATTTATGCGCTCGCGAGGGATATTGGTGGAAATTCGCAAGGCTAAGGTTCAGGGATTCTGCTTCGGGGTCGCGATCACGGTCAAAAAGGCCGAGGAGGCGATCGGCTCGCGCAGTGACGTAACGACGCTTGGCCATGTCGTTCACAATCCGCAGATGGTCGAGTCGCTGGAGCAGCGGGGCCTTCGCAACGCAGGCTCGGTGGATGAGGTCGAGAGCGGCGCCCTGTTCGTTCGCGCGCATGGCTTACCGGTCGAAGTCTTCGAAAAAGCTGCGGAAAAGGGCCTCGAGGTCATCGACGCCACCTGTCCGATGGTGACGAAGATCCACGTGCAGGCCGAGCGCCTCAAAGACGACGGCTATAAAATCATCGTGGTCGGCGATCCAAAGCATCCGGAAGTCAAAGGAACGCTCAGTCACGTCCCGGGCGCATGGTGCATCGAAACTGTCGAAGACATCGAAAAACTGCCGCGCAGCAGCAAAGTCGGCGTCGTCGTGCAGTCGACGTATTCACGCGAACGCTTCACCGATATCGTGAAAGCGCTCTCCGAGAAGTACTACGAAGTGCGCGCAGTCAACACGATTTGCACGGATACGAACAATCGTCAAACCGAGGCGTTGCGCCTGGCCGGCGAAGTCGAGGTGATGGTCGTCGTCGGCGGCAAGACGTCCGCCAACACCAAGCACTTGGCGGAACTTGCCGAGACGCATGGGGCGCGTTCGTATCATATCGAAGGGCCGGATGAACTGCGCGCGGAGTGGTTTGACGGCATCGCGGTAACGGGTCTGATGTCCGGAGCATCGACACCGGGCTGGCTCGTCGATCAAGTCGAGACACGTATAAAGGAGCTCACCCGTCAGCCGGTTTAGTTGCGAGGCCCTCGATGGGCCCTCTGAGCGCTTTGAAGCGCATCTCGAACGGCGAGTAACGGAGTATCGGGGATCGTCAGTGATCTCCGATATGCTTTTGTACCACTTCGGCTACGGTGATTACGGACCGGCGCGTCCCGGAAAGCGGCTGCGCCCGCAGTTGGTCATGCGCTCGGCGCTTGGCGAAGGCGCCGATCTCGACGACGCGCTCGACGCAGCGGCAGCGGTCGAACTCTTGCACAACTATTCGCTCGTTCATGATGACATCGAAGACGGCGACGAGCTGCGGCGCGGCCGGCGCACGCTTTGGAATGTCTATGGCGTCGCGCAAGCCGTCAATACCGGTGACGCGCTCTGCGCGCTCACATTTTTGACGATGCTCAAAGCGCGCGATCGTCATCCGTATGAACGCATCGTTTCCATGATGGGCATGCTGCACGAGGCGCATGCGATCATGTGCGACGGTCAATCGCTCGATCTCCATTTTGAAACCGCATCGCACGTCGATCTCAAGCGCTATTACGACATGATCGGTGCGAAGACCGCGGCGCTCTTCGAGGTGTCATGCATGCTCGGCGCGCAGTGCGCGCACGCCGGCGGTGAAACCGTACGCGCGTATGGCGAGATGGGACGCGCTTACGGCATGGCGTTTCAGATCCGCGACGACATGCTGGGTGCCTGGGCGACGGTCGATGCGACGGGCAAAATCGCGCAGCACGATTTAGCGCGGCGCAAGTGGACGTTCCCGATTGTTTGGGCGCTCGCGCAACCGGCGTCGCCGGCGCGCGATGCGGTTGCACAGGCCTACGGGAGCGGCGGGGCATTGAGCTCGGATTCCGTGTCCCGGGTTATGGACGCGCTCGATACGCTCGGCGCGCGAGAGGCCGCGGCGCGTGCAGTTGAAGAACAAGTCGCGGTCGTGGAGCGAGCGCATGCGCTCGAACTCCGCGACTACATGCTAAACACGCTCGCCGAAAGCGTCGGCTAAATTACCGGAGGATACGCCACCCCGTGAAGGTCATGACGAACGACCAGCCGTCCGTCTGGGAACGCACGTACCCGTGGGCGCTGCCTGCATTGCTCGTGCTCGGTTTCGTCGTGCGAATGCTCTTCGTGCGTTCGTCGGGCTTCCAAACCGACGTCAGTACCTTCGAGGCCTGGGCGATCTCCGCCCACGACAACGGCCTTGCGAACTTTTACGCAAAGACCGGTTTTGCCGATTACCCGCCGGGCTACTTTTATATTCTCGCGCTGATCGGCGCGCTGTGGTCACCGTTCCGGGCGCACGATCCGGGCTACGCAATGCTCGGCGTGCTCGTGAAATTGCCGTCGATTCTTGCCGACCTTGGTGTCGGCGCACTGATCTTCGCGCTAGGACGCCGCTTCGCGGCGCCCGCAATTGCCTTTGGCGCGGCAGCGCTCTACATCTTTAATCCGGCGACGATCTTCATCTCGGCAGATTGGGGGCAAGTCGACGCAATTTCCGGTGGTCTCGCATTACTTGCGGCGTATTTTCTCCTGAAGAGCGACGATGCGCCGGCCGACCGGCCGTCTTGGCACATTCCGGTTGCATGGATCACGCTTGCGTATTCGCTGTTGATCAAGCCGCAAGCCGCGGTGCTCATTCCCATCTTCATCGCGTTTGCGTTCACCGATACGGCGCGCCTGCGTTTTCGTGTAACGTCAAGCGCGATCGGCATCGTGGCCGCGTTCATCTTTGCGATTCTGCTCGTCGAGCCGTTCCATCCCTCAAACCCTGTCGCGGCGATCGGCTGGCTCTTGCAACGATACTCCGTCGGTTCGAACGTCTATCCGTACAACAGCGTGAACGCGTTCAACCTTTGGGCGATTCGCGGAGCCATGTGGCAGCCGGACTCGCAGAGCATCCTTGGATTGCCGCAGTATTGTTGGGGCATCGGACTGGTTGTCGCGGCGTTAGCGTTGATCGTGTGGCGCTACGTGCAGGATCGTACGCCCGCGGCGCTCTTGGAATCCTCGGCACTCGCGCTGCTCGCATTTTTCGTGCTGGCGACGCGCATGCACGAGCGCTATATCTTCGACGGGCTACTCTTTTCGATCGCGTGCATTCCCATCTCGCGCCGGTATCTCTGGGGTGCGATCGTCCTCTCCGTCGTGCTCTTCGCGAACTTGCTCTATTCGTTGCAGTATCTTTCGGCCGTAACCGGCGGGATGCCGGGCGCGGATCCGCACAATCTCTGGGGTCTCGGCACGCAGTTTTTTGCGCTGCTCTCGGTCGGCACGTTCTTTGCGCTCGGCTACGCGTATTTGGGCGGAGGCGCGGAAGTCGAAGAAGCGATTGCCGCCGGACGTCCCCGCGCGGAAGCCGGAGCCGAAGCCGCGGCGTCGTGGCGGCACGCGCTCGACTATTTCGATCCGCGCGAGGGCCTGGCCGTAATGCGCAAGCCGCTCGACTACGTCATGATGGCGGGTCTCGGCGTAGTAAGCTTCATCGTCTCGTTCTTGGGATATTGGTATCCGGCGAAAACGGACCAGTGCTGGACGATTAGCGGCGTCACACGCTGCGGCGTCTTCGACGAGATCTATTTCGCTCGCGCGGCGGAAGAGTATCTGCGTAACATGCGTATCTACGAGAACACGCATCCGCCGCTCTCGAAACTGCTCGTAACGTTCTCGATGCTGCTCTTCGGCGGACTGCAGCACGGCGATACCACCTACGGCTGGCGCTTTCTCGACGTGCTGTTCGGGGCGCTCGTCGTGATGCTGTTGTACGTTTTTGCCAAGCGCGTGACGAACTCGACGATCTTCGCGACCATTGCCGCGGGACTGTTGTTGCTCGACGGGATGCATTTCGTGCAGTCGCGCATCGCGACGCCCGAAGGGTTCGTCGTCTTTTTCGCGCTTGCGGCGGTGTATGCGTTCTACCGGTTCTTGATTGCCTCGCAAGTCGAAGAACGCAAGCACGTCGTCGTGCCGGCGGGTGCGTTCGCAGCGGGCATCGCGGTCTCCATCGTCGCCGGGTTGATCGTCGTCGGCATCTGGGACCTCATTTGGAGCCACATCCCGAATCCGTCGAAACTCGATCTGCCGACGTCGATCGTCATCACGCTCTACGTCGGGCTCGGTGTCTATCTGCTCGTGCGCTACGTCGCGTTTCCTGCGATGTATGCCGACGGGTCGACGGAGCAAACCTATGCCGACGGCTCGTACGCGCTCGTGGACTCGCAGTTACACGCGGTCTTTGCGCCGGACGGCGGCGCGATCGAAAGCGCACCGGGCGGCAAAGCGAAGATCCGTAATGGACCGTTTTCACAGAATCGCTCGGGCGCTCTCGAATATCGCGAGGACGACGTTACGGTCACATATCGCACCGAACCGAGCGTGACGTACGCGTCGCCTGCGGGAAGCGTCGTCTATTCGAACAACGAGATTCACGCGAACGGCGAGATCGAGCAAGGCAAGTCCGCAACCTTGTGGCTCATCGCCTTCACGATTGCGCTCGGTCTGCTGGTCAGCACGAAATGGTACGGCGTCATGGGCTTCGGTGTGAGCTTCATTGCGTTGATCTTCGTATGGTTCCAGCGTTTCTTCCGCCGCGGCCGTCTCGCACTCTGGGGGAATCCGCGCGGCTTCCGGCTGGACGGCGCGCTCGTGACGATTCTCTTCGTCGCTGCGACGGTGTACGCACTCGTGTGGATACCCGATCTTATTCGCCAATCGCCCGATCCGAATGAGATCCACAACATCAACGACGTGGTTGCGCGTCAGTACTCGATGTACGAGTACCACGACACCCTCAAAGCGACGCATCCGTATTCATCGAAGTGGTGGGAGTGGCCGCTCGACTACGTGCCGATCGCTTACTACTATCAAGATAACCGTCAGAATAAAAACGACGACCGCGGCTGCTGCGTCGAGGAGATTACCTCGATGCCCAACCCGTTCAATATGTGGTTCGGTTTGATCTGCGTGCCGATCGTGGGCTTTCTTGCGTGGCGAGAACGGAATAAAGCGTATGCGTTGACCGTATTGACGTATCTCCTGCAATGGCTGCCGTGGATGAGGTCGCCGCGTATTACGTTCGCGTATCACTTTTACGTCGACATCCCTCTGATCTGTCTCTGCAATGCGATTATCTTGCAGCGCGTCTGGGAATGGGCCAAAGCCCGCGGACCGAGCACGAAGTGGGCCGGTGGCGCAGCGGTCGGCGCGGTCGTCGTCGTGATCGCGTTCGGTTTCGTTTATTTCTATCCGATTCTGTCGGCGGAGAAGATCCCATGGGATGCGTGGCACGCGCGCATGTGGATCGGCAAGTGGATCGTCGGACCGGGCTAGCGAAGAAGTGTTGAATAGAGGGATGTTCTATGGGTCGCAAGTGGCAGAATATTAAACTCGGCAAGGGCAAACTCGATCAAGAGCGCGGCGCACTGTTCACGAAGTTGAGCAGAGAGATTACGCTTGCCGCAAAGAACGGCTCGCCCGATCCGGACGCAAACCACCGGTTGAAAATCGCGGTCGATAAGGCCCGTGAGAACAACATGCCGCAAGATAACATCAAGCGCGCAATTGCGCGCGGAGCGGGCGGCACCGGTGAAAAAGAGATCGAGGAGATTCGGTACGAGGGCTACGGCCCGCACGGTGTGGCCGTCGTCATCGACGCGGCGACCGATAACCGCAATCGCACTGCGGGCGAGCTTCGCTTTTTGTTCTCGAAACATGGCGGTTCGCTCGGTGAGACCGGCGCAGTCGCGTGGATGTTTGATCCGGTTGGTATCGTCGAAGTCGACAGCGGCGGCAAATCGGAAGATGGATTGACGGAGTGCGCGCTCGTGGACGGCGTCGTCGATCTCGACTACAGTGATGAGCAAACGTTGATCTACACCGAACCGGTACAGCTTGCACACGCTCGCGAACTGCTCTCGGGCGCGGGCTTGAAGATCACAGGCGCCTATCTTGGCGTGCGCGCAAAGCAAACCGTGTCCCCTGAAGGCTCGCAGCTGAACGACGCGCTCGCGTTTCTCGATGCCGTCGAATCGAACGAAGACGTGCAACACGTCTTCAGCAACCTCGAACTTTCGGATGCCGCGCTGGAGGCTCTCGCCTGAACGGACGAATAGAGGGCGGTGACTGGCGCGACAACCTGCACCAGTACATCCCGCGTGATTGGGTCTTTCCGCTCGTGCTCGCGGCGTTCGTCGGCGTCACCGTGTGGTTCGGTCATCAGATTCACGACTTTTTGCTGCCTCCGGTTGATGAGGTGACGATTCCGTCGTTCATCGGGCAGACGCTCGGTGACGCGAATAACGCAGCGGAACGTATGCATCTGACGAGCCAGGTGATCGATCACGCGACGAGCGACCGGTATCCGAAGGGCGTCGTCATGAATCAGCGTCCCGATGCCGGGACGAAAGTGCGACAGGGGCGCCAAGTCGGATTCGTCGTCAGCGACGGCATCGTCACACGCTTGATGCCCGATATGCGCTACCAGTCGATGCGCGAGGTCGGGCTCGACCTTTCGCGCACGCGCTTGCAACTCGGGCGCGCAACGTACGTAAAGAGCGACGTCGTTCCGGAAGGGCACGTGATCGCTCAAGATCCGCAACCGCTGACCAACGTGCTCGAAGGCGATAAGGTCGATCTCGTCATCAGTAAGGGCGGTTCGCAGTTTGTCCGCGTGCCCAATTTCGTCAACATGAAGATCGACGGCGCGCGTTCGCTCGCCGATAAAATGGGCGTGAAAATCGGCCAAGTGGTGTGGACGCCGCTTGGAAAAAAGGGGCCGCCGCACGGCGTCGTTGCGCGGCAATCCATTGCGCCGGGAACACGCATCGGATCGTACGATCAGGTGTCGTTGCAAGTGAGCGCGGGACCGAACGAATCGGGCTATCTTCTGCGTCAAGTGCGCGTCCTAGCCTCCGTGCCGACGCCGCAGGACGTCAATCCCGGTGAATCGGTGAAGCTCACGTTGCGCGTTCGCGACGCAACCGGCGAGTACGATGCGTTTCGCGGTTACGCGCAACCGGGTCAAAAACTCGACTTCACCGTGACCGCGATCGGAACGTCGGTCGTCGACATGTATGTCAACGACGTGCTCGTCGGCGAAACGCGCTTGGGGAACGAACCGCCGAAGGTCTACGATCAAGGGAAGAAGTCACCGTCGCCGGAGCCGTCCGAGACGCCATGACGGACGTGTACATCGCGCCGTCATTGCTTTCGGCGGACTTCGCTCGCATCGCCGAACAGATCGCCGCAGTTGACGAAGCGGGCGCAGATTTTCTTCATCTCGACGTCATGGACGGCAGGTTCGTGCCGAACCTAACCTGGGGCCCGAAAATCATCGGCGATTTGCGGAAATTGAGCCGTCGCGTCTTCGACTGCCATCTGATGATCGTCGAGCCGGAAAAGTACGTCGACGATTTTCGCGAGGCGGGCGCCGACATCATCACCTTTCACTATGAGGCGACGCCGCACGCTCAGCGACTGCTGACGCATATTCGCTCGCTCGGCGCGAAAGCCGGAATCTCACTCTGTCCGCAGACGCCCGTCGCAATGCTGCAAGACATCATCGAAGACTGCGATCTCGTGTTGATCATGAGCGTGAATCCCGGCTTCGGCGGACAGAAATTCATTCCACGTTCGCTTGCAAAGCTGCGTGAAGCGCGAGACCTCATCGATGCGCGCAATCCTCAGTGCATCCTCGAGGTCGACGGCGGAGTCGGAAGCGACAATATCCGGGAGGTCGTCGACGCGGGCGCGCGAGCGATCGTCATGGGCTCGAGTATCTTCGGCACGCCGGATCCCGGTGAAACGACGCGCAAGCTGCGCGCATTAGTGGGTTGACGGAAGACGAACTCGTCACAGCGATTGCCGAACTGACGCGTCGCGAGCATTCGCGCGTGCAGGTCGGTATCGGAGACGATGCGGCCGTGTGGCAGCCGTCGCGCTCGAATCGCAGTGTGATCACCACCGATGCGTTAATCGAGAACGTTCACTTTTCGCTGGAATGGATGAGCCGCGAAGACGCGGGGTGGCGCGCTATGGCCGCAAATGCAAGCGACGTAGCGGCGATGGGCGCGCGGCCGCGTTTGGCGACCGTTGCGTTCGGCGTCCCGCCGAGTGGAACTCCGGCCGACGTCCTGGAGTGCTACCGCGGCATGGAGGCATGCGCGTGCGCGAGCGGCATCGAGATTGCCGGCGGCGATCTGACGCGCGCACCGGTGTGGACGATTGCGATTACCGCGATCGGCGAAGTCCGCCCGTCGAATGTGAAACTGCGTTCGGGTGCGCGGCCGGGCGACGTGCTGGCCGTGACCGGCGAACTGGGCGCGAGCCGTGCGGGATACCTTTGTCTGCGTGGTGACGTCGAGCTTCCTGACGGCGAAGCGGACGCTGCGATTCGCGCGCATCGGCGTCCCGTTCCGCGAGTTGCGGAGGGGCGTTGGCTCGGCGCAAGCAGTAACGTACACGCAATGATGGATTGCTCCGACGGTCTCTCGACCGACCTTATTCGTCTCCTTCGCGCGTCGCGCGCAGGAGCGGTTATCGAAGATGTCCCCGTTGCAGCATCGGCGCGCGCGGCAGCGCATCGCCTTGGAATCGACGCCAACCGGTTTGGGCTTGCGGGCGGTGAAGATTTCGAACTGATCGCAAGCGTTTCGCCGCGCGCGTTCTCACATCTCGCCGCGCGCTTCAAAGAACGCTTCGGACGCACGCTTCACCGGGTGGGAAGGATTGAAGCGGACGAGCGTGTGGTCGTGGTGAATGAGGGGCGCGAGGAGCCGCTGGAGCGTTCCGGCTGGGACCACTTCGCATGAGGATCACAGATGTTTGAGGACGAGGCTCAATCCTATCCGCTGATCGGCAGCATTCAAAACAGCGTTGCTATGGGGTTCCTCGGCAATCAGGCATCCTTCGCGATCGTCAACGCACTCGGCGGCCGTCTCGTTCACGCACAGTCGCAGTTTTCGAACGCTCACGGAGGCGTCGCGGGACGGACGAGCATCCTTGCTGACGTCGCTCAGTTCCGGCGCGACGTAAACTTCATCGTGGCGCAGCGGCCCGGTATCATTCACGTCGGCTACCTGCCCAAACCGATGCATGTCGACGTCGTTGCATCGGCGCTTCGCGACTATAAAGGCGTCGTGCTCGTCGACCCGGTCATCGGCGATTCCCGCAAAGGGCTTTACGTCACCGAAGAGACCGCGCGTGCAATTAAAGATTGGTTGATTCCGCTCGCGCAGATCGTGACACCGAATCGCTTCGAGGCCGAAGTGTTACTCGGAACGGGCGATCAGACGTTGAGCGAGTACGCATACTTGAACGGCCTGTTCGATCTGGGGCCGGAGGCGGTCGTGGTTACATCGTTCACGCGCGATCCCGAAAAACACCGTACGACACTGCTCTTTACAAACGGCTACAGTTATCATCGCATCAGCGGTCCGTATTTTCCGCGCTATGCGGCCCACGGTGTCGGTGACGTGTTTGCCGCATCGATGGCAGCCTTCGTGGGTCTTGGCGGCTCGCCGTTTGCCGCCGCACTGCTCTCGACGGCTCTCGCGACTCGCGCGGTCGCGAACACCACGCAATACGGCGGGGCGACCGTGGACCCGGTGGCGGCGCTTGCGAAATGGAATCCGCTCGGCTATCAGGTGGATGACGACCGCACCATGCGTTTCTGCGAGCGCTCGAACGTCGAGAGCGAGCAGCTCAAGGCCACGGCGGAGGACAGCGCGCGCCTGAAGTTCGCGCCGCCGAAGCACAAAATTATTTACGGGTAAGGTTTATCTGGAGATGCTCCCGCAGACGCTCCATCTGGGCGAAAACGACGGCAAGCCGCATGTGGCTATAGAGGTGACGGGATTCGAACATCCCGACACGGTGGAACCGCACGGCATGGACTTGCTGACGTGCACCGTGCACGCGGTCGCTCCACCGGTGGACGCGGCGTTCGACGTTTCTATGCGTGTCGAAGAATTTAGCGAGTTGCGCAGCTATCTCGCGCAAATTAATTCGGGAAATGGTCCTGCCGGCACGTTTTCCTTTGCAGGCGGACTCTTCGAGCTTTCGTTTGCGCCGAGCCGTCGCGGTCCGGTACTCTGTGCCGTGCGGCTGAAGAGTATCGAAAGCTCCCACGTGCGCGTCGAATACATGGTGACGCTCGAACCCGAGAATATTTCACGCGCGCTCATGGATCTTTCCGCGCTCCTTAGCGCCACGTCGACGCAGTAACTACGGCAACGGCGTCGTTGCGGCGTCCTTCCTGCAACGTACGAACTCAATGAAGCCGGGGACCGCTCGCTCCTTCGGAACAAAAAAACGAGGCCGCGAGAGCGGCCTCGTTCGATCGTTTAGAACGAGAACTTAAACGGCGCGCGTCACGCGCTTGGAGCGCATGCATTGCGTGCAGACTTTCGCGGTGCGATGCGTGCCGCGTTCGTTGACCTTCACCGACTGCAG
>JAFANA010000011.1 GCA_019232905.1 Vulcanimicrobiota bacterium
CTCAGCGACCGGCTCAACGCGATCTTCTCGCGGCTGACCGGACGCGGGAAACTCAGTGAAAGCGACGTCAACGAGGCGCTGCGCGAAGTTCGCGTGGCGCTTCTTGAGGCTGACGTTTCACTTGCCGCCGCCAAACAATTCGTCAACGGCGTCAAGGAAAAGGCGATCGGCCAAAACGTGCTCGAGTCGCTCACGCCGGCGCAGACGATCATCAAGATCGTTCACGATGATCTCGTCGAGCTGCTCGGCGGTGCGCAATCGCGCCTGACGTTCTCGGATGCGCCGCCGTCGGTCATCATGATGGTCGGCCTTCAAGGTTCGGGTAAGACGACGACGGCCGGCAAGCTCGCACTGCGTTTGAAAGAACAAGGACGCCGCACGTTGCTCGTTGCTGCCGACGTCTATCGTCCCGCGGCAATCGATCAGCTCAAAACGCTCGGCAAGCAGATCGATTTGCCGGTCTTTGAAGAAGGCGCCGGCGACCCGGTGAAGATCGCGCGCGACGGCCTCAATGAAGCCAAGCGCCTTGGTCTTTCGACCGTGATCATCGATACCGCGGGTCGTCTCGAAATCGACGAGCGGTTGATGGTCGAGCTTGCGAAAATCCAAGACGCGGTCAATCCGAAAGAGATTCTCTTCGTTGCCGATGCGATGACGGGACAAGCAGCTACGGCCGTTGCGAAAGGCTTCAACGATCGTCTCGGCATTACCGGCGTCATTCTCACGAAGATGGACGGCGATACGCGCGGTGGTGCGGCACTTTCGATCTTCAAAGAAACCGGCGCGCCGATTAAATTTGTCGGCGTCGGTGAAAAGCTCGCGGCGCTGGAGCCGTTCTATCCGGACCGTCTCGCGCAGCGCATTCTCGGTATGGGCGACGTGCTTACGCTCATCGAGAAAACGCAGAGCATCTACACCGAAGAACAAGCGAAAAAACTCGAGCAGAAGCTGCAGAAAAATGCCTTCACGCTCGACGATTTTCTCGAGCAGATGCGTCAGATGAAGAAGATCGGCTCGATGACGGACATCATGAAGATGATCCCGGGCCTCTCGCGCGCGCTGCCCAAAGATTTCGACATTCCCGAAGCGGAAGTCAAACGCGTAGAAGCGATCATTTCGTCGATGACGCGCGCCGAGCGCCGCAATCCGCACATTTTGAACGGATCGCGCCGCAAACGCATCGCGATCGGGTCGGGAACGCAAGTGAGCGACGTCAACAAGTTGATCAAAAACTTCGAAGGCGCGCAAAAAATGATGAAACAACTCGGCGGCGCAAAAGGCGGAAAACGCCCGAAGCTGCCCGCGGGTATGTTTCGATAAATAAAACGAATTCGGCCCGGGCAACGCGGAAAAGCTCGGACGCCGTAGCTCTCTAGCCGGTCGCGTGCTTTAATCGCGTCTTTTCGCAAAAGAAGAAAGACACGTAACAGAACACCATGGTGAAGATCAGACTGCGCCGTATGGGCGCAAAGAAACAACCGACGTACCGCTTCGTGGTCGCCGATTCGCGCGCACCGCGTGACGGTCGTTTCATCGAAATCCTCGGGCACTACAATCCGCGCACTGAGCCGAAGACGCTCGAAGTGGATGCGGATAAGGCGAAGGAATGGCTGGCCAAAGGCGCACAGCCGACTGAGACCGTTCGACGTCTCTTCGCAGAGAAGGGCATTATGGAGCGCGGTCCGATTCCGACGACCAAACGCGCTCCGCGCAAAGGCGCTGCGTAATGTCCTCGTTTGATGACGAATTCGGCCTGTTCGGGGAAGACTCGGACGAGGCCGAGCGTCGTCCTACGCTCGGCGCGCGCAAAATCGCGTCGAACGAAACAATCATCGACGATGTAGAACCGGAAGAAGAGCGTCCGGCGCGCGCGGAACGTCCGCCGCGTACGGGCGGCGGCAAGCCACGCCGCGATTACGGTGGCGGCGGCGCTGGACGCCGCGGGGGCTACGAGCGTCGCGATCGTCAACCTTCGGATCCGTACGCGTCGCAACGGCGCGCAAGCGAACTGCTCGATTTCATTGCGAAGAAGCTCGTGCAAAAGCCCGAGGACGCGAGCGTCGAGCTGTTCATGGATGAAGAAGGCAAACCGGTCATCGAACTGGTCGTCGATCCGGAAGACTTAGGGAAAGTCATTGGCCGCAGCGGCCGTGTGGCGCAAGCGCTTCGCACGATCATTCGCGCAACGGCGGAAGGCCGCATCTCAGTCGACATTCTAGACACCGACGAAGCTGCGGCTGCAGACGAGGCCAACGCTGAAGAATAACGAGTTTCCGATCGGCCGGATCGCCGGCACGTTCGGAATTCGAGGAGAACTCAAGTGCGACCCGACTAGTTCGGGTCGCG
>JAFANA010000095.1 GCA_019232905.1 Vulcanimicrobiota bacterium
GCCTAACGTCCACTCCAACGCACTTCGAAAGTTGTCGCGCTCGCGCTCGACGTACGCACCCCACACGTGATCCGGCGTCAACTCTTGGCTCGAATCGAAACGCTCCGCAAGCGCGAGCAGGGCGCTAGCGTGCGCTCCCGCAGCAGCGTTCTGTTCCCCGTTGTCGCGAAGCTTCTCACGGGCGTATTGTCTCGCCGGCTCGAGCATCTTGTATCGTGACGGTTCAACGAATGGATCGTACTGCACTAACGATTTGTCGACGAGTGCCGCGAGGGTTTCGATGATCGCCGGTTCTTCGATTTCTCCGGCTAGCAGCAATGTTGCAAGATCGAGCGTGAACCCACCGGCAAAGATCGAGAGCCAACGGAACACCTTGCGCTCGTTTTGGTCGAGCAGGTCATAGCTCCAGTCGAAAACGGTCTGCATCGTCTTATGGCGGGAAGGCGAGCGCATTCCGCGGGCAAACAGCAAGAAGTGTTCGTCGAGCCGCTGTGCGATGGCCGCCGGCGGAAACGCGTTCGTGTATGCTGCGGCAAGCTCAATCGCAAGAGCAATACCGTCAAGTCGTCGACAGATCTGCGACACTGCTGGAACCGCCGTCACCGTTAGCTCGAAACGGCTGTCTGCTGCTTCAGCCCGGTCCGCAAAGAGACGGACCGAGCCGAACTTCAGTGCGTCACTGGGCGAAAGTTCCGCGCCGGCATCGGCCATCGGAACGCTTAGCGGCGGAACGCGATAGATTCGTTCGCCGTCGAGTCCAAGGGCTTGACGACTGGTTACGACGATTTGCGCGCTCGGACAGTGACGTAACAGTTCGAGTGCCAGTTGCGCCACTGCCTCCACGAGATGCTCGCAGTTATCGAGGATCAGCAGGAACCGTCGCGGCTTCAGATATCGAATGAGCGCATCCAACGTTCTGCAGTCGCCCAATCCGGCGCTCGATGCAATTGCAGTCATCGTCATTTGGGCGTTGCCCACTGACGACACATCCACAAACCAGACGCCCTCGAGAGCGTCGTCTGTAGCGTTAGCGGCAACGAAATGCTCGGCAGCGCGAATCGCTAGGCGTGTCTTTCCCACGCCGCCGGCGCCGACGAGTGTAACGAGGCGTTGCGTCGCAAGCATCTCGCCGAGTTTTGTGAGATCCTGTTCTCGTCCGACAAAGCTAGAGAGATGGACGGGAAGATTGATCGTTGCCTGGACTACGTGCGCAGAGACGGCCCGCGCGCCACGCTGAGCAGCGCGTTCCAGTTCGAGGCGATCCTCCGCAGAGAGCGATAACGCGTCCGCCAGTAGCTCAATCGTTGCGCGGTACGGTCGTTGTCGTGTCCCGCGCTCGAGTGCGCCGACAGCCACCGCACTCATATGCGCACGTTCGGCAAGCGTTTCTTGAGTCAGCCCGGCTGCGACGCGGTACTGGCGTAAAAGCTCCCCGAATGATCTGACCTGGGTTGCGTTCACTCCTGAGCGTGGGCCTCCACGAGAGCCGTCTCGGCAAATCAGCACCACCCGCTTTGCCTAACTGTACCATCCGTTAGGTCAAGGGCAACGGCTTTACCAGATTCCGAGCAGCGCCTTGACGTCGTCCGACGCCATCGTGCGCGGATCCCACGGCGGCGAAAACGTGATGTCCACCGTGGCGGTCTTCACGCCGTCGACTGCGAGAACGTGGTCTTCGACGGATTTCTTGAACATTGGGCCGACGGGGCACATTGGTGACGTGAGCGTCATCGTAACGGTGACGTGTTCCGACGTGTCGCCTTCAACCGCGACGTCATAGACGAGTCCAAGCTCCAGGATGCCGAGATTCAATTCGGGATCCTTAACGTCTTCGAGTGCGGTTCTCACTTGTTCTACGGTTGGCATAGTTCCTTACATAACACAAACGGTGTGGATACCACGAGGCCTCATCCAACAGGGCGGCAAACGGGGGAGCCATGAGAACGCCGTGGTTCATCGTCCTCGTAGCGTGCTGCGTGTTGTGCGTTGCACCGCTGAGGGCGTTGGCCGACGTATCCATCGCCGGTGGCGCATACGTCTCCAACCCGCCGTCTCTTGCCGGAGGTGCAGTGCTCGTCAGTTCGGCAGCATCGGTTCCCGTGCTCCCAATCGAGGTGCAGGGCACGGTGCTTGTACCGATTAGCAAACAAGGCGGCTATGCGCTGACGGCCGAGGTGCGCGGGCTTTCGGGCGGCGGTTTTGGCGGAGCTTACGTCGGGGCCGGTGTTGGCGTCGGCGACCTCTCCGTCGATAAATCGACGGGCGTGGCCGCGACCGTCTTTGTCGGGAAACCGGTCGGACCCCGGATCACCGTGGAGATTCGGGCGTATCGAGGAATCCAAAGCAACGGAACAACGGCAGGCTTCCTTGGATTCCGCTTCTCGTTGTAGTGATAAAGTAGCGGGACCCGGTGTCACGAAACCGGAGCTCGACGGGTAGAGTTGATAAAGAGACACCGTTCGTTCGCGAGCGGAGCGGAGGAAATTCTAGACCATGTCAATGTGGGAACCGTTCACCGAACGTGCGAGGCGAAGCATCGTCCTGGCTCAGGAAGAAGCTCAACGCCTCGGTAACAACTACATTGGTACCGAGCACATTCTGCTCGGCATCATATCCGAAGGCGAGAGTCTTGCCGCTAAGGTACTCGAGTCGCTCGGCGTCAATCTGGCTAAGGTACGCCAGGAAGTCGAAGCAATCGTCGGCCGAGGTGGTCAGACGGTCCAGCAAGAGATGGTCTTTACGCCGCGCGCTAAGCGCGTCATCGAACTTTCCTTCGAAGAAGCACGTCAACTCAACCATAATTATATCGGTACGGAGCATCTACTCCTCGGACTCATTCGTGAGGGTGAGGGCGTCGCCGCGCGCGTCCTAACCAACCTCGGCGTTGATCCCGCCAAAGTGCGCGTACAAACCACGTCACTGCTCGGAGCCGAAGGCCAGCCGCCGGCCCCGAAGGGCAAGAGCAAGACGCCGACGCTCGACGCTTACGGTCGCGATCTGACGCAGCTTGCGCGTGAAGCGAAGCTCGACCCGGTTATCGGCCGCAACAACGAAATCGAGCGCGTCATTCAAATTCTCTCTCGTCGCACGAAGAACAACCCCGCGCTGATCGGTGAACCGGGCGTCGGTAAGACGGCCATTGCCGAAGGTCTCGCACAACGCGTGATCAAGGGCGATATTCCGGAACCATTGCGCGACAAGCGCGTCATCACGCTCGACCTGGCTGGACTGGTCGCCGGTACCAAGTACCGCGGTGAGTTCGAAGAGCGGATGAAGCGCGTGATGGACGAGATCCGCGGCGCGGCCGGTGAGATCATTCTGTTCATCGACGAGCTGCACACGCTCGTCGGTGCGGGTGCGGCCGAGGGCGCGATCGACGCCAGCAACATTATCAAGCCCGCGCTCGCGCGCGGCGAGCTGCAATGCATTGGCGCGACGACGCTCAACGAGTTCCGCAAACACATCGAGAAGGACTCGGCGCTCGAGCGCCGCTTCCAGCCCGTGATGGTCGGCGAACCGTCCGTCGAAGAGACCGTTGAGATTCTCATGGGTCTGCGCGATCGCTACGAAGCGCATCACAAAGTCCAAATCACGGACGAAGCGCTCGCGGCGGCCGCGAAACTCTCGGACCGGTACATCACCGATCGGTTCTTGCCGGATAAAGCGGTCGATCTGATCGACGAAGCGAGTTCGCGTGTGCGTCTGCAGGCGACGTTGCCGCCACCGGCGGTCCGCGAAGTCGACGCGCAACTGCGTAAGGTGATTGCCGAGCGCGAATCGGTCGTCAAGAACCAAGAATTCGAGAAGGCCGCCGCGATTCGCGATCGTGAGGAGAAGCTGCGTCTCGAAAAGGCGCGGCTCGAATCGGAGTGGCAAGAGAAGAAGGCTGCACAGGCTGATAAGACGCTGAAGGTGACGGGGGAAAACGTTGCCGAGATCGTCGCGTCGTGGACGAAGATCCCGGTGAGCCGCCTCGCGCAAGCGGAGACGGAAAAGCTGCTCAATATGAAGGAGTCGCTGCACCAGCGCGTCATCGGTCAGAACGAAGCGATCGAAGTGATCACGCGTGCGATTCGCCGCTCGCGTGCCGGACTGAAGAACCCGAATCGCCCAATCGGATCGTTCCTGTTCTTCGGACCGACCGGCGTCGGCAAGACGGAAGTGGCGCGCAGCGTCGCGGAATTCTTGTTCGACGACGACGAGTCGATGATTCGCATCGACATGTCGGAGTATATGGAGAAGTACTCGGTGAGCCGCCTCGTCGGCGCACCTCCGGGATACGTCGGATATGAAGAAGGCGGTCAGCTCACCGAAGCGGTGCGCCGCCGTCCCTACTCTGTCGTATTGCTCGACGAAATCGAGAAGGCCCATCCCGACGTCTTCAACCTGCTGCTGCAAGTGCTCGACGACGGACGCCTGACCGATTCGCAAGGCCGTCAAGTCGACTTCAAAAACACGGTCATCATCATGACGTCGAACGTTGGTGCGACGGGCATGACGACGACAACCGACATCGGCTTCCGTCCGCAAAAAGGCACGGAAGAAGATGACGCCAAGACGTACGAGCGAATGAAGAGCAAGATCTTGGAAGAGGTCAAGCATACGTTCCGGCCCGAGTTCCTCAATCGCATCGATGAGGTCGTCGTGTTCCATCAGCTCAATCGCGATCAGATCGAACAGATCGTCGGACTCGAACTCGAGAAAGTCATCCGCGAAGTCAAAGCGCAAGAGATGCAGCTCAAGGTCACCGAAGCCGCGAAGTCGCTGCTCGCGCGCAAGGGTTGGGACCCGCAGTATGGTGCGCGTCCGCTCCGCCGCGCGATTCAGCGCAACGTCGAAGACGAGCTCGCGGAAGAGATGCTCAGGGGCACGTTCGGTGCCGGCGACCACATTCTCGCCGACGTCGACAGCGCGGACGCGGAGAAACTCGTGTTCTCCAAAATCCCCTCGGTAGAGCCCCCGGCAACACCGGCGCCTGCTCACGCGTAAGCGCCGAACAGTAGCAACGAAAAGAGACCGCCTCGAATTTCGAGGCGGTCTTCTCTTTATGCGCCGGCTTCCCGCGTCAAGCCTGAATTCCCAGCAGTGCCTTCAGCGCGTCCTTTCCTTCGGGAGTGACGTGTAGCGATCGTTCCGAGGAATGGCGGCGCACCCAACGTTCTGCGACCGCGTGCGCGAGGACGGCTGCGCCCAGACTTCCCGCCAGATGAGGACGTCGCTCGGTCCAGTCGATACAGGCGCGTGCGAAGCTGCGCTTTTGTACCTCTGCGGCGTCGACATCGACGCCGATTCTCGTCAACAGTCGCCGCCCCGCGGTGCTCAGAGTGAACTCGTCACCGCGAAGTTCGAGTGCACCCTTGCGCGTGAGCGATTCGGTGATGGCGACGCCGAGGCGTCCCGCAAAGTGATCGTAGCACGAGCGCGCTTCTCGCAAACGCTGCATCGTCGTGTGCTGATTGAGAGA
>JAFANA010000079.1 GCA_019232905.1 Vulcanimicrobiota bacterium
GAACACGGCAACCGGATCGACGAAAAGCCCCGAGATGTTTTTCCCATCCTTGAGGTCGACGCCGGTTTTTCCGCCGATGGCCGCATCGACCATGGCGACGAGCGTTGTCGCCACGTGCACGTAGGGCACGCCGCGCATATAGGTCGCGGCGGCGAATCCGAAGAGATCGCTTGCAACACCGCCGCCAACGCCGAGGACCAGCGTTCCGCGATCGGCGCCTGCCGCGAGGAGGGCTTCGTGGACGCGCTCGAGCGTTGCAAGCCGCTTGCGCGACTCACCGAGGACTACATCCACGAGGCCCAGGCACCCCCGAAACCGTGCGATCGTTCGCGCCAGCTTCATCACGTCCGGATTTGCATCCGAAAGCACGATAAACGGCTGCACGCGATGTTCCATGAATGTCGCGATCGCCGGAGTCGTGTCATAGCCGATGCAGACCGGGTAGGTCAGATCGGTGTTGACGATTAGATCTCGATCTTCTTCTTGTGCAGCCACTCGACGATCGTATCGACGATTTGGGTGGTACTCATGCCGTCCGCTTCGACCACGAAATCCGCGTTTGCATATTGCGGCATGCGCTTCGAATAGAGCTCCTTGATCTTCGAGAAGGCCGGACTCGGCCCGAGCATTGGACGAACGCGCGGGCTCTTGTGCAAGCGTTCCGCAACTTGTTCGGGAGAAATTTTGATGAAGACGCGGTACGCGCGCTTCTTCAGTAGTTTCGACGTCGGTTCGTACGTCAGCGCGCCGCCGCCAAGCGCCACGACCCCCGGTTCGCCGTCGTCGAGAACGTGCGATACGGCATCGAGTTCGTAGTCCCGGAACGCCTTTTCGCCTTCGTTGTAAAAGATGTCCGAGACTTCACCGTGTTCTCGAACGATGAGCTCGTCGGTATCAAAGAACGCGCACTTCAGCTTTCTGGCGAGCTTTTTGCCGATCGTGGATTTACCTGCGGCCATAAAGCCGACGAGCGCGAGATGTTGTTTCATACGCCCTCCTGGTGCGTCGCGAACAGCGCCGCAGCGGCGGTGTTCGCACGCTGTACGTTATCGAGCGTCTCTTCGATGGAATCGCCCCCGTATTTCTCGAGCACAGGAGCGACGAGTGCGAGACGCACCATCGCTTCGCCGACGATAGCGGCCGCGGGAACGACGCACACGTCGCTGCGTACGATCGTCGCGGGCGCATCCTGTCCCTCATGCAGATTGACTGACGGCAGCGCTTTCATCAGCGTCGGAATTGGTTTGACTGAGACGCGGAGTGTGATGGCCTGACCGTTGCTCATGCCGCCTTCTATTCCGCCAGCACGATTCGATCCGCGCTCGACGTTTCCGTCGTGCAATGCAAAGGTGTCGTGCGCCAGCGAGCCCGGTTTCGACGCGACGTCGGCGCCGAGACCGACCTCGACCGCTTTCACGGTCTGCATTCCCATGAGAGCGCCGGCAAGCACGCCGTCGAGGCGCGTGTCCGGTTGGCGATTGCTTCCGACACCCGTTGGTAAACCATCGACACGAATGATGAATTGGCCGCCGAGTGTGTCGCCTGCTGCTTTTGCTGCATCGATTGCCGCGATCATGGCCTCTGCCGTTGCGGAATCGGGGCAGCGAACGTCGCTTGCTTCGACATCCACTTGCGACCAATCGTCGAGGTCCGGGGCCGCGACGTCACCTATCCGGTGCACGTAACTGCGTGTCGTAATGCCGAGCGCAGCCAGAAACTGCGCGCAAATCGCGCCGAGACCAACGCGCATGGTCGTTTCACGCGCGCTTGCTCGCTCGAGAACGTTGCGCAGATCGCGATGCCGGTATTTCAAAGCGCCGGCATAGTCGGCATGACCCGGACGCGGATTGGTGAGCGGTTTTCCGCTTCCCGTCAACGGATCCATAAGGGCTCGAACGTTTTCAAAGTCCAGGTTGCGCACGATGACGGCTATCGGCGATCCGAGTGTTTCGCTGCCGCGCACGCCCGCGAGAAATTCGATCTCGTCGCGTTCGATCTTCATGCGGCCGCCGCGTCCGTATCCGCCCTGCCGACGTGCGAGCGTTTCGTTAATTTCTTGAACGTCGAGGCGTATGTGCGCGGGCAAGCCGTCGAGGATGCCGACAAGCGCAGGTCCGTGGGATTCCCCCGCGGTGAGATACCGGAACACCCGAATACCTTGGCTGCCTACTTTGACGCCGCCTGCGGCGTGGGTACGAGAGTGACTATGGCACAAGAGTTACAAGGTTTGCGCGTAGCAATTTTACTCGAGGACGCATTCGAGCAACCGGAAATGGTCGAACCGCGGAAAGCCCTTGACGCTGCGGGCGCCACGACGGTTATCGTCTCCAAACATACGCCGCAAGTGCAGGGATGGAACCATCACACGCCGGCGGAGAAGTTCGACGTCGACGTGTCGCTCGAAGAAGCGAATGCCGACGATTTTGACGCATTGATGCTGCCGGGCGGGGTGGTCAATGCCGACGCGCTTCGAATGGAACCGAAGGCGGTGGAATTCGTGAAACGGATGGCGCGGGCGGGTAAGCCGATCGCTGCGATTTGCCACGCGCCGTGGATTTTAGT
>JAFANA010000131.1 GCA_019232905.1 Vulcanimicrobiota bacterium
AATGGTTCGAGCGTGTTTTTATTGATTGGCGCGACGAGTCCGACGCGCGTTACCGGCACATATGAAAACGGCTCGATCGTCGGCACCGCGGTCACTGCCTCGAATGGCGTGTATACATTCGCGGCGACAAATGCGACGATGCAATAAGGCGCTTAAAGCAAATAGAAAGAACCCCGCAGCATGCGCGAGGTTCTTCTTTTATATGGAGCCGTCGACGAGGATTGAACTCGTGGCCTCGCCCTTACCAAGGGCGTGCTCTACCACTGAGCTACGACGGCAAAAGGCCAGGGAACGATACTCCGCTCGCCGTCCGCGCACCTACCAGATCCAGACCTAGACCAGCGATTCGATACGGTTCAGCCCAACGGATTTTCTTCCGCTGGGCATTTTCACATGGGTGAATCCGAAGCGAGCCGGCTGAACCGACCTCTTCGATAGGGACGAGGTAACACTCGCGGTTGTCTGGGCAGTAGACCCCAAAATAATCGATCTGTCCCGCATAGCGTTGCATCCTCATGCCGTCACGCGTTTCGTGAACACTGTAACATTTAAAGACCACCGTACCGGATCGAATCCGCCCAGTCTTCACTTGGATGCGATGAAACGATCCTGACTGATCTTCTGCAAGCAGATCATATCGGTGATTTTCTCCGAACGGAAAAAATACGCGGTAACCCGCTTCAACCAAGGCCGCGGCAACTTTGATTTCGGAGATGTCGCCGACCAACTTGGTGTTTCGCAGAAACGAAATACGACCGTACATATAGATACGATCGCATGCAAGGCTGCCACCAGGGTGGCAGTGTTGGAGCGGGCGGCGAGAATCGAACTCGCGCTATCTGCTTGGAAGGCAGAGGCACTACCACTATGCAACGCCCGCGCGTTACGACCGGGAACGAACGGGTTTCCCGTTCAGGGGAAATCCATATGGGCCGGGCTGGATTTGAACCAGCGTAGCGCTTTCGCGCGCCGAATTTACAGTCCGGTGCCTTTAACCACTCGACCACCGACCCATGGTGTTCCCGGACGGCTAACCACGGTACGATACCAGAGGCCGCGAGTCCTCGCAAGCCGACAAAGTCTTACAAGGTGGCGCGGGCGACAGCTGAACCGGCTGCCGCCCGCGCCCCGAGCCTTAGACCTTCACCTTCAATTCGAAGTAGATTTGGAATGGATTCAGGGTCGACGTCGTCTGGTCGTTATAGGTTGCGAAGATCGGCTGGTAAGGATACTTCAGGTTCGTCTGCACGTTATCGCCCGGATTGTAGTCATTACCGACCGGATTGACCAATCCGCCGTCGACAGCTCCGTAACTGCACACGTTGCGATTCCAGTAATAGGTGAACGCGGTTTGCTGGCCGCCGTAGCACGTGCTGAGCAGATTTGCCAGCGTGACGGTGCCCGTAATCCTCGGCGAAAAGTCGTAACTGATACGCAGGTGTCCAAGCAATTGCGTCGGCTCCCGGAAGACTCCTAATCCGTCGAATTGCCCTGTGTACGAATCGGGGATGACGATTGCCGCGCCGCACGATGTCGCGTCGTACGGTGAACCTCCCGCCGCCCCGTAGGGATAGCGGGGATCGCCCGCCGTGCCGGTCGTCAGTGCGGTGCAGGCGGATGGGTCCACACCCGGTGTCGTCTCCGGTGCGCCGTACCGGTTCCCCGCAACCCATTGCAACGACGGCGTTACAGCTAGTTTCCTATGACGGTACTGCAATATGAGCGAGGCAACGTATGGATACGTGTACGCGTTCACGCCCGTTCCGATACCGCCCGGTATCGTCGAGTACGGCAGGTACTTGCCGTTTGGATCCAAGAACGGTTGCGCCGGCGCATTCCAGTACGGGTTTGCGACGGTATTGGCATCAGTGCACGTCGTGTCGGCGACGCCACCCGCATAACACGGCGACGCTACGACACCTGTCGGTGTCTGTCCGCACAGCGGCTGGCCGTACTGAGACTTCCCGACTAACGCACCCCCCTGACCGCATGCGCTGGTAAACGCATTGTACGTACTGATACCCGCATTGATGGGAGAGAGAATCGTCGTGCCATTCGGTAATTGACTGAACGTCAGATAGGCGTACGTGTATGCGAATCCAAACTGCGCTGCGAAACCATCGCGATTGAAATCGCCCTTGGTGAATGCAAGTTCGAAGCCGGTGGACGTTTGATTTCCGGCGTTGAGACCGGAGATAAATGCTTGCTGGATGTTCAAATAGAAATTTTCAATCTGATCGTGCGTCTGCCGGAGGAACGGCGTCACCTTGATGGACATGTCCGTTCCTTTGAAATGCCGTTCGTACGAGAAATCGAGGTTGTACGAGACCGGCGGCCGTACGGCGTGTCCCGGCGTGTTGAATCCGAGCGGATAAAATTGCGCGAGTTGATCCGGTAAGTTTTGCTGCAAAGCGTTGTACTGTTCGTACGCTGCTGAGGGCTGCTCGATGTACTTTCCGTAGCTCGCGCGCACGACCGTATCGGGATTGATCGTGTACGTCGCGCCGACGCGCGGCTGAACGACATTATAGGTAAACACTTGGCTCGGAACATTCAGTAACAACGGCGCGGCTGACGAAGAGCCGAGATTAGCGAGGTTTGATCCGAGCGTCGCGCACGATGCTGAGGAATCGAACCCTCCGGGCTCCAGGTTCGACTTATCAACGAGTTGCAGCGTCACGGTGTTGAAGCACGTGTCCTGATTAAACGCGTTGAACCAAAAGGCACGCGCCGCAGTTCCGGTCGTATCGCTTCCTTGATATTGGTACTGATCCCAGCGTAAGCCGAGATTGATGAGGAACTTATCGTTCGGCCGCCATTCATCTTGGAGCGAAGCACCGATAAAGTTGGGCTTGACGGTGTTGTATTTTCCTGAGAATCCGTTTTCTACGGTATAGAGCGAACACGGAGCGCCGCCGCAGGTGTACGCGCTCAGATTCGCCTGCGAGAGATCGCCCGGAGTACCGAGCGTGGTTCCCTCGGTGCTGGTAGGAGCACCCGCGTAACTCGAGGCAAGCGATGCGAACGTGGCCGGGTTTGCGATTGCAACGGTATGCCCCGTTCCACAGGATGTCGCCGTCGCGGGTCCCGCCGGAAGCAGAACCGGACCCGAATTCGTCTGTTGATAGATCGAATAACACGTCCCATTCGTCAAACTGTTCGGGTTCACAAGTTCCGCAAAATTGTCAGCGTCGCCCGAGAAGCCTAGTCCGTTGAACATCGTAGAGTTGTTCATGCGAGTGGACGTTGCAGTCACGTACGATCCGCCGAGCGAGAGCAGATGTTGCGAGTTGAGCTGCGTCGTGAAGAGGGCACTCAACCCGCGTGTATGCGAGTTCAGTTCGTAGTCACCGGAATCGAGTCCGGTGAAGGGCTGGAACGATGAGACCGCGCCCGTTGCGACATAGTCGGAATAATATGTGTATCCGTAGATGCGCAGAAATGCATCTTCGGAGAAGTTTTTCTGATATTGGAGTTTGACAATTTCCTGGTTGTTATATTGAACGTCCCGAGTATTCAGCGGAATGTTGGCGAACATCGCCCGCCCCGTAGGTGAAGACGGATAGAAATACGGTGTGATTTGACCCGTGTCGGCGTCCGTGAACAGAGTGCCCGGCGAACCCGAATATTGGAAGCTGTCCTGATAATACGGTGTCGTGCCCGGCGCATACGTCGAACCCTGGAAGTTTGAAAGTCCTTCGTCGAGGGCCGACACATACAACGGCGTTTGCAGCGAGTCGCTATCGAAAAGCAACTGCACGTCGTCCTTCAAGCCGCCCTTTTTATGCGGAATGCCGACGTGAAAGTTCGCGACGACCGTGCGATCTTGAATGCCCGAAGGATTGTTCCCGAAAGGCATCGGCCCAAGAATGTAGCCCGGGGCACCGCGCGCGCTCACATTGGGCGAGCCGTTCGTGAAACACGAAGCCGGCGGGACGTAACCTGAGGTACCCGGCGCCGGACATTGATCCAACGGCGGTCCGAAATTGTTCGCGTACGCTTCACCATTGAATTGGTCGATGTAGCGGTGATCCTGATTGAATCCGCCGACGCCGACATAGTAGCTGAACAAACGATCGGGACTCGAGCCGCCGGCTTCAACGTTAAGACTGTGGTAAAACATCGGCGATCCGAGCGTACCGTCAAAGCTGCCGTATCCCGGGTACGTGCCCGTCTTAATTACCTGATTGATGAAGCCGGCGAGACCCTGGCCTTCGGCATTTGCCGGTGTGGCACCGGTGTAGACTTGCAGCTCTGTTTGCCCGAGCGATGACGCCGAGCCCGAAGGGTAATTGTCGAAGCCGCGATTGACCGGGATGCCGTCGAACTCGTATCCGACTTCGCTTGCATCGCCGCCGCGGACGTGCACTGCCTGGTTGTATCCCGCTTGGTTCGTCGGAACGTATGCGCCCGGGACCGACGCGATTGCCGAGTACGCACTGTTCAAGTTCCCGCCGCCGCCGAGAACGCTCGCGCGTTCTTGTTGCGCAGCGTTAACGGAATAAACATCGGACGTCGTGCCTGCGCGAACGAGCGAGCCCGCGGACTGCGACGTCACACGCGCGATCGTTTTCAAGGAGCGTTGAATGTGCAACGTAACGACCTGCGTCGCGTCCGCAAAGACGGCGACGCCTGCGAACGAGGTCTGGTCATATCCGTCCTTTTCAGCGCCGAGCGTGTACTCGTCCGGAGCGAGCGAAACAAACGCAAAATGTCCGCCCGCGTCCGTCACCGACGTGGCACGTTCCGATGGACTCGACGCGGTGACTTGCACGCCGGCAACCGGCGCACCGGATTGATCGACAACGACTCCGCGGAGAGCGCCCGTCGTGCCCGCGTATACGGCGGCGGGCGCGGCGGTAAGAGCAAACACAGCGACGGTCAGAGATGCAAATACGCGGTGGAACCAACGACGTAGGGTCATGAGCGGTCCTCCATCAGTGCATGGTACGCGCGCATCGCTTGGTCAAACGCTGCGCGAATGGCGGCTGCTTCGCGCTGGTGCGGCGGAAGCGGCGGTCCTTGCGAGAGCGCGAGCGTACCCTGCAAAATGGTCACACGCTCGCGGAGACGATCGGGCATCCACTGATCGTCTTCTGCATTTCGAACTCCGGAGGTCAATTGTAAGTACACGGCGTCGATCGCGCGTCGCTGCGAGACCGTTGCGCGCGGGCGCATTGCGTCGAGCCGATTGAGGGCAACGTCGATCTCCGAGAGTTCGTCGTCCAATTGTTTCAAGAATGTATAACGCGCGACATAGTCGTCCTGCGACCATGTAGCGCGCGGGTCGGGTGCAACGGCAAAATCGCGTTGAAACGAGATGCCGTCTCCGGCCCAAACGGCGCGATAGCGTCCGGGTACCACCGCCGGGCCATCGTCCGGTCCTTTGTTCCAATCGCCGGTGTTATGCCACGCGACCGGCGGCGTATCACTGAGGCCCCATGCGACGCGATTGATGCCGGCTTCATTCGTTCCGCGCAGCGTGCGGACAATGCGTCCCGATTGGTCTTCGATCGTTATCACCGGTGCACGAGCAAGCTGGCGCGGCAGATAATAGCTAATCGACGCGCCATACGGTGGATCGGCGGCCGAAAACGTTCCGGCCGGTGCGCAGCACCCGGTATCGTTGTCGGGATACGCCGACGTCCACCAGTAGTGCCACGACGTTGCATCCTGCACCGGAAACAGCGTCGGCTGCGACGCAGCGCGCGCTTGGGCGAGCTGCTCGATGGGTGCAAGATCGTCGAGAATAAACAAGCCGCGCCCGTGCGAGGCAGCAAGAAGATCGTGCGTCTGCGGCTGGATTCGCAAGTCGTGAATCGAGACCGGCGGCATCTGCAACCGTAACGACCCCCAATGCGCGCCGCGATCGAGACTGAACCACACGCCCTGCTCCAATCCCGCATAGAGTACATCGGGGTTCACCGGATCCTCGCGAACGACGCGCGCCATTTCGTCCTGCGGCAGCGACGCCGAAATCGAGCGCCACGTGCGCCCGGAATCTTCCGTGACGACGATGTACGGACGCCGGTCGCCCATGACGTGCCGGTCGATTACCGCGTATGCGCGCTGCGCCGATACGCGCGAAGGCTCAACACATTCGACGCGTCCCCACGGCCCGATGCCCGGCGGCGACACGTTGCTCCACGTCGAGCCCCCATCGCGCGTCACGGAAATGACGCCGTCGTCACTTCCCGTCCAGATTACGTTCGCATCGACTGGTGACGGCGCGACATCGAGCAGCGTGTCGTAGAATTCCGCGCCCGAGATATCGGTGTTGATCGGGCCGCCGGCGAGTTGCTGTTTCCCGGGATCGTTGCGCGTGAGATCGGGACTGATTGCGGCCCAACGTCTTCCGCTGTCGACCGTCTTGAATACGACGTTCGCACCGAAGAACGCGGCGCCGGGTTCGAGCGCGGAGAACGCAATCGGCGCTTCCCAATTGAACCGGTACGGCAATCCCGCGAGCGCGCGGCCGTTCGTGTCCGTAACATCCGGCGTGATGTCGTAATTCTGGCGCGACTTCATATCATAAATGCCGAGCTGCCCGTTCAGCTCGTTGACGCCGTCGTTCCAAATCAGTTCCGGATGGCCGGGCTGCGGCCACGCCCACACGCCGTCGGAATTGTTCGCAACATCGCGCCAATCGGCGTTGAGCAGACCGATTGGGCTAAGCGACAGATTCGGTCCGCAAAACGAGTCGTTGTCCTGCAACGCACCGCAAATAGTGTATGGATGCTGATCGTCGTATCCGAGATGATAGATCTGCGCGAGTACGACGTTATAGCGCCAATCCCAGGTGCGGCCGCCGTCGACGGAGATTGGCGCGCCGCCGTCGTCGGCTTCGATGACGCGTTTGCCGTCGCGCGAGATCCAAAATCCGTGGTGATCTTGATGCACCGCGTCATGCACGTCGATGAGCGTCCGGCCGCCATCGCGTGTTTCGATCAAATTCTCCGACGCGAAAAAGACGTGATCGCGATTCGACGGATCGACCTCGAGACGGCTCATGTAAAACGGGCGCTGATCGACGAGCGTGTCGCGCGACATCAATCGCCAGTGCGCGCCGGCATCGTCCGACCGCCACAACAACCCTTCGCGCGACTGAATCAGTGCGTACACGCGGTGCGAATCGCTCGGCGCAACCGCGATACCAATGCGTCCCATCGTGGCGCCGGGCAATCCGCCGCCGCTCACTTTGCGCCACGTGCGGCCGAAGTCCGCCGATTTGTAGATGCCGTCGACCGGACCGCCGCTCGTAAACGTCCAGGGCCGGCGACGGAATTGCCACACGCCCGCATACACGACGTTCGGATGCGCGAAATCCAATGCGAGATCGCTAATTCCGCTTTGCGGCCCGGGATAGAGCGTATGGTGCCACGTTCGACCGCCGTCGGTCGTCAAATACACGCCCCGACCAGTGGAATCGCGGTACGGGTCGCCGAGTGCGCCGGCGAGCGCGCGCCGCGCGTCGTCCGGATCGACGACGATGCGCGCGATCGCGTAGGTATCTTCGAGCCCGCGATGCGACCAGTGCTTCGCACCGTCGGTCGTCACCCACACTCCGTCGCCGTACGACGCATCATTGCGCGGTGCTGCTTCACCCGTTCCGGCGTAGACGACGTTCGGATTCGACGGCGCAATCGCGAGCGCGCCGAGCGCGCCGACAGACGAAGACGGCCACACGTCTTTCCACGTGAGGCCGCCGTTGGTCGTCTTGAATACGCCGCCGCCCGCAGCGCCGAAATAGTAGAGAAGCGGATCGCCGTCGCTCCCCGCCACGGCCGCAACGCGTCCGCCGCCCCCGGCCGGTCCCACGTTGCGCCACGCAAAATCCGGCGTTGCGAGGAGCGCCGCTAACGCGATTGCGCCCACCATCAAGACATCGTACTCATATAGTGGCGATCGAACGCCGCCAGCAGTCCCTCCGCATTTGCATAAACGCCCGGCGTGTATGCGCGCGACTCAATACCCTTCTGCGTCAGTTCGTTCACATGCCAATCCTGCCGGTTCGTCATATCCCAAAACTCAACGGCGTCGGTCGGATCGAAATCCGCTCGCGACATTGTTTGCGGATCGAACAGCCACGCGCAATCGACGAGCGTACGATCCGGCGCGACCGGATTGGCGTAATGCACCATCACGTAATCGGGATGCAGGCTCAATAACATCGACGGAAAGAGCGTGTAATAGTACACGCGATCGATATCCGCGCCGTCCACTTCGCCGACCGGCGGCCGCGACGTAGCGCCTGTCGTCGTCAAACTGGCACCGTGATTGCGCAGTTCCGAGTAGCCGCCGAGAAACCGCCCCTCGGAGAGATCGTTTCGCCCGGAATCCGAAGGCGAGAGCTTGTCGAGCTGCGGGTGCACGAGCGGACAGTGATAGCACTCCGAGTAGTTTTGGAAGATCAACTTCCAGTTGCACCGCAGATCGTACCGGATCGTGCGAGCGGTGCGCAGATCCGCGATATGCCAGCGCCTGAACCGGTGCGCTATCGGTTCGAACACCGTTTCGAACGGCGGCGTATCGGGAGAAAGACAAACGAAGATAAACCCTTCCCACGTTGCCGCGCGCACGGCGTGCAGCGGATAGTCATCGACCGAAAAACCTTCGACGTCGGCCATGTTGCGCGCGACTTTTAGGCGCCCATCGAGGGCGTAGGTCCACGCGTGATACGGACACTGAATCGAGCCGGTGAAATGTCCGCTTTGCATCTCGCAGATGCGCGTTCCGCGATGACGGCAAACGTTGAAAAAGGCGCGGATTTCGTCGTGCTGATCTCTGACGACGATCACACTTTCGCGTGCGATCTCGGCGAGAAAGAAATCGCCGGCACGCTGCAAGTGCTCCATTCGGCCGGCGCAGATCCACTCGCGCGCGAAAACGCGCTCGCGTTCGAGAGCGAACGTTTCTGGCGATCGATACCAATGCGCATCGAGCGTTTTTTGGCCCGCGGCATCGGCTTTCACGAACGTAGTCATGCAGCCAGACCTCCTCGCCGAATAACGTTCGGAAATTCGTTCGGAAGGAGCGCTATCCTTCGGCTCGTAATCCCGTTTCACCGAACGCCATTCGGCGCGCGCAGCTTCGCGTCGAATGTTCCGGGGAGGTGCCCAATGGCCAGCGGGACCTTTAACCGCCTCGAACCTTCGCTTCCGCGCCGAGCCTACTGGGATCCGGCCTTCTTCGCGCACGAGCAACGATCGATCTTCGGCGCACAGTGGGTCTATTGCGGACGCTCCGAGTTGCTCCCGGCCCCGGGCGATTTCCGTGTCGCCGACATCGGCGGCGAAAGCGTGATTCTCGTGCGCGGCGACGAGGGACGCTTGCACGCCCATATCAATTTCTGCAAGCATCGCGGCAGCAGACTGCTGTGCGGGGAAGGATCGACGCGCGGCGCGATTCGCTGCCCGTATCATGCCTGGGCGTATGCGCTCGACGGTTGCTTGATCAGTGCGCCATTCGTCGAGGTGGAGCAACTCGCGCAAGAATCACGTCACCTGATAAGCGGAGCCGTTGAGGAGTGGGGCGGCTTCATCTTCGTCCACTTGCCGCCGGCGCAAGAAGCGCTCGCCGATGCGCTTGGTCCAATTTCGCAGCGTCTAGCGCGCTATCCGCTCGCGGAGTTACGCGCGGGCGCGGTCCGCGAATACGACGTTCGCGCAAATTGGAAAGTGCTACTCGAAAACTACAACGAGTGCTATCACTGTGCGGGCGTGCACCCCGAGCTCTGCCGCGTCGTCCCGGCATTTAAGGATCACGGCGGCGCGAACCTCGACTGGGAGCGCGGGATTCCGCACCGCGACGGCGCGACGACGTTCACCTTTTCCGGTACGACAGCGCGAGCGCCGTTTCCGGGACTTGACGACGATGAACGCACGCGTCACAAGGGCGAGTTGATCTACCCGAATTTTCTTTTGAGCCTGAGCGCGGATCACGTGGCGGCCTTCGAGGTGCAACCGCTCGACGTCGATCGCACGCGAGTCATTTGCACGTTTTTGTTCCATCCCGACGCGATGGCCGCGCCCTCGTTCGATCCGACCGACGCCGTCGACTTTTGGGACGTCGTCAACCGCCAAGATTGGCGTATCTGTGAGGCCGTGCAAGCCGGGATGCATTCGCGCTATTTCCATCATGGCTTCTACGCGCCGATGGAAGACGCGAGCCTGGATATCCGCCGCTATATCGCAACGCATCTTGGCGAGAACGCACTGCGCGAGGACCCCTCATGAGAGAGCGCTACGATGCGATCGTCCTTGGCCTCGGCGGAATCGGCAGCGGCGCCGCGTATTGGCTCGCGCGCCGCGGTGCGCGCGTGCTTGGACTCGAGCAGTTCGAACTCGGTCATGCGCGCGGCGAATCGCACGATCACTCACGCATCATCCGTTTATCGTACCACACGCCGAATTACGTTGAACTTGCCAAGCGCGCGTACGAATCCTGGGCGATGGTTGAACTCGACTCAGGCGAGCGGATTGTCTACAAGACCGGCGGACTCGATCTTGGCCCGCGCGGTGGTGCGATTTCGCTTGATGGGTACGCCGATGCAATGCGCGCGAGCGGCGTGGAATTCGAAACGCTCGACGCAACGGAGATTCGCCGCCGGTTCCCCGCGTTTGCGATCGACGACGACGTGTGGGGTCTGTTTCAAGCCGACAGCGGAATCGTCGCCGCGGAACGCGCCACGGCATCGCATCAGCGCATGGCGCAAGTGCACGGTGCGCGCCTGCTGTCGAACGTGCGCGTCGAGCGCGTCGAACTCAGCGGCGCTGATATTACCGTTCATACGCAAGATGCATCGTATCGCACGTCGCAGTTGATCGTGTGCGCCGGCCCGTGGACGAACACGATGCTCGCCGGCGCGAACCTCCATCTTCCGCTTGAAGTCACCAAAGAACAGGCGATGTATTTTCGTCCGGCCGACGCATCGGCGTTTGCATTCGGCGAATTTCCCGTCTGGATTTGGATGGACGATCCGTCGTTTTACGGATTCCCCGTCTTCGGAGAAGCCGGCGCCGTCAAAGTGACGCAAGACGCGGGCGGTAAAGCGGCCGATCCCGACACGCGGGGTTTCGAGGAAGATCCGGAGATCACCGCACGCGTGCGGCGCTTCCTCCACGCGCATCTTCCGGCGCTCGATTCGCCGCCGCAGCTCGTCAAGACGTGCCTCTATACGCTGACGCCCGATCGCGACTTCGTCATCGACACCGTTCCCGGCACGAAGAACGTTCACGTGGCGATCGGCGCGGGTCACGCGTTCAAATTCGCGTCCGTTATCGGCCGCATTTTGACCGAACTTGCGCTCGACGGGACGACGCAGAGTGATATTAGCGACTTCACGCTCGCGCGTCCGATTTTGTCGATGGCCGAACCGCCAAAGACGTACATGGTCTAGCCCCCAAAACGCACAATACCGATAGAAAGGCCCCATCGTCCATGCCCACCACCTATGACGCCATTATCATCGGCGGAGGACACAACGGTCTCGTTACCGCGTGTTACCTCGCGCGCGCGAAATGGAAAGTGCTGGTACTAGAACGCCGGTACATCGTCGGCGGCGCGTGTGTGAGCGAAGAGACGTTTCCCGGATATAAAGTCTCGACCGCTGCGTACGTGAACAGTTTGTTTCGTCCGGAAATCGTTCGCGATCTGAATCTGAAAGCGTACGGCTTTGAAGCGATCGAACGCAATCCCGCGTCCTTTACGCCGTTCCTCGACGGACGCTACATGATGCGCGGACGCGACCCGCAGAGCGACCTCGCGGAGATCGCGAAGTTCAGCAAACGCGACGCGGAATCGTATCCGAAGTACGAAGCGATGCTCGAGCGCGTTGCTTCGATTATCGAGCCGACGCTGACGCAAATCCCGCCGAACGTGTTGCATCCGGGACTCGGCGATCTCATTTCCGTCGGCAAGCTCGGACGCGGCATGCAGAAACTCGGCCCGGCCATGGCAGAAGCGGTTGAGATGCTCACGGGGGCCGCTCGTCCGATTCTCGATCGCTGGTTCGAAAGCGAAGAGTTGAAAGGCACGATCGCGACCGACGCGATCATCGGCGCGTTCATGGCGCCGTCGATGCCCGGCACGGCGTACGTGCTCTTCCATCACGTCATGGGCGAGACGAACGGCAAGAAAGGCGTGTGGGCGTACATGCGCGGCGGCATGGGCGGGTTGACGCAATCGCTCGCACGTGCCGCGAAAGATCTCGGGGTCGAGATCCGGACGGAAGCCGAAGTCGCAAAGATCCTCACGAAGAACGGCAGCGTCACCGGTGTGGCGCTCACGAACGGCGACGAATTCCACGCGAAGAAAGTCGCAAGCGGTGTCGACATGCATCTGACGTTCGAGAAGTTCCTCGATCCGAAGACGCTGCCGCCGGATTTCTGCGAAGCCGTTTCGCGCATCACCTACGAGAGCGCGTCGGTGAAGATCAACGTCGCGATCGACCGTCTACCGAGCTTCACCGCGCTGCCGGGACATGAGGCGGGACCGCAACATCACGGTACGGTGCACTTCGTTCCGGATCAAGACTTCATCGAACGCGCGTACGACGATGCGAAGTATGGTGAACCCTCGCGCGATCCGGTCGTGGAATGCTGCATGCCCTCGTCGCTTGATTCGACGGTCGCGCCCGCCGGCAAGCATTTGATGTCCATGTTCGTGCAGTACGCGCCGTACAAACCGAAGAGCGGGCCGTGGACGCAAGAGATGCGCGATCGTTTCGCCGACCGCTGCTTCGACATCATCGAGCAGCACGCACCGGGCTTCAAAGACTCCGTGACGGACCGGCAGATTCTCACACCGGTCGACATCGAGGAAAAGTTCGGTCTCACCGGCGGAAACATTTTCCAAGGAACGATGCCGTTCCACAACCTGTATATGTTCCGGCCGGTACCCGGATACGCCAACTACAAGACGCCGGTCAAGAACTTGTATATGTGCGGTTCGGCCGCGCATCCGGGCGGCGGCGTGATGGGCGCTCCGGGATGG
>JAFANA010000103.1 GCA_019232905.1 Vulcanimicrobiota bacterium
CCGTTTTTCTAGTTCAGCGAAAACGCTTTACCGAAAAACTTTTCTTGCGCGGCTTTGAAGCTGTCGTCTTCGCCGGAATCGCCCCGGCGCTCCAGCTCGTCGCGCCTCCGTTCGAGTAAACGACGCAGTTGCGGGAGCAGGCGCTCGAGAAAATCGAGCTCGGCGCGCAAGCGGGATTTTGTGTCGCTGAGTTCCAGCAGACGTTGTTTCACCGCTTCCGCTACCTGCAGCGAATCGCCGATGAGGAACGACGTACCTTGCGCATCCATCGGGAGTTCGACGGACGTCTCTTGGCCGGAAAACTCGACGATCATTTCGAGATATTGATCGAAGAGCCCGCGCACTGCCGGCAGCAATTCATCAACTTCCTCGTCGTCCTCGGGTGCATCGTCTTCTTCCACGGTTTCAACCTCGACGACGAGATACGGCTCCCGGCTCACGATCTGCTCGATGCGAAAACGCTCGCGCCCGATCGTCGAAATGAAATAGCGGCCGAACGGTAACGGCTGCACGTCGACGATTTCCGCAACCGACCCGACGTCATGCGGCATGACGTTTGGATCACCCGCCTCCGAACCTTCCGCGATCAAAGAAACGCCGAAGCCTTCACCGCTTTCGAGACATTCGTTGATCAACTGTTTGTAGCGTGGTTCGAAAATATGGAGATTGAGCACGGCTCCCGGAAAGAGCACCGCGTTGAGCGGAAATAACCGAAGGCGCCGGGTCATAGGGTCGCGTTCCTTCTAGGAGGTCGGCGGGGGTTCCCCGCTAACCATGTCGGAAATGGATGACGTGTTGCGGTATCTGGAGACGGTGCATCCTGCGCCGAATCCACTCTTACTGGAATTAGAACAGCACGGGCGCAAGGACGGCATCCCCATCGTCTCACGCGAGACCGGACGTTTCTTATCCGTGCTCGTGCACATGATGCAGGCGAACCGTATCCTGGAAATCGGTACCGCCTACGGCTATTCCACGCTATGGATGGCCCTTGCGCAACCGCCGATCGGCAAGATTTGGACGATGGATACGGATAGCAATCGGACCGACGTCGCGCTTTCATATTTCAAACGCGCCGGTGAAGACGATTACATTACGACTTTCAACCAAGATGCGCTCGAGCTACTCGAAAATTTCCAACAGCGAAATCTCGATATCGTTTTCATCGACGCCGACAAGCGCCAGTATCGCGACTATCTCGATCTCGTCATCCCGATGCTCAAGCGCTCCGGCATTGTCGTCATCGATAACTGCCTGCTCGACGGTAAAGTACTGCGCGAGAATCCGGATGACGAAACGATCACCGCGATGCGCGATTTCAACGAGTACTTTCTTTCGCATCCGCAACTCAACGCAACCATCCTTCCGCTCGGCGACGGCACGGGAATCGGCGCGCGCATCGAATGAATCGCCCTCCCGTCGACGCATCGGCTTTCAGAACCGTGATGCGTCACTACCCGACCGGCGTCACGGTCGTGACGAGTTTACGTGAAGGCGAACCTCGCGGTATGACACTCAACGCATTTTCAAGCGTCGCGGTCGATCCGCCGTTGCTGCTGATATGCGTGAACCGCGAAGCGCGCAGCTATCTCTACATTGCAACGTCCCGCATCTTCTGCGTTAATTTGCTTTCGGCCGGACAACGCGAGCTCGCCGAACGATTCTCGGGCAAGATTCGGGAACATCAATTCGAAGGCGTGCCCTTCGAGGTCGACGTGACGGGTGCGCCCGTGATCCCGGGGACGATCGGGCACTTCGATTGCGAGGTTGCCGAAGAGCATCATGCCGGCTCCCATTCGATCATCATCGGACGCGTCGTCGGATGCGCCGCGCGGACGGGAACGCCCCTCGGTTATTTCAACGGGGGCTATCACGATTTCGGAATGCGCGTCGAATGATCTTCGAAACCTTCCCCGTGGGACGTTTGGCGTGCAACTGCACGATCGTCGCGGACGAAACGACACGTGAAGCAATCGTCATCGACGGCGGGGACGGCGTCGCCGACGTAATGGAGCGCCTGAAGCGTCAGGGATTGCGCGCCAAGTACCTGATTCACACGCACGCTCATTTCGATCACATCGCCGACGTCGGCGGATTGCGCGAGCGTACGAGCGCTCAAGCGTTATTGCATCCGGCCGATCTTCCGATCTACCACCAGCAGCCGGCGCTCGCGCGCATGTTCGGTCTGCCCGAGATGCCGCCGGTAGTGCAGCTCGACGGCGATCTCGCGGACGGAGATCGCATGACGGTCGGTTCCGTCGATTTCGAAGTGCTGCATACGCCCGGACACACGCCGGGCAGCGTCTGCTTCGCCGTGCGTCACAATCGCGATCTACGCCTCGTGACCGGAGATACGCTCTTTGCGGGCGCAATCGGACGTTGGGACCTGGGCGGCACGTCGATGAAGGACATCGTCGACTCGATCGGCCGCAAGCTCATGGACTATCCCGACGCGACGCCGGTGATTCCAGGACACGGTGCGTTCACGACGATCGGCACCGAGCGCGTTTCGAACCCGTACCTTCAGTAATGCGACTCTTCGCGGGGATCGAACTCGACGAAGCGACCCGCGCGATGTGCGTCGACGTTGCGAACCGTCTGCAACACGCAGCGTTTGAAGCAAAGTACGAAGCGGCCGAAAAGCTTCACGTGACGCTGGCATTCCTGGGAAACGTGCGCGAAGACCAGCTCGCAGCCGTCGAGGACGTACTCAGCGATGTTGCCGGCGCAACTCAAGAGTTCGACCTCGCGTGGGACCGGGTCGGCGCGTTTCCGAACGAACGGCGACCGCGCATCGCCTACGTCGGTTCGCGCGAACAAGGCGCGGCATACCGCTCGCTTTCTCAACGATTGCGCGAGGCGTACAGAGCGCTCTCATTCGACTTCAAAGAAGATGCGGTTGCGCACGTTACAATTGCACGAATCAAAGGCGGATCGGCACGCGCGCTGCCGCTGCTCGACCTATCGCCTCACGTGATGCACGTCCGCGAACTCGTGCTTTTCGAATCGCTTCCCGGCGAACGGACCACACGCTATGAGATCCGGCAGCGCGCTAGCGTCGGCCCCCGCCTCGCGTGATCATCATCTGCGCGAAGAGCGCATTCGGCCAGGCGAAGTCGTCACGAGTATACTGCTCCGGCCAGTCGGCATTGAAGGACTCGTGCAGGCGGTGATCGCCCACATCGGCGGCCGCGAGATATCCTAACACGCGCGTCACTTCGCCCTGATCGGTTGACGTAAGTATCTGCATGATGAGCGCCAGCGGCCACACATACCCGCGCGGCGTGTGCGGGCTGCCGATTCCGGACGCGAATTTTCCTTGAAAGTAATACGGATTACGGCCCGACAAGATAAACGATCGCGTCGCTTCATAGACGACGTCGCGGGCGCCGGCATATCCGAAGTATGGAATCGATAGGAGCGACGGAATATTCGCGTCATCCATCAACCTCGTGTGGCCGTATCCGTCGATTTCGTAGGCGTACATGCGTCCGATGCCCGGAACCATGACGACGCCGTACCGCTCGATCGCGCGATGAATCTGGACCGAAAGTCCCCACGCATTTGACGCCATGTGCTTGCTGCGGTAGACCGCCTTTTCGATTTCCGTGAGATCTTGCAACACGACGACGCCGAACATATTGTCCGGAATATTGAAGTGGTATCGCGCCACGTCGTCGGAGGGTCGAAATCCCGTCCACACCAAGCCGGTGTATGCAGTAGGCGTTCCGCGCCCGTTGTTTCCGAGCTCGGGATGACGATAACGCGAGCGTTGCGTGTGGCGCTGTTCGGTCCGCAGGGTCGCGACCACGGTTGAAAATGCCCGCTGCAGTTGCGGCGTGAAGATCGTGTGATCGCCGGTCACCTTCCAGTATTGATACGCAAACCAGACGGGGTACAGCAGCGAATCCATCTCGAATTTGCGTTCGTCGACACGATAATGTTCGGTAAACGCATTGGCATACGGATCGATCAGAATATAGCGGCCCTGACGCGCAATGGTGCCACGCAGCATGCCGCGTACGTAGGGATCGGAATCCGCTTGACCGATATAGGGCGTCATCGTCGCGCTGGAGTCGCGCAGCCACTCCATGTCGATGTCGCCCGTTGAAACGAACGTCGTTCCGTCATCTTCGATCGTCGCGTGACGGCTATACGCTTCATCGTAGGCGCGGCGGTAAATGTTCTGCAGGGTTGCCGTGACTCGGGAATTGCGCGTTGTGTGGTGTCCGGCAGGCGCAACTCCAACAAGCGCGAACGGCCCGCACGCAAACGCGAGGATCGTTATAATGGCGAAGCCGGCGCGTGTGAGCGGCTGCATGATTCCATAATCCTATGAAAGCCGCAACTTTGCCAGTGCGCTCAGCCAAGCGCTCGCCGGACGTTAGCGCCAGAGCGTTTGATTCAAAATCGCGAGACTATGACCGTCGAATTTCCGGCAGCGGCTGAGCGAGAACGAATGGATCGTTCGTCCACCTTCGCGCACGACGACACCCGGCATACGTTCGACCGAACCGCACGCGAGGTCGAGGAGACGAACCATATCGGGCCGGCGCGAAATCTCGATGTGATCGAGATAGATCGTTTGCGTCGGGCTCGGGGCCGCGAGCCATCGCAGCGCTTCACGGCCTTGGCTGTTGTATCCGATGACGTACGGCGGAATGCCGCCGTAAAAATCCAGCAGGCTCGACAACCCGTACTCATCGGTAAATATCGTGGATTGCGGATATCGCGCCGCCAGCGTCGCCGCGAGCGTGCTGTCGCTATAAATTTCTAGCGCACTCGCCGTCGACACACCCGGCGGCAGAGCCGACGCGATGCGCACGATGAGCGAAAGCGGCGCGCACGCGAGAAGAAACGCGCCGATCGCAACGACGGCCGAGGGCATAAATGCGGCGAGCAACCAGCGGCGCAACACGCTCCAGTGCATTCGCACCGAAAACGGAAGCACGAGCATCGAAAGCATCGGGCCGGCGAACCAGTACACTTCGACCGGCTCGAACAACGATAGAACGACCAGCAGAATCCCGAGCGGCGCGGCGCTCGAGGCTAGAAGCCGCGGTCCGATCGTGCGTTCACCGGCGTCGATAAAAAGCGCTCGAACCATTAACGGCACGAAGAATAAGCCGCCGACGGCGAGTGCACCGACGATAGTTTCGACAAACCGCCGCAGCGAAATGCCGGTGAAATGATGACGAGCCATCACCGCAAACTCGACGCCCGCCCAGCCGTGCAGCGCATTCCATGCAAAGTACGGCGCAACAACGATGAGGGCCACGATTGATGCCGCGGTCACTCCAAACCAATTGCGACGGCGCATGTCGCTACCGGCGAGCGCGATCCACAGGATCCCCGGCACGAGCGCAATCGCAAATACTCGGGAAAGCCCGGCAAAACCGAGTGCCATGCCTGCGAAAATCCACCAACGGAGCTGCCCGTCGCGAAGCGCGCGCAGCGTGCACGCAAGCGACACGATCCACATTGCTAGAAACGGTCCGTCGGGGCTTGCGAAATTAAAAGCGATAAGACCGAGCGGCGTGAGGTTCACCGCAAGTGCGGCAAGTAGCGCGCGACGAGACGAACCGGTCGCTACGCGAACGAAGTCCCACGCGGCGACGGATGCGATCAGCCCGCAGACAAGGAATCCGGCTCGCAATAAAAGGGCGTTATGCGAAGCGAATGTGAATGCCGCAATCAACCACGCGACCATCGGAGGATGATCGATGTAGCCGAAGGCGAGCCGCCTGCTCCATTCCCAGTAATACGCTTCATCACCGGCGACCGGAAACCGGATCGCGGCGGCAATGCGCAGCGCGCAGAGCACCACGAATACGGCAATGAAAGCGAACAGACGGTTTCTCTTCAGAGCAGCCTACCCTCGGATAGCACTACGACTTCTCCAACCGGTGCTTTGAGCGGTTGTTTGCGCCCGATATCTCGCCTCTTCCCAAAAACAAAGCCCGCATCATAGGATGCGAGCTTTCGTCCGGTTGCGATCCTTCGCGAGGATCGGAATGAAACGTCAGTGGAGCCGGATGAGAAGTTTCCCATCATCTTGCGCGGGCGCTGCCGGCGGTTGCGCAACGGGTTCCGATCGACGTTCCGGCGCCGTCATTGCGCCGAAATCAGGTACTTCACCCTTGCCGACTTTTGCGCGATAATCGTCGATTGCAACTTTCAGTGCTTCGAGCGCGCGCTCCGGGTAATCTTTTTTCTTTTCCGGGTAGCCGGCCAGCTGCGCTTCGATATCGGCGTTCGTAATCGCGCTCGCCTCATCGATCGTTTTGCCTTTGGCAAGTTCGACGACGAGACTGCAGGTCGCGGTGCCGAAACCGCAGCCGGTCGTGAAGTACGAGATGTCCTCGATGATTGCGCCGGGACCGACTCTCAGAAAGAAGTTGTACATATCGCCGCACGAGTCGCTAAAATACTCGCCGCTCGCGGTCGGATCGTCCATCGTATGGAAGCCCGGTCGAGCTTCGACCAAACGCTGAAACTTGGCAAAATCCACGAAAACTTATACTCCCTTGAGTTCGAACTTGCAGCTCTTTCCGCCCTCGCGCAGTGATTCCACTTGTTCGTGGTCGCCGCCGATGGTTTCATCGAGCACGTGATGGATAACCGAACAAACCTCGGGGTGATCCTTTGCTACGCCCGAGTACGGACAGTTATGCTCCTCGAGCATGAACCCGCCGTCGATCAAACTGTATTCAGCCACGACGCCGCCGTCGCGCAACACTTCGGTCAGCTGTGCAACCCTGCTTTCGGCATCGGTCGCCGTCACCTTGGCTTTTGCCTTGTCTACGGCGCGGCGCGCGATCGAATCGAAAATTTGCTCGACCGCCGGCCCACCGTATTTATCTTTGACCTCGCGCAAAACGGCCGAGAGCATCTTGTCATAGGCTTGCGGGAAAAGCTTGTCGGCCTCGGTCGTCAGCGAAAACTCGAGAGTGGGCTTCGTCGGGCCGCGCCGGACCGACGCTTCTTCCACTAATGCGTCGCGCTGGAGCACGACCAATTGCTGGCGTACCGCGTTTGGAGAGAGTCCAAAGACGGCAGCGAGTTCGGCGGCGGAGGCGGAGCCCCGCCGGCGGAGTTCCGCGACGATCTTGCCGCGGGTGGTCTGGAAAAAGCGGTCGACCTGCATGGCGTTCGTGGGTATCCTATCACGGCCACCTGAGATAGTAAAGTAAATCCTTGACTTTCTGGGCTTACCGGTTATAAGCTACTCAGGCGCCCGGATTCGCGCCGGTAGCGCGAATCCATGTCACTACTCAAGGAGCAGCACGCGTGTCCGACCAGGGCCTCCGCATTTCCGGCCTGCAATGCAGCGTCGACGGCAACGAAATTCTGAAAGGCATCGACCTCACGGTTGAGCCCGGGAAAGTCCATGCGCTCATGGGCCCGAACGGCAGCGGCAAATCAACGCTCGCTTTCTCGCTAACGGGCCATCCGAAGTACGACGTGACGGCCGGCACCGCGACGCTTGACGATGAGGATCTGCTCGCACTGCCCGCGGACAAACGGGCGCGCGCCGGCCTCTTTCTTTCCTTTCAATATCCCGCCGCGATTCCGGGCGTCAAGGTTCCGAATTTTCTCTTTGCCGCGCGGCAAGCGGTGCGGCCCGGCGAATTAACGCCGGCGAAATTCCGCGCGCTGCTGCTCGAGAAGATGGACGTTCTGGGCATGGATCCATCGTTTCTCGGCCGCTATTTGAACGACGGCTTCTCGGGCGGTGAAAAGAAGCGCCTCGAGATGCTGCAGATGGCGGTGCTCGCGCCCAAGTATGCCATTCTCGACGAGACCGATTCCGGTCTCGACGTCGACGCCCTCAAAGACGTGGGCGAATCCGTAAAAGCCTTGCGCGCAAGCGAAGAGGGCAAAAACACGGGCTTCCTGATCATCACGCACTATCCGCGCATTTTGCAGCACATCGAGCCCGACGTCGTGCACGTCATGATCGACGGCCGTATCGTGAAAACCGGTGACGCCCAGCTCGCGCACCGCATCGAGCGCGAAGGCTACGACGTCATTCGCGAGGAGACGCGCGCACTTGTCTAGCCAACTGCTCGAGAGCGATCGAGCGAGCGCGCTCGAACGCTTTCGCACGACAGGCACCGGGCGCGAAAAGCCGAGCCGCTACTGGAAGTTCGATCTCGAAACGCTCGACGTGCCGATGCCGTCGGGCACACCCGGCGGCTCCGTCGAAATCGACGCGCCGGCGGGACGCATCGTTGCGTGCGATCTGCAAACGGCGCAGCGCGATCACGCGGCGCTGCTCGAGCGCGCGTTCGGCAAAGCCATTGTGCCGTCGATGAAATTCGCGCATCTCGCGCGCGCGTTTACGCACCTCGGCGCGTTCGTGTATATTCCGCGCGACTGCGCCTCCGACGATCCCGTCGTCATCCGCTATCGTAGTGCCGGCAGCAGCTCAATCTTCCCGCATACGGTCGTATTCGCCGAACGTGGCGCTCGCGCGACGGTCGTCGAGCATCTCGACGTCGACGGTGATTCGTTCGTCTGCGGCATCGCGGAGATCGTCACCGACGAATCGGCCGACGTCACCTATGCCGCACCGCAACTCGCATCCGAGAGCACGCGCATCCTCTTTACACGCGCCGCGCTTCCCGGACGCGATGCCCGCGTCACTTGGGCGACGGCGGATCTCGGCGCCTCGCTGAGCGTTGCGGACATCGCGGTCATAGCGGAACAGCCGGGCATCGAAGCACACGTCGCGTCACTCTTCTTCCCGGGCGGATCGCAGCACGTCGATATCGTGAGCACCGTGGATCATCGCGTGGGCGAAACGACCTCCGAAACGGTCGTCAAAGCCGCCGCAACCGGCGCCGGTCAAGGACGCTATCTCGGCAACATTCGCATTGCGGCGCGCGCGCAGCAAACGCAAGCGAGCCTGCGCGACGACGCGCTGCTGCTCTCGAAGCGCGCGCACATCGACTCGATTCCGGCGCTCGAAATTGCGGCGAATGACGTGAAAGCCTTTCACGGCGCAACCGTCGGCGCGCTCGACGACGACGCCATTTTCTATATGACCAGCCGCGGCGTCGATCGCGCGGCCGCCGAGCGGATGATCGCGCTCGGCTTCTTCGAACCCGTCATCGAACGTTTTCCGTCCGAATCGCTGCGTGAGACGCTTCGTGAAGCGCTGCAGCGGAAAGTAGAACCCGCATGATCTCTCTCGACGAACGCAAAGTCGAACGCATCATTACCGATTTTCCAATCCTCGCGAAACCGACCTCGCGCGGAAAACGGCTCGTCTATCTCGACTCGGCGGCGACGTCGCAGAAACCGCAGAGCGTGATCGACGCACTCGTCACGTACTACAGCGAGTATAACGCCAACATTCATCGAGGCGTCTACGAAATTGCAGCACGCGCGACCGACGCGTTCGAAGCGGCTCGCGAAACGGTTGCGAGATTCGTTAACGCGGATTCGCGTGAAGTGATCTGGACTCGCAACGCGACCGAAGCGATCAATCTGGTCGGCTACAGCTGGGGTTTGAACAACATCCGTCGCAGCGACGTGATCCTGACCTCGCAGCTCGAGCATCACTCGAATCTCGTTCCGTGGCAGTTGCTAGCCGAGAAAACCGGCGCTACGCTGCGCTTCATTCCGGTGGATTCTCGCGGCGTGTTGCAGCTTGACGATCTCGACGCATTGCTCGAGGGTGTGAAGTTGCTTGCCATTTCGCACGTCAGCAACACGCTCGGCACAATTACGCCGCTCGAGCTGATCGTTCCGAAAGCCCATGCCGCAGGCGCCACGGTTCTCGTCGACGGCGCGCAAGGCGTGCCGCATCTGCCGGTAGACGTCAAAGCGCTCGACGTGGACTTCTACGCGTTCAGCGGACACAAGATGCTCGGCCCGACCGGCATCGGGGTCCTGTACGGCAAACGCGCGCTGCTGGAAGCTATGCCTCCGTTCCTCGCGGGTGGCGACATGATCCGCAAGGTCGAGTACGAGCATACCTCGTTCAACGATCTGCCGTGGAAGTTCGAGGCGGGCACGAGCAATATCGCCGATGCCATCGGCCTCGGTGCCGCCGTTGAGTATCTCGAGTCGCTCGGTATGGATTGGGTGCGGGCGCACGAGCAAGAATTGCTCGGATATGCGCTCGACCGGCTCGCGCCGCTCGAACGCCGCGGACTGGCAGTCTACGGTCCGAAGGATCCGCAACTCGTCTCGGGTGTGCTCTCATTCAACTTCGCGGACATTCATGCGCACGACCTCGCATCGATCCTGGACACGGAAGGCGTGTGCGTCCGCGCGGGACATCACTGCACGATGCCGTTGATGGAAAAGATGGGCTGGCCTGCAACCGCTCGCGCCTCGTTCTACGTTTACAATACGCGAGCGGATGTCGACGCGCTCGTCGACGGGCTCGAAAAAGCCGCGCAGGTGTTCAAACTCTAAACGAATGGACGATTTCTACCGCGATTTTATCCTCGATCATTACCGGAATCCGAGGAACTTTGGAACGCTCGAAGGCGCAACGGCTACCGCTGAGGATTTGAACCCGCTTTGCGGGGATACCATTCGGATGGACTTGCGCGTCAACGACGGCGGGATCGTGGAAGAGGTGCGCTTCTCCGGCAAAGGGTGCGCAATCAGTCAGGCGTCGGCATCGATGCTCACCGAAGAGGTGAAGGGCATGAAGCTCGAGGACGTCGCCAAACTCGGCAAAGACATCGTGCTCGAAAACGTCGGCATCGGCATCAGTCCGACGCGGATGAAGTGCGCGACGCTGGGCCTGCGGGTGCTCAAAAGCGCGGCCATCGGCGAGATCGCCGGCTGGCCCGACGAAGAGTAACGCCCTCTGATTGCGTTCTTCGTCGACGCATTCTCACGTCTCGTCGCCGCAACGCTATGCGCGGCGTTTGCCCTTATTCTCTGGGATCTGATCGGTCAGTCGAGGTCGCGCTATCGCATTGCGCGTGGCTTCATCGGGTTCATCTTCGCATTTGTCGCGCTCGCGCTCGTGGCGACCGTTTCCGGGCCCGTGCGACGGGACTTTTCGATCATCGCAATCGGAGTATTCCTAGCCGCGTTGACCGTCGATGCGCTCATCGGCGACGCCGTGCGTGCGGGAATCGGGTTACGACGCTAGCGAAGCAGGCTGAGAATGCAGCACCACCATTTGTCCGCAAGGGAATGGGACGAGCTCGCCGCCGACGCTGACTTTCAAGCGCTGTTACGCGCGCGCCGCCGCTTCACCATCCCGGCCGTCATCTTTGCTCTCGCCTTCTTTTTTGCGCTTCCGCTCGGCATCGCGCTTGCGCCCGACTACATGCGTCAACCGATTGCCGGTCCGCTGACGCGAGCTTGGGTATTTGCGCTGTTGCAGTTCGTGATGGCCTGGGTATTGCTCGCCCTCTACATGCACGAAGCTCGCGCCTTTGACGAACGGGCCGAAAAGTTTGTGGAGCGCGCGCGTGAGGAGTTTGCCGAGTGAGCGTTCCGGCACCACTCGTGATGTTCGCGCTCTTCGTCGCGATCGCGCTGGTCATTACGTACTGGGCGGCTGGGCGAAGCACGTCGAGCCGCGGCTTCTACACCGCAAACCATCAAATCAGCGGCGTGCAAAACGGCTGGGCAATCGCCGGCGACTACATGTCGGGCGCGTCGTTTCTCGGGATCGCCGGACTAATCGCTTTCTACGGCTTTGACGGGTTCTTGTATGCGGCCGGCTGGCTCGTCGCGTATCTCGTCGTATTGTTTCTCCTGGCCGAGCCGCTGCGCAATGCCGGCCGCTACACAGTCGCCGACGTCATTGGATTCCGCCTAGGCGGACGGGGCGTGCGCGCCATCGCAGCGCTGACGACGATCGCCATCACGCTGTTTTACATGATCGCGCAACTCGTCGGCGCGGGATCGATCGTCAATCTGTTCATCCAGCGCTTTGACGAGCCGCTCGCTATCGTGTTTACCGGCATCCTCATGATGATCTACGTGCTCTTCGGGGGAATGCTGGCAACGACGTGGGTGCAGATCTTCAAGGCGGCAATGCTGCTGATCGCCGGCCTCGCGCTTTCGCTGCTCGTGCTCGCGCACTTTGATTTCTCGTTTGCGCATCTGTTCGCGGCAGGTTCGAACGTAACGCTCCATAGCGGGACCATAAATCTTCTTCAGCCGGAGCACTTTTTCACCGGACCGTACGGGGCACTCGATCTCATCTCGCTCTCCCTGGCGCTCGTGATCGGGACCGCAGGTTTACCCCACATTCTCATGCGGTTCTTTACGGTTCCGTCGGCCGCCGCGGCTCGCACCTCGATCGGGTGGGCGATGGCGCTGATCGGCGTCTTTTATTTGATGACGTCCGTGATCGGCCTCGGTGCAGCGACGATCGTCGGTCCCGAACATATCGGAAAACAAGTGCGCGACGTGCAGGCGATCCGCTATATCGCCTTTCGCGATCCGCAGCAAGCGCCGCAGCTTAATGCCGACCTCGCCAAGTACGGATATATCGTTCCGCGCACGGATAGCAACGTCACCGCACCGACACTCGCAAACGCGGTCGGTGGCCAACTGCTCTTCGCGTTCGTTGCTGCAGTCATCTTTGCAACCATTCTCGCCGTGGTCGCGGGCCTCATGATCGCCGCATCGTCAGCATTCTCGCACGACATCTGGTACATGCTCGTTCGGAACAAAGCCGGGACCGAACACGAGTACATGCTGGTCGCGCGCACGACCGCGATTATCGTCGGCATCGCCGCGATTTTCTTCGCCGTAAAACTGCGCGGCGCAAACGTGGCGGCGTTACTCGGCTTGGCGTTCGCTGTAGCCGCGAGCGCAAACGTTCCCGCATTGCTCCTTTCACTGACCTGGCGGCGCTTCACGCGAACCGCCGCGATCTGTTCGATGGTAACGGGCCTCGTCGCATCGCTCGGACTCATCGCCCTCGGGCCCGACTCACTGCACGAACACGCCCTCTTCCCGCTGCGCAATCCGGCGATCGTCTCACTTCCGCTCGCCTTCATCGCCGCCGTCGCCGCAACGCTCGTCACGCGCGACAAACAATCCGAAGAAATGTTCACCCAACTCCAAGTCCGCGCCGAAGCCGGTTTAGGCGCGGAGGTCTAACCGCGTGGATGCGACGTGCTCCAGCGTGTCATCCTGAACGGAGCGCCGAAGGCGCGCAGTTGAAGGATGGCCTCGATTCAAAAGCCCGCCGAAACATTCTCGGCGGGCTTTTGGTTCGTTACGATCCTACGACTGCGCTCAGGATGACACTATTCGTGCGACGTGCTTGGGGTGTGATCCGTGATTTGCAGGCCTTGGGGGCCGTTGACGACTTTGAAGTTTTCGGTGTAGACGCCGGCGGGTGCGGTCATTTGGGCGGTGACGAAGAATGAGCCGTCGCCGTTGTCGGTGGCCTGCACGTTTGTGACGTGGCCGCCCTTCATAAAATCTTCCGTCGGAAGTCCGCTGCGCAGATATCCGGTTGCGAATGATGATTGACCGTTTGCAAGCGCGTTTAAATACGAGCGGACGATCGCGGCCGCGTGATCCGCGGTTGCGGCGCCCGTAATTAATGCAGGCGCCGGAGACGGCGTCGGGGTCGGTTGGGGAGTTGCCGTGTTTGGCTTCTGGACCGACCAGGGCTTCACGACCAGCGGCGTGGCCGTTGCGGCAGGCGTCGCAGTCGCAGCGGCGGTTGCGCTCGCAACGGAACGCGGGGTTGCCGTCGCCTTCGGTGACGGCGTCGCAGTCGCAGCCGGTGTCGGCGTTTCATGCGGCGTCTTTGACGGCGAAGGTTCCGGACTCGGGGAGGCTACTGCGACGCGCGTCGGTAACGGCGTTGCGCTCGCGGCCTCGGTTGGAAGCGGCGTAAACGCCGGTGCCGATGACGGAACGGCAATGGCACCGCCGCGGCTGCCCAGAAATTTTGCAAGAACGCCCCCGAGCAGTAATCCCGCAAATACGACGAGCACGATCAACGGAAAGATCGGCAATCCTCCGTTGCCTTTGGGTTCGTTGGGTTCGAGTCTGCGGCGACGATAGTCGGACACGAAAAACTATAACCGTTGTGCGACGGCGTCGACGAACGGGCGCGGAAGCGCATCGAGTTGTTCGGCGTGCTCCTCGGCGTATCGCGTCATCGCTTCTTTTAAGACGCCCGCATTCTCTCGCGCGTACGTGATTAACGCGGCGAGCGCCCGGCCATCGCCGGATTCTAAATCGTGCAGTGAAGCGTTCGCGCCTTCAGCGGCGTCCTCCGAAGACTCTCCGCGATCGCGAAATGCATTGAAGATCGACGCAACGAGCGCGCTGCGCGCAGCATCAGGCATCGTGGAGAGCGCAGCGGTCAACAGCGACGCAAGTTCTCCCTCGTCCATTTTTGCGACGTGCTTCTCGACCGCGTCGACGATGCTCTCTGCGGGCACGTTCCCGAATTGGGACATCACTGCCTACGGTACTCCCTCGATGCAGGCGGCTCCTCGAAGTTAAGCCAAAAGATAGAGCGTGATTCGTGTTCGCGTGCCGCTCGATCTGCATGCCGTCGCCTCCGGCGGCTCGGCTGCGTTCGCGCTCGCGACGCCGTTGCGCGTACGTGAACTGCTCGCTCTCGCCGTTCGCGAGGCGATCGGCGCTCGTGCACCGCACGATAAATTCCAGCGCAGTATGAAACGCACGCTCGCGGGTCTAGCCGCCGGCGACTTTACCGTCGACATCAACGGCCGCCACTTCACCGACGGCGACTCGGTCGTCGTCTGCGAAAGAATCGCAGACGTCCGCTTCTTCATCACACGCCGCCGCGGCGCGGGCATCGAATTCCACCCATAGCCGTCCTACGCAGCGCGTTCTCTCACGTCGCTCGTCACGCGCTTTTATACGCGGGACTTGCCGCGATTGCGATTGCCGTGCAATGGTTCGTTTACCACCAGACGAACGCACCCGCGGTCATCTTCACCTCGGGCATCGTCGTCGACGCGGTACTCACGACGATCGTATCCGCGCAAGCGAAAGGCGATATCGACGGTGCCACAAGCGCGCAAGTCTGGACGCGCGTACTCGACCGGCTTTGGGCCGTCGTTATCGTGGACTTCATCGTCACCTTCGTGAGTTTTGCCGGCATCGAGATTCTATCAGGCGGCGATCTCGGCGACCGCATTATCGCCATCCCGATCTTGCTGATTGCGGCGGCGACCGTTTTTTCGGAGGCGATTGCGGTGGTCGTCGACGGCGAGCAGTGGTGGTTTTTGGTCGTACGTGCGATCGGCACGAGCGTTCGCACATCGTGGAGCGGCTCGACGTTGTGGCGCGCAATCGTGTTGTTCGCGATGCAATTCGTTCCGACCGCGGTCAGCGCTCTGATAACAAGTTCATCCACGCAACATCATGTAACGGTAACGTCGTTTTGGACCGACGTTCCATTGGGTATAGTGTATTCAATACCGCTGGACGCGCTGATCGTGCTGGCGTTTTTTGATGCGTCGGGGTATGAACCAAAACGCACTTGCGGCGAGTGATACGCTAGATATAGAGAGAGATGGGAGCCCGAGCACGCGCACTGGCCTTTTTGGCCGTCCTTTTGGCCGCAGCACTGGCATGCGCGCGAGCCGATGAAACCTACGGCGTAACGGGCCAAGACGTCTATCGCATCGGCGACGCCGTTCCAGAAACGAAGATCGCGTACACCGGGACGCAACATCTCTCGGTCGCGCGTGACGGGAACGGCGCGCGCTTTGTGGCCGAGGCTACGTACACGCGCACGGACGATTCGGGCAAATCGACGGCGCACGCGCGGTTCGTTCAGCAGATGGCGCGCGACGGCAGTTTCCAAGACCGCGTCGACGAGGATCCGGACTTCCTGACGATTCTCAACCAGCCGTTTGCGATTCAGCTCGATCCGACGACGATGCGCGATCTGCAGCGCCTGAAAGGCTCGGTTCCGTTCGAAGCAACCTCGCCGCTCGGCGGCGCGCGTCTCCATGGCTACCTGCGTCCGGCCGGCTTGGGACGGATCCAAAACGTGGCGTCGACCGGCGTGCGTTTCAGTGCGCAGGGGCCGATGACCGGCTCGCTTCCGCAGCATCCCGAAGATAGCCTCAACGGCTCGATCCGCATGGACGGGACGGCGTACTACTCGCAGCGCGATTCGATGCTCGTCGCCCTCGATGCGACGTTGACCATCCAAGGCAAGCTCATAAATGACGGCACCGCCGTTCCCGTGCGCATCATCTATCATCGGATGATACGCGCGGGCGAAGGCGGTGTCAGTTGGTCAGAAGCTAAGCAGTAAAACCTTTGAGCCTTTAGTCCTGAGCGAGCGAAGCGAGTCGAACGGATCAGGATGACAAGAGTCTAAACTGCGCCCACCAGTTGGACTTCCAGCGGGTGCCGGAACGGCATTTCGCTCAATTGCGTGAGCGGTGTAAATGCCAGGTGATTTTGGTGACAGTCGATGAGCATTTCAATGCCGCGCTTCACCGACCCGGTCTCCTCGACATACTTTGAAAGTTTCTTACTGAAGTATGTGTGCGGATCGTGCAGCACTTTCGTGTAGTACGGGTCGTCGGTCAAGCCTGCAGCGCTAATGCCCTCTTTCGGAACAAGCCAGACGAACCACGGATCTTGACTGCGACGGTACCCGATAAGCACGAGCGGTATTGCCCGGCCCGAATCGAGATCCGGTAAGAAACTGCACATCGTGTACGCGTCGAATGAAATTTCCGTTGGTTCGATCACCTGCTGCATCGGCGGTCCTCGTCTTTATTACGTGTGCCGTTAAACAAAAACCGCCGCGTCGCGCGCTGCGACCGGCGGTTCCTCGAGATGGTGCGTGCGGCACTTCGTGTACCATAGTCCGGGATTCTCGGGCGCGCTCAAGGACCCCCTCCCGGGTTTTCGCGTTCAGCGCAAATCCATGCGGAAACATCCCGGGGCGCGGGTGGGTACAGCAGAAGCAAGAACCTTTTAGCGGCGTGTGAAACCACGCGCGAGCCGGGAGTTGTTTGGTGTGAGGTATGAGCGCGCTCGCACCATTGCTCCACACGGGAGTATTTGTGCCACCAGCGGTCCAGCAACCGCCACAACCGCCGTCCGCCCGGAAGGCGGGCGAAGCGGTGCCTAGCGTCGACACGTTCGACCACATCGTCGATGACTATCAGCGCCGCCTGTACGGCTTCGCCCTGCGCATGACCGGCAATCGCGAAGATGCCGAGGAAATCGTGCAGGACGCGTTTGTCCGTGCCTACCGGGCGCTGGGAAAGATGTCGCTGGAGCAACGCAGCGAGCTGCGCCTTCAACCCTGGCTCTACACGATCACCCTGAACGTCACGCGGAACCGGCTGCGCAGCAAGCGTCCGGCAAATGTCGCATTGGATGCACTTGCCGACCCCGACGCACTTCTGCGCGAGTCGAACGAAGGTCCGCCGCGTCCGGAGACGATCGTCGAGCAGAACGCCGAGGTAGCGCTGGTCGAAAAAGCGCTGCTTCAACTTCCAATGCACCTTCGTGCGGCGGCTACCTTACGATTCATCGAAGGCCGCAGCCATCCGGAGATCGCGGAAATTCTTCACCAACCGATCGGAACGGTTAAATCCCACGTACATCGCGCGGTTCGTATTCTGCGCCGGATTCTGGGCCCGCAGATCGGACGAATTGCCCCCGAAGGAGCCCCTCTTCATGCGCTGTCGTGAAGTCGACGAACTGTGGGACGAGGTACGCGGCGCATGCACGGCCTCCGTCAAAGAAGCCGTAACCGCTCATCTCGAGGCCTGTCCGCCATGCCAACAACTCTATGAAGAGTACGAAGGTATCGCGTATTCCCTCGAGTCGTTACCGCAGCCGGCTCCATCGTGCGATCTCGCGAAAAAAGTCGTCGAGCACATTGCATCGATCCGTCGTAAAGATCGCGCAACGCCGATCGTCCTCACGTCGGTGCAAACGCCGATTGGGAAACTCTACGTCGGCTTCAAAGAAAGCCGCATCGCCTATGTCGGCGTCGACACAGGCGAACCGTTCGAAGGTGTGCGCTCCCGCATCGAAGTGCGGCTACGCCGTCCGGTCGTTTCCGGCGAGGCGCCGCTTTGGCTTCGTCAGACGCTCGACCAATTCTTTACAACGTGGCGCGTTGACGACACGGTCGTCGATATCGAGGATCTCACGCCGTTCGAACAGGCGGCATTACGCGCCGCAGCGATGATTCCGCCGGGGGAAGTGCGTTCGTATTCGTGGGTCGCTTCGCAAATCGGGCGTCCCCGTGCCGCACGCGCGGTCGGACAAGTCATGGCGCGCAATCCTCTGGCGCTGCTCTTCCCGTGCCATCGGGTCGTGGACTCGCAGGGCGACCTCCACAATTACGGTTACGGGTTGGAAATGAAGGCTCGCCTCCTCAAACTGGAAGGCTACAGAGGTTAGGTACGGTCACCTCGTAAAACATTACGAAGGTGGCAAGACGTGTCCTCATCGCCGGCTTCGAACCGTTTGGCGGTGACAAAATCAATCCCGGCGAGATGGTCGCGCGTAGTCTGGAAGGGCGTACGCTGGCTGGCCGCACGGTCGCCGTTCGTATCATTCCGGTCGAAACGCGGAACGTCCGCGAGCGCTTCGAGCGCGCCTTGGTCGAGGACGATCCCGATGTCGTGATCGCGCTCTCGCAATTCGGCGGACGCACGGCGCTCTCGATGGAACGGGTCGCGGTCAACGTTCTCGATTTCGAATACCCCGACAACGTCGGTGTTATGCGCAAGGCGGACGTGGTCTCACGCGGAGGCGCAGACGCGCGCCTGTCCAATCTCCCGTTCGACCGCATCATCGAAGCGTGGACGGCCAACGGCGTCCCCGGGTACGTCTCGAATTCGGCGGGCACGTTTATCGGAAATCAAGCGCTCTACGAGATTCTCGGGTTGACGGAACACGCGTCACCGCCCGTAGTCGCGGGCGTCGTCCACCTCCCCTATCTTCCCGCGCAAGCGATTGCGGCGGGAAGTGAATCCAACCCCTCGATGACCCTGGAACTGATGAAAAAGGGCGTCGAAATTCTCATTGAAACGATCGTGCCGTGGGTCGAACAACGGACGCCCGAGGCGACGAAAGCGCGCGCCCAGGGTAAGTCCACGTGGATTCCCCGCGGTGTAAAGGAAGTAGAACGCTGAGCGACGCACGGCTTGGGGCCATCCCCGACATTCACGGTCACGCAAAGGGCGAACACCGTCCTTTTGCCGAGGAACGTCCAATCGCGTATTCACCGCGCATGTTGTTCCTTTGGTTTTATCATGCGTGCCGCCGCAGCTCACCCCGGTATTTGATGGTGAGCGATCACGTCAACTATTTGACGTTCGAAGATCCCGGCGCAGTGCATACCGTACGCCGCGCGTTAAAACTCGCGCACGCGGGCGATTTATATGGTGCCGCTGAAACGGCCGGCGTCGACGTCGCGCATGCTTCCGTCGTGAGCGAAGGACTGCGTAAAGGCATGCGTTTCTCGATCGGCGCGGAGGTCGACAACGATCCGCGCGCGAGACCCGACGCGCAGAATATCGTCGACGCAATGCGGCCGGACGGAATTATTCGCTCGGTCCATTTCTTATCTATCGATCATCCGGAAAAGGGCGCAGATTTCCAATGGCCGTTCGATAATCCGGAATTTGCGTATCTTTGGGATCACGTCGGCGTCGAGCGTACGTGGGAACTCTACGTCGAACGGCTGGTGGACGACGTCGAAAAACTTCCCGGACATGTCGTCGGACATTTCTACCGGCCGGCGATTTTCGGCCACTGGCCCGACGACGCAAAGCTGCAAGCGTACGAAGACCGCATGCTCGATGCGGCTGCGGCACGCGGGATGGCGGTCGAGATCAACACGCGTCCGCTGTATCGTGAAATTCCCGATGAGGATCGCCAGAAGTACATCGACGCCAACAAACGTTTGATGCGTAAGGCGAAAGAAAAAGGCGTCGGTATCGCGATCGGCTCGGGCGCGCATAGCCCGAAAGATCAGGGCGGTGCGTTCGACGCGGTACTGCAGATGCTCGACGACTGCGATATCAATGAGGTCGTGTTCCCCGTCAACGGACGTCTTGCGCGCGTCGTTCTTCGCGCAACCCGCGAGCATTTGGAGGCGCAGCAGCGCGCTCCCGAACCGGTGCAACCGGGAAGCAGCATCAGCGGTTTAGGCCGCGCGGAACTCGGACTTCCGGAAGAACCGGAACGTCCGCCGGAAAAAGCTCCGCGAGAACCGGCGGCTTCTAAGACGTCGCGTGACGTTGGTCCGAAGAAGCGCGCAAGCAGTCCTGCGCGCACGACGAAGAAACCCGCCGCTGTCGAGGAGGAGCCGGCAAAAGCATCGTCATCGTCGTCAAAACGCAGCGCCGAATCAGCGGCGTCCTCAGCGAAAGCGAAGGACACGAAGAGTACGGTAAAACCGCCGGCTGCGCCCGTAAAGAAGGCCGTTGCCGAGAAGAAGGCGCCCGCCGAAAAGAAACCCGCGGCAAAGAAAACATCCAACGCGACGAAAGCTGCGCCCGCTAAGAAAGTGAGCGCGAAGAAGGCCGCGCCCGCAAAGAAGGTTGCAGCGAAGAAAGCTGCGCCTGCTGCAAAGAAAGCGACAAGCAAGAAAGCGGCACCGAAGAAGCTCGCCGCGAAGCCAGCCGTTAAAGCGAAAAAGAGTGCGGCGAAACCCGCGGCAAAAACAACCGCAAAGAAAACCGTCGCGAAAAAATCTGCATCGACCGCAAAGTCGGTGAAAAAGTCATCGAAGCCGTCTAGCAAAGGGACGACGAAGAAAAAATCTACAACTAAGAAACGTTGAGGAGCTCAGGCTCCCCGTAAGGAGAGTGGTAGCTGTGGCGAATGACATCGATCGCCAACGCAATATCGCTTTTGTGGGCCCGCATCATGCGGGCAAAACCACTCTCGTGGAGGCTGTGCTCGCGCAATGCGGCGCGATTAGCCGTCGCGGTTCGATTGCCGACGGCACCACCGTCACCGATCACGAACCCGAGGACGTCTCGCACGCGCAATCGACTACCGTCGGATTTGCGCATTGCGGGTGCGGACCGATCGACGTAACAATCGTCGATTGTCCGGGCTTCATCGACTTCTTCGAAGAGACGAAGCTGGTACTCGCCGGCGTCGATGCAGCCGTCATCGTCGTCGATGCCGATCCGTCGCGCGCTTCGCACACGCAAACGCTCGTGGACTATCTCGAAACCCGAAAGACGCCGCACTGTTTCGTCATCAACAAGATGGACCGGCCCGGCGCGGATTTCGAGGGAACACTCGAAGCACTGCAGGCGCTGTACGGCCGGCACGTCGTCGCCGAGCAGTGGCCGATCGTCGATAAATCAAAAGCGAACGATAAATCGAGCGGATTCGCGGGGTACGTCGATCTCGCCGACATGCAAGCGCACGCGTTTTCCGGCGACGGCGAAACCGGCTCCGCCGTTCCCGGCGAGATTCTCGATCGCGTCAAGAGCGCGCACACGGAACTCCTCGAAGCAATGGCCGACTTCGACGACCATCTCATGGAAGAACTACTCGAAGGCGTCGAACCGCCGTATGACGAGGTCGCACGCGATCTCTGCGATGAATGCGCGCACGATCAAATCGTACCGGTGCTCGTCGCATCGGCAGCAACCGGCGCGGGATTGGGCGCGCTGGTGCGCGCGATGGAAAAATGGTTCCCATCCCCCGCCCAAGCGCAGCAGGTCGATGCCGAAGGGCGTACCATCCCGCCGGATCCAGGCGGTCCGGTCGTCGCGCGTGTGATCAAGACGATGATTCACCCGCAATCCGGCAAACTTTCCGTCGTGCGCGTGCTTTCCGGCACGATCAAATCCGATGCAACACTGACCGACATCTCGGCAAATGACGAAAAGGTCCGCTCGGGCGGTCTCTATCGTTTGCAAGGGAAAAAGCAAGAAGCAATTACCGAAGCCGGTCCCGGGTCGATTGTTGCAATCGCACGATTGGAGCCGGTAAAGACCGGCGATACGCTCACGAGCAACGGACACAAAGTTCTTCTTCCGCGCGTGCCGCTCTCGGAGCCGTGCTTCGCGATGGCGATCAAACCGAAAGAGCGCATCGACGAAGCGAAGATCTTTCAGATGCTCGCGCGCATCGTCGATGAAGATCCCGCGCTGCGCTTGGCTCGCGCCGATATCACGAACGAGTTTCTGTTGCTCGGCAGCGGCGAACAACACGTGACGATCGCCGTCGAACGTCTCGCGCGCAAATATAAAGTCGAAGTGGATATGGCCGCGCCTCAAATTCCGTACCAAGAGACCATCACGAGCGGGACGGAGCTTCACTCGCGATACAAGCACCAAACGGGCGGTCACGGGCAATTCGGCGACGTATGGCTGCGCTTCGAGCCGCGCGAACGCGGCAACGGCGTCACATTCGACGAGAAAATCGTCGGCGGCGTCGTTCCTAGACAATTCATTCCGGCCGTCGAGAAGGGCGTCCGCGAGGCGCTGATGCACGGGCCGAGCGGATATCCGGTGACGGACATTCACGTGACGCTCTACGACGGTCAATATCACGACGTCGATTCGAGCGAACAGTCGTTCAAAACAGCCGCCGGCATGGGCGTTCGCGACGCACTGCCGAAGTGCCATCCGGTCGTCCTCGAGCCCGTCTCACGCGTGACGGTGACGGTGCCCACGGCATACACGTCGACGGTCATCCAGCAGCTCACCGGAAAGCGCGGACAGATTCTTGGCATGAATCCCGCCGATCGCACCGGCTTCGACGTCGTGGAAGCGGACGTACCGCAGGTCGAACTTTCGCGCTACATCACCGAGTTGCGCACGGCCACGCAAGGCTTGGGCACGTACAGCGCCCGCCACGAACGCTACGACCCGGTTCCAGGAAATCGGGTGGGACCGAAGGCCGCCGTCTAACGAGCCGCTAAAAAGAGGGGGTGAAAAGACTCCTTGCTTTCGCGGCTCTAGCCGCGCTCGTTTCCGGCTGTTCAAAGGTTTCTACGACCGCAGGCGGCGGCGAGCACTCATGGACGAAGCCGGGCATTCTCCGGGTCGCGATTCAAAGCGAACCGAAGAATCTCAATACGCTGCTGGCATCTAATACCACGGACGGGATGGTCGACGAGCTCATCTTCGATCCGCTCATCAGCGCCGATCCTAAAGGCAATTTGGTACCCATCCTCGCGACAACGGTTCCGACCACCGAAAACGGCGGTATCAGCAAAGACGGCTTAACGGTCACGTATCATCTGAGAAACGGCGTGACCTGGAGTGACGGCGCGCCGCTCACGAGCAAGGACGTCAAGTTCTCGTGGCAAGCAATGATGAACGACAACAACAACGTCGTTTCGCGTCACGGTTTCGATGAAGTATCGTCCGTCGACACGCCCAACGATACGACGGTCGTCGTCCATCTCAAAGAAAAATTTGCGCCGATCGTGAGCGAATTTTTCGGTCCGAGCGACAGTCCCGTCGATGTCGCACCGGCGCACATTCTCGCGAAGTACCCGAACGTGAATCAGATTCCGTTCAACAACGAGCCGATCGGTTCGGGACCGTACAAACTCGCCGAATGGGTCAAAGGCGACCACATTACACTCGTTGCCAATCCGAAGTACTTCCAAGGCACGCCGGGTATGAAGCAAATCACGATCCGCATCGTCCCCGACGAAAACACGTCGCTCAATCTCCTTCGGACGCATGAGATCGACTGGATGTTCCAGCCGTCATACTCGACCTATCCCGCGCTCAAAACGATGCCCGACGTTGCCACGCGGTACAACGACGTGAACGGGTACGAGTACATGCAGCTCAACACGTCGCATCCTCCGCTCGACGACGTTCGCGTCCGTCAGGCGATCAAGTATGCGATCGACAAGAAGGGAATGCTCGACACGCTCACATTCGGTCAGCAAACGATCGCGACGGAAGACATTCCGAATTGGATGTGGGCGTACAACCCGAACGTCACGATGTTCCCCCACGACGTTCAGAAGGCCAAGGCGCTCCTGGAGTCCGCAGGGTACGCGCTCGGCGCCGACCATATCATGACGAAAAACGGGCAAAGACTTTCGCTTCTTCTCGTCACGAACGTGAGCAACGTCACCCGGCGAAAAGCCTCCGTGCTCATCCAAAACGACTTGCACCAAGCGGGCATCGACGTCCAGATCAAGTACTTTGACGGCGCCACACTATTCGCTCCGGCGCCGCTCGGCATTCTTCAATCAGGCAAGTTCGATCTCGGATTGGCGGGCTGGTTTGCCGGGGTCGACCCGGATGATTCGTCCCAGCTGATGTGCAAGAATAAGCCCCCCGGTGGATACAATTACTCGCGGTACTGCTCGGCGAAAATGGATGCCGCGCAGGCGCAAGCGCTGACGAACTACGATCAGGCCACGCGTAAGAAGGCCTATGCGCAGATTCAACAGTTGCAAGCTACGGACGCTCCGCAAATCTACTTCTGGTACCGACGGCAAGCGGAAGCGATCAACCCGGACCTTAAAAACTTCGATCCCAATCCCGTCGTGGAGTCGTGGAACGCGTATCAATGGAGCATCTAGGTCACCCCGGTCAACCGACAGGTCCGCTTCCGGAACTCATCTGGCTCAAAAAGATGATCGTGGAGCGCGCGCTCACCCGAGGCGAATACATCCTCTCGGGCGGCGTGCGCAGCGATTACTACATCGATAAATTCCGCCTCTTTTCCGATCCGCACGTGTTGCGCCGCATCGCGCGCATGTTCGTTCCGCTGCTTACGGACGTCAATCCCGATCTCATCGCCGGCACAGAACTCGGCGGCGTCGTGATTGCCACCGCCGTTTCGCAGCTCTCGGGCATCCCGATGATCGCCGTCCGAAAAAGCCCGAAAGCTTACGGCGCCTTCGCCAACGAGTACGTCGAAGGCCCATTCGAACCCGGGCAACACGTCTTGCTGCTGGAAGACGTCGTGACGTCCGGCCGCGAGCTTCTCGCCGCGAAAGCACGGTTGGAAGAACTGGGCCTGCGCGTAACGCCGTGCGCAGTCGTCAGCCGCGGTCTCGCACCAATACGCGCGCTAATCCAGTTCTCGCTCCCGCGCGGTCAAGCAAAAACAGAAAACTAGCCGCCCCGTGTCGTCCTGAGCGCAGCGCCGAAGGCGCGGAGTCGAAGGATCGTTACGCACAAAAAGCGCGCATCATTACATGCGGGCTTTTGAATTGAGGCGATCCTTCAACTGCGCTGCGCTCCGTTCAGGATGACACGGCGGGGCTAGATCGTCAGTTCGGTTCCGTCGTCGGCGATGGCGCAGGGGCCGTGGTAGACGCTGCGGGCGGCGTCTTCGAGTTCGCCGGGGGCGAATTCGGTGCCGTAGTGGGTCAAGACGAGACGGCGCGCGCCGGCGCGTTGCGCCATTTCGCCGGCTTCAACGGCGGAGAGATGACCGCGAATCGGGCCGGCCTCGTTCGACAGACCGAGCGCGGCTTCGCAGAGAAACAGATTGCAGCCGTGCGCGAGTTCTTCGACGGCCTCGCACGGCGCAGTGTCGCTCGAATAGCAGACGCTTGCGCCGTCACGTTCCACGCGGATCGCGAACGCGTCGATGTAGTGGACGGTTTTGGCAAAACTGATGGCGAGATTGCCGACGTAGAGTTCGCCGTTCGGATCGTACTCGGAAACCTCGAATACCTCGTCGAGAAAATCGTTCGAGCCTTCGGGGTGAAACGTCGCTGCGAGCGCGCGCAGCTGCGCTTCACCGCCCGGCGGCAGCCAGAGCGGCATCCGGCCGTCGCGCAGCAGCGGGCCATACTTCAAGCCGTAGCGCAGCGGGATCAAATCGAGAAAGTGATCAGCGTGCATATGCGAGATCACGATCGCGTCGAGGTCGGGGTAATCCATCACCTCGCGCAGATTGGCAAGCGCGCCCGAACCCATATCGAGGAGCACGTTCGCCTCGCGCGTGCGGATCAAATGGCAGCTGCAGGCACGACCGGGTCGTGGGACCGATGCGCTCGATCCCACGACACGAACGCGCATCGACGCCGCCATTACGGTAGCGATGCGAGAACCTCCTCACCGTGTCCATCGACCTTGACCTTCGGCCAGACCTTGACGATCGTGCCCTTCGAATCGATCAAGAACGTGGAACGGGCCACTCCTTTGGTCATCTTCCCGTACATGTTCTTCTCTACGATGACTCCCATTGCGTCGCACAGTTTCGAATCCGTATCTGCGAGCAACATGAATGGGAACCCGAACTTCTTTTTGAACTTTTGGTGCGATTCGACCGAATCGCGGCTAACGCCCACGATCGTCGCCTTCTTCTTTTTGAATTCGGCAGACAGATCGGTAAACTGCGTGCCCTCGCTGGTTCAACCTGGTGTGTCGTCTTTCGGATAGAACCACAACACCAGATCGCCCTTGCCGAGAAGATCGTGCGTCGAAACACGATTCCCCTCATCATCGAGCAACGTCAGCTTCGGCAATGTATCACCTTCAGCTAACACGTGTATCTCCCAATTACTGCGTAAACTGGTCCAGCGGGACCATAAACAAGAGGCGGTCCCCTGGACGTACGTCTCTTTCAAACTTGTGTACCGGGACCGCAACCCCCTTGCCGGGCCCTTGTTCGCGCCAGACGTAGAGCGGGACCCAGCGTACTTTGTATCCCGGCCGCTCCGGCGGGGCGGGCGGCGGGGAGTTTTCGGGCCCTTGAAAGCGTTCGGCGAGCTGAAACGTACGCGTGAATTCGCAATTCGGAAAGATCGCGAACCGGCCGCGCGTACTTTCGAAGCGCGCGAGCCCGGCGATCGTCGGCGCGGTCAGCTCCGTTGTCGAGAACGAGTCGATGGCGAAGTGCCGTTTTATCGAGGCACCGAAAGCGAGGTCGTCGATGCGCAATACGGTATGCATATCGCGGCCGCCGCGTTCGCGCGTTCGCGTACGCGCGCCGAGCGCGACTTCGAGATTCGACGTGTCGGAGTTCGTCACGCCGACGAGCGCTTTCGCGTGTTCGGGATTGCAGAACATGATCGTTTCGTCATTCGTCGCGTCGCCCGTCAGCAGATCGACTTTCCGGTCGCGCGCGAGCTCGATCAAAATTGCGTCCGGGTTTTTCTCGACGACGACGACGTCTTCGCCGAGTTCGCGAAGGTACTCGATGACGAGCGAACCGACGTTGCCCGCACCACAGACGATCACGTGCCCGACGCGATGAATCGGCCGGATGCCGCGCGTTCGTCGCAAGAGCGCTGCGTTCAACGCAGAGGTCATCGTCGCGGTGAAGACCGCGAAGATCACGATACCGGCGAGCATGGTAAGCATTGCTATGAGAACCGATAGGACCTCGCCGGGCGGCAAATGCGCCGCCGTGCAGTCTTTACACGGCGTGATATCGCCGTATCCGACGGTTGTCATCGTGGTCAACACGAAATAGAACGCCGCGATCGGATTGAGCTTCAACATCCACATGAAGTAGATCGAGAAACAGACGTAGAGAATCAGTCCGCCGAGAAACACGGAACGAAGGATGGGCTCGCTGCGCACGACGCCGAGGCGCATTTCGCGCCAACTGCCTTTCAAGCGCGTCCGCCAATCCATACCGCGGCTATGCTCGCCCGCCGGCCACGATTTTTTGACGTGCGCCACCGGACCGAAGACGACGACACGCATGCCTTCGTCGAGTTTATCGTAAAGAATCGTCTCGTCGGCGTGCGACTCTTCGCCGTGGCACAGGTACGGTGTCTTTCCGTCGACCGAAACGATGCGCGCGCGCAGGCGCGTTTCCGCTTCGTCGATCGTCATGCCCGCGATGCCGAACTCAGCGGCGGTGCGTTCCGCGAATCCGAACAGGCCGCCCTCGTGCTCGTGCGGTTCAAGCTCTTCTTCCTCACGCCGGCTCTTCGAACGCGACCTGCGCGCGACAAAGAGTTCGAGCGTCGGAAACGGCAGCGCGTAGAAACAGGACCGGTCTACGGCTGACGCGGCGTACGTTGCAGCAGCATGCGCGGCGGGCGAAATCGCCGTGCAATTGTACTTCAAGCCTTCTTGGATTTTGTGACCGAGCACGGGATTGAATTGCCGGATCGTCACGCGGACGCGCTCGTTGATATCGCGCGCCAGCAGCGAGACGCGCAAGTTCAACCGGTCGTCCTGAGAGACCGCGACGATGCAGAAATTCGGTTGATTCGGGGAGGCATTGGGCGGCTCGAGACCCGCCTGCTGCAGCGACGACGTATCCGCCGGATCGAGGTTGTAGTGCTTGAACGTATGCGGATAGTCGCGCGCCAGTTGGGCGGAAGTCTGCGTTAGAAGACGCGCAGCCCGCTCTTCGTCGTGCTTCCACACGAGCGCAACGCGCTGCCCTGCGGTCTTTAAGATCTCCCGGCAGATCTCATACGCAAGGTAGTCGCCTCCGACGACGATAATGAGCGTCTCGGTCGCCATAGATGCCGTCAGATTCGCCGCAGCCTTCGCCTCGCCCGCCGCATCCGCTCGCACTCGAGCTGATCGATCGTCTGCGCGATCGTCCCGGCGCCGCGGTTCTCGAAATCGGTCGCGGCAGCGGACGCAATACGCGCGCACTGGAAACCGCCGGGTTCCGTGTCGTCGACCTCGATAGCGATGAGATTGCCGCGGCTGCGTTGAGCACGCATTCATTTCTGCACGGCACGCCGCACTCGATTTCGCTGATGCTCGAGCGCGTGCTGAAACGGCTTGAGCCCGGTGCACCGTTCTTTGTGACGTTCGGATCCGTGCGGGATGCACGATACGGCCGAGGCACACGGATCGCAACGCGAGTGTACGCGCCCACCGAGGGCGACGAGCGCGGCGTGCCTCACGCGTTCTTTGATGAAATGTCACTTCGCCGTTTGCTGCACGCACCGTGGCGCATCGAATCACTTCGGGAGGAACGCGTCGACGATGTCGTAGGCCGTTGGGCCCACGAGCAGCGGCCGCTACACGACGCGTTCCATTGGTTCGCCGCGTTAGTGCGACAAGAGTAACCGCCTTCGGCGCGGAATACGCGCGTATGGCAGCTCTGCGCGCATTGATCGTTTTTACGAGCTATCAGCGACCTTCGCAAACACGTCGCCGAACGCTTCCGGCATGGCGGCACGATCCCGGCGTTAGCGATTCCACTCTTTGAGGGTGCAGTTCTGCGGGCATTCGCCGTCTACGGAATTCACCACGACGGCACGCAACTCGATCCAGATGAAATCGCCGTACTCGAACACCTCTGCGCGCTCGGCGCTCAAGCGTACACGTCGTTAGAACTGGAACGCTATCGCGCCGTCATTGGTGAACCGGTACTCGCTCAGTAGCGCGGAATCGACGAATCGACCGCAACGGCATACGCGTCGATGCCGCCGTCGACGTTGCTGACGTCGACGAAGCCGCGCGCGACGAGAAACTGCGCGACGCGCTCGCTTCTGCCGCCGTGGTGGCACAAGACGGCGATAGGCTTGTCTTGCGGCAGCTCATCAATGCGCGCGGGAACCTCGCGCATCGAAATCACTAAGCTGTCAGGTAAGACGGCGGCGGCGACTTCATCCGGCTCGCGTACGTCCAGCAACACGAAATCTTTTCCCTCGCTCCGCCAGCGGGCGAGGTCCTGTACGCTGATCTCCTTCATTACATTCCGCTCTGGGTCGTCGAGATGAGGTTTTGCATCGGGCTCGATGCGTTCGCGTAGAGACGCTTCTCCATGCGGCCCGCGAGAAACGCTTGACGGCCCGCAACGACCGCGTTCTTCATGGCATGCGCCATAAGTATCGGATCCTTCGCCGCAGCAATGCCGGTATTCATCAGCAGCGCGTCGACGCCGAGTTCCATGGCAATCGCCGCGTCGGACGCCGTACCGACGCCCGCATCGACGATGACCGGCACGTTGGCGCGTTCTTTGATGATGCGAATTGTGTAGGGATTGCAGACGCCGAGGCCGCTGCCGATCGGCGCGGCGAGCGGCATCACCGCAGCACATCCAAGCTCTTCTAATTGTTTGCAGACGACGGGATCGTCGCCGATGTACGGCAGCACGGTAAATCCATCGGCGATCAGTTGCTCCGCAGCGGCCAACGTTTCGCGGGCGTCGGGATGCAGCGTCTGCGGATCGCCGATTACTTCGAGCTTGATCAAATCGGTTTCGAGCAGCTCGCGCGCCAGTTGTGCGGTTAGCACGGCGTCCTTCGCGCTGTAGCAACCGGCCGTATTCGGCAAAATGCGAAGCTTGTTGCGATCGATGTAATCGAGCATCGTCTTGCCGGTCGGATCGTCGAGATTGATCCGGCGGATCGCGACGGTGACCATTTCCGCGCCGCTTGCAGCGTGCGCGTCCTGCATCACCTGCATCGACGGATATTTTCCGGTACCGAGGATAAGGCGAGAACTGAACTGATATTTTCCGATGGTGAGCGTGTCGTTCATAGGATTCCTATCCGCCTGCGACGGCCTTGATGATCTCGATCGTGTCGCCGTCGGCGATCTGCTGCGTGTCGAATTCGGCGCGGCGGACCACTTGCTGGTTTCGAGCAACGGCGATGCCCGAACGCGGCGCACCGAGGTCTTCTAAAAGGCCCGCGAGCGTGATTCCGTCAGGAAGTTCGCGCATTTCGCCGTTGATCGTCGCCTTCACGGTTTCGACATTCGCTTCGTTGCCGCGCCTTCTTTTTCAAACCGAGCGAGCAGCCACGGCTCGAGCACCGCACGGTCGCCACGTTCGACAAAATCCGCAATCAAGCGCGCCGTGACGGGCGTTAGCAGAATTCCGTTACGGTAGTGCCCCGTAGCCAAAATCAGCCCGTCGACGGAAGTCGGGCCGAGGATCGGCCGCTCGTCGGGCGTCCCCGGACGTAATCCGGCCCACGTTTCGGTCACGGCGAAGTCGCCGAGCGCCGGAGCGGCATCGAGTGCCGCGTCGAGCAACGAACGGACACCGTCGGCGGTGACGCGCTGATCGAATCCCGCGCGTTCGACCGTCGCGCCGACGAGCAGCCGGCCGTCATCGCGCGGGACGAGATATGCGCCGGGAACCCACGTCGTGCGCTTCAAAAATCCGCGCGGCATTGCGAGCGCAAGCATTTGACCTTTGATTGGTTCGAGCGGAGGTTCGCACGCAACCGGCAAGCCGGGTAATGATGCGCTCCATGCTCCGGCCGCGACGACGACGTGCGACGCTCCGGCGAATCCCCAATTACTCCGCACGCCGAGCACCCGGCGGGCATCGCATTCAACCGCAACGTCACGCGCATCGCGCACAATCGCTACACCCGCAGATTCGCACGCCGCCGTCAGCGCGCGTCCCAAACGGCGATTGTCGACGGCACCTTCACCCTCCACGGCAATTGCTCCGAAGACATGACGCCCGAGCGACGGCTCGGCGAGCATCGCGCCGGACCGATCGAGGACGTCGCACGCAACACCGTTCGCTCGCAACCGCTCGGCATCGCGACGCAACTCGTCCATCCGCACATCATCGAACGCGGCGTTGACGATTCCGTCGAGGTGCAGATGTACCCCGACGCCGCTCGTCGCTTCAATATCTGCCACAAAGCCGGGATACAGCGCGAGCGATTGCGCGCAAAGGCGCGCGAGCGCGTCGTCATTCATGCGTTCGGTGTATGGCGCGAGCATACCGGCACCGGCCCACGATGCAGCGCGTCCCGGTAAGTCGCGTTCGAAGACGCGCACCGTTGCGCCGCGCCGCGCCAATTCGTGCGCGACGGCAAGGCCGATTAGTCCGGCCCCGATGATCGCAACGTCGCCGGAGAGTCTCATATGCCTACATTAGCACTCCGGTTGCGTGCGGGCCTGCGCTTTCGGGATACGGACCGATGCAACAGAATTGCCATACTACATTCATGGACGAAAATGCCGAACGAGCGCGGCTGCGGGAAGCCGATGAGCGCGGCGTGCCATGGCGCAAATGGGGGCCGTATCTGAGCGAACGTCAATGGGGAACGGTGCGCGAAGACTACAGCGACGACGGGAGCGCCTGGGATTACTTTCCATTCGAGCAAGCGCGCTTTCGCGCGTATCGTTGGGGCGAGGATGGGATCGCCGGATTTTCCGACGACCATCAAATGCTTTGCTTTGCCCTTGCGTTCTGGAACGGGAACGATCCGTTCTTAAAGGAACGCTACTTCGGACTCACCGGTCCCCAAGGCAATCACGGCGAGGATGTCAAGGACTATTATTGGTACCTCGACGCGACGCCGACGCACTCGTATCTGCGCACGCTCTACAAGTATCCGCAACAACGCTTTCCGTATGAAGCGCTGTGCGATGAGAACCGGCAGCGTTCGAGAAGCGCTCCGGAGTTCGAACTAATCGACACCGGCATTTTCAACGATGATGCCTATTTCGACATCATCGTAGAGTACGCCAAAAGCGATCCCGAAACGGTCGGCATTCGTATCACCGCGACAAATCGCGGCAAGCAACCTGCAACGCTGCACGTCCTGCCGACGCTTTGGTTCATGAACACGTGGAGCTGGGGCAAATCGTCGAACAAGCCGACCCTCCGTCTGGACGACGTCTCACGCTCGGTCTTTGCGCAGCACGAAATCGCCGGCACGAAGTTTCTTCAATTCTCGGGAGAAGCGGAGCCGCTCTTCACTGAGAACGAATCGAATGCGGAGACACTGTGGAACGTCACCAACGCCTCCCCGTACACAAAGGATGGAATCGACGCCTACGTGGTTCGCGGCGCACGCGATGCGGTCAATCCCGAGCGCGTTGGAACCAAAGCCGCCGTGCACCACGTGCTGGACCTCGCTCCCGGTGAACAGCGCGCCGTCCATCTGCGCCTCGGCGATGAGCCCGATCCCGCATTTTCTCCATTGCAAATCGCCGCGCTGATTGCGGCGCGCAGGAATGAGGCCGACGTCTTTTATCACGACATCGCGCCCGGCGAAGCGAACGACGACCTCCGCGAGGTTCAACGACAGGCACTCGCCGGAATGATTTGGTCGAAACAGACCTACCGGTACGGAATTGTCCCGTGGCTCAACGGCGACGGCCCGTTTCCGCACAAGCGTCAGAACGAGCGCAATGCGAACTGGGTGCACTTGAGCGCCTCCGACGTCATCTCGATGCCCGACAAATGGGAATATCCGTGGTTTGCCGCATGGGACCTCGCATTCCACGCGATACCGTTCGCATTGTGCGACATCGAGTTCGCCAAGCAGCAACTCGAATTGCTCATGCACGAGCGCTTCATGCATCCAAACGGCCAGATACCGGCGTACGAGTGGGCGTTCGAAGACGTCAATCCGCCGGTGCATCCGGCCGCGGCACTCGCCGTTTATATGGCAGAAAAAAGCACGACGGGCCGGGCCGATACCGCATTTCTCGAGCGGATGTTCATCAAGCTCGTGATGTATTTCACGTGGTGGGTCAATCGTAAAGATCCGCTGGGGCGCAATGTGTTTTCCGGCGGTTTCCTAGGACTCGACAACATCGGTCCGTTCGACCGCAGTTCCCAGCTTCCGGCCGGTTTTCGGCTCATGCAATCCGACGGAACGAGTTGGATGGCGCTGTTCTGCATTTCGATGATGGAAATCGCTCGGATTCTCGCGCAAGAAAATCCGGTCTATTACGATGCGCTCGCGAAATTTGCCGCGCACTTCGTCTTCATCAACGATGCAGTGAATGAAGCGGACGGGTTGTGGGACGAGCAGGACGGCTTCTACTACGACGTCGTGGAGACGCCCGAGGGACAGCGGGTTCCGCTTCGCTTGCGCTCGATGGTCGGACTGATTCCGCTTTTTGCAACGAGCATCGTCAATCCCAACGAGAGTCCGTTGTTCGAACGCGTCGTGCGCGAAACGGCGGAATGGATCGTTCGCGAACGCCCGGACCTCAAATACGTGATCGAGCGCATGGGATCGACAAACTTCTCGAAGACGTTCTTAATGGCGATCGTTCGCGACGACCGCTTGGAGCGAGTGTTGAAGTACATGCTTGACGAGAACGAGTTTCTCAGCCCGTACGGCATTCGTTCCCTCTCCAAAGTCTACGAACAACAACCATTTACAATTCGCGGGCCGCATCAAGAACTCACGGTTCGCTACGAGCCGGCCGAATCGTCGACCGGAATGTTCGGCGGAAACTCCAATTGGCGCGGGCCGATTTGGTTCCCGGTAAACTTCATGATCATCGCTTCGTTGCGCCGCTATCACGCATTTTACGGTGACCGTTTCACCGTGGAGATGCCGACGGGTTCCGGCCGGCGCGTTCCGCTCAACGTCGTCGCCGACGAGTTGGCCGGACGGTTGATTTCAATCTTCACACTCGACGCGAACGGACGCCGCCCAGTCTTCGGCGGCGCCGAACGGTTTCAGAACGATCCATCCTGGCGGGACAACATACTGTTCTATGAATACTTTCACGGCGACAACGGCGCGGGCATCGGCGCAAGTCATCAAACCGGCTGGACCGGGCTCGTCGCAACGCTCATCGCATCATTCGGCACATGGCGCGCACTGCAAGCGGAGGTAGCGGGGTCGCTAGCGGCAGCCGGGCTTACCTAGATTCACTGCAGAATCTGCCTTGGCCGCCGCTCTTCGTACTGCTTGCGATCGCATCGCCGGGATGGTTGCTGGATGCGCGCTATCGCGTGCTCCCGAAGGAACTCGCGCTTACCATCGCAGCGTTAGCGGTATTTCTCGTTGCGCTGTGCTTTGCCGAACGGGTTTTTCACCAGCCGCGCTTGGAGCGAATTACTACCGTCGTCCTCGCCGAAGGCGCCACGATTGCCAACATCCTCTTACTTTTCGGCCTGCTGTGGATGATGGCGAACTCGCATGAACTCGACGGGCGGCGCCTGCTCTCGTCAGCGATCTTCATCTGGGTCAGCAACGTTCTCGTATTTGCGCTTGCGTACTGGGCAACGGACGGCGGCGGCCCGGAAGACCGCCGTAGCGACACGCCGTACAAGCCGGATTTCATCTTCCCCGAGATGCAGCAGCCCGGCGAGACGGATGCGCCCTTCAGGCCGAACTTCGGCGACTATTTGTATTTGGCGTTCAGCACATCGACGGCGTTCAGCGCGACCGATACGCTGACGGCATCGTCACGAGCGCGGTTGTTGCTCGTGTTGCAAGCGTCGGTTTCGCTTATTACGCTCGCCGTCGTCGCGGCGCGCGCCGTAAACATTCTGCCGACGGGACAGTAACGGCTTACATTCCGGTGTACACGGGACCTTCGCCACCTTGCGGCGGCACCCACGTAATGATCTGATACGGATCGGCGATGTCGCACGTCTTACAGTGCACGCAGTTTGTGAAGTTGATCTGCAACCGGCCGTCTACTTTTCCGTCGCCGTTCTTCTCGAAGAGCGGCTCGTACACCGCCGCGGGACAGAAGTACGCGCACGGATTCCCGTATTCGACCGTGCAGCGGTCGCGACAGATATTCGTGTCGGCGACTTTCAAATGAGACGGCTGGTCTTCTTCGTGCATCGTGCCGGAATTGTACACGTCCGTCAGTTTGTCGAACGTAAGCACGCTGTCGATCTGTGCGCGCGGCGTCTCTTTGGGTTTGTAGCCGGCCTTCTGCATGTGCTCGTAGCCGGGCTTCTGTGAAAGTTTATCGATTACGCCGAACGCGCGGCCGCCGGTAAACGTCGCCAATCCCGCGTTGAGGACGCCCGCCCACATGCCGTGTTCGAATCCTTGGTGGAAGTTGCGCGCGCTGCGCATCTCGGTATAGGCCCACGAGTTGCGGAAGCGTTCCTCATATGCCGCAAGCGTTTTTACTTCGTAGTTTTCAGCTTGCAACGCATCCCACGCCGTTTCCGCGGCCATCATGCCGGACTTCATCGCGAGATGCACGCCCTTCAGACGCATACCGTTAAGAAATCCCGCCGAATCGCCGGTGATCATCAAGCCGTCGGCATACGGACGAATCATTGCGAAGAATCCACCTTCGGGAATCGCTTTCGCGCCGTAGCGGACCATCTTTCCGCCGTCGAGCAATTTGCGAATCTCCGGATGTTCTTTCATTCGCTGCAACTCATTGTGCGGATCGGTCGTCGGATTCTTATAGTCGAGACCCGTCACGTGTCCGATATCGATAATCCGGTCTTTCATCCCGTAGATGAAGCCGCCGCCGAAGGTTTCCGGCGGGAGCGGATAACCGAGCGTGTGAATCACGGTTCCTGCAGGGAAGCGATCGTCGGGAACCTGCCAGAGTTCTTTCACGCCGGCGGCATAGACCATCGGCTCTTTTCCCGCATCGAGATCGAGACGCGGAATCGCCTGCTTTGCGAGCGTGCCGCGCGGGCCTTCGCCGAGGATTACGATCTTCGCAAGCAGATCGGCACCGGGTTCGTAGTTCGACTTCGGATTGCCGTTGTGATCGACGCCTTTATCGCCGGTGCGAACGCCGATGACGCGATCGCCGTCCCACAGCAATTCTTGGCCGGGGAACTCACCGAAGACCTGAACGCCGAGTTCTTCCGCTTGCGCGGCCATCCACTTCGTTAAACGTTGCAGCGACGAAACGTACTTGCCGTGATTATTGAGCGGCGGCGGCGTGAACGGCGCTTTGATCTTCCCGCCCTTGGTGAGAAACCACATCTCGTCGCGGCCGACGGGCGCTTCGATCGGGGCACCGTTCTCCAGCCAGTCGGGCATGAGTTCGCTGATGGCGCGCGGATCGAGAACGAGTCCTGAGAGCCCGTGATTGCCGATCTCCGCCGCCTTTTCGATCACGAGAATTTCGAGTTCGCGGCCTGCGGCTTTTGCGAGCTGCCCAAGCCGGATCGCGCCGGCGAGACTCGCCGGACCTGCCCCCACAAAAAGAACGTCGACTTCGAGTTGATCGCGCTGCGCTGCCATGGCGCACCTTTTCGAGCTACGTCAAAATGATCATTTCATAGAACCCTGAGAACGCTGCGACAGTTATCGCAACGACGCAATTGCAGCCTGGACCATACGCACGTGCATGTCAACGCGCTCGTCGAGCGTGGCATGTGCCGGCGTTTCCAGCGTGATCGCGTCGTCCGCCGCGCCTCGGCGCATGAGCAGCGATAACGAGAGACCGCCCAAGAGCTCCGCCTCCTCGATGGGATCGGGCCGCAAGCATTCCGGCACAATGCGTTCGCCGATCGCGCGATCACCGTATTCGTAGCAGTACGGTCCGCCGGCTTGGTCATCTTCGTGTAAGTCGACCGCAAGGACGAATTTTCGATCGCGATTTGACATGATGACGGCGCTCGCTTCCGGCGACGTGCCGCCGCGTCCGAACGTCCGATTGATATCGACGCCGTCGGCGTTTACACGCGTTCGCGCATCGAAGCCCGTCGGATTGGTGCACGGCCAGATACGATACGAAAATGCGCGATCGAGCATTCCGGATTCGACGAGTCGCAGGAGCGCGAGTACGCCCGCCGGTTCGTCGCCATGAACGCCGCCGCTCAAATGAATTGCAGGCAACGCCGCATCGCCGAACTCCGCGCAGAGCAGCGTGCGCGGCGCGCCGACGCATGCGACTTCTCGAACGCGTACGTCGTGCGAGTCACGGAGGTTTTTCCAGCGCTGCGCGAGTTCGCGGTAGGTGGGCAGCGAGAGCGGCATAAACTCACCCTTCCATGAAGATCCAGATCGGCGTGATGGGTTCTGCCGGCGGCCCCATAAGCGCTGCCGAACTTGAACTTTCCAGGCGTCTCGGGCGTCGCATCGCCGAGCGCGGCGCAACGATCGTTACGGGCGCATGCCCGGGTCTGCCGCACGCGGCCGTCATCGGCGCTCACGAGCGTGGTGGACAAAGCCTGGGTGTTTCGCCGGCGCTTTCGCGTGAAGAGCACGTCAATGTGTACGGTTCGCCGTTGCAGCCGTATACCACGATGGTCTTCACCGGGTCAGGATTGATGGGGCGCGAAACGCACAATATTCACAGCTCGGACTTCGTGCTCTTCGTCGGCGGACGCAGTGGAACGCTCGGTGAGTTCTGCATCGCGTACGACGAAGGCAAACTGATCGGCGTTCTGACGAATTCCGGCGGCATTTCCAACGACTTCACGCATATTGCAAGTATCGTGCACAAGGACACCGGATCGATCGTCATCACCGACGACGATCCCAAAGCGCTTGTCGATCGCTGCATGGATTTATATCTTAGCTCCGCCATCCCATCGTCGGTTGCGTTCAATCGCACCGCGGAATTCCCACTTCGCAAACCCAGAGTAACGCAGGAGACCCGTGGCTGAATTAACTTTCGTCGGTGCCGCGGGGACGGTTACCGGAAGCAAACATCTCTTGACGATCGGCGACAAGCACATTTTCGTCGATTGCGGCCTCTTTCAAGGTGTCGTGGACGTACGCACGCTCAACGACGTGCCGCTGCCCGTTCCCGCAACCGACATCGCCGCGGTCGTCGTCACGCACGGACATCTCGACCACGTCGGCTTTTTACCGCGCCTCGTCCACGAAGGCTTCGACGGACCGATCTACTGCACGCCGCCGACGCAGGCGGTCATGGGCATCGTGCTCGACGATGCGGCGCATTTGCAACAGGAATTACAGGAACGCGGTTTTCAGCACCAGCGCCCCTATGCGCCGCCGGTGTATTACGATCAACGCGACGTCGAACGCGCGAAACACTGCGCGGTTCCACACGACCTTCATAAAGAATTCGACGTCGCCGACATTGCGAAAGCGACGTATTTTAACGCCGGCCACATCCTGGGTTCGGCGTTCGTAGCGCTCGAGTTCGAGGGAAAGCGCGTGATCTTTTCCGGCGATCTCGGCCGGTACAACCGCCCGCTGCTTTTCGATCCGGAACCGCTCGGCGCCGCGGACGACGTAATTTGCGAATCGACGTATGCGGACCGCGTGCATCCGCCCGACGCGCTCGAGGATTTCCAGCACGCGCTTTCGACGGCGATCGACCTCGGCGGCGCGATCGTGATTCCGGCATTCGCGATCGAACGCTCGCAAGATATTCTCCTCGCGATTGCAACGCTGCAATCGCGCGATCCCAAGATCGCATCGGTTCCGGTGCATCTCGATAGTCCGATGGCAGAGAAGGTCGATGACGCTTTCGAAGCGTTTCCGAACGCGCATAAGCCTATCCCGAACGATTCGCCCGCGCATCCCTTCGGCGTGCGGAATCTCACGATACACATCACGGCCGATCAATCGAAAGAGCTCAATCACGTCCGCGGCCCGCACATCATCGTATCGTCCAGCGGCATGGCGTCCGGTGGACGTATACTGCACCACCTGCACAATCATCTCAGCGACAAGAACTCAACCGTAATCTTCGCGGGATATCAGAGCGCCGGAACGCTAGGATATATCTTGTCGCACGGCGCCCACACCGTCACGCTGTACGGCGATAATCTTCCCGTGCGCGCCAACATCGTGCACTTAGGCGGATTCAGCGGGCATGCCGATCGCGACGAGCTCAAGCGCTGGCTGCAAACATGTACTTCGAAACCGCATCTGTACGCCGTGCACGGTGAAGCTGAATCGGCCGCAGCACTTGCCGCAATAGCCGACACCGCGCTCGGATGGAAGGCGGACGTTGCAAGGCGCGGAATCACCGTGACGCTGTGAGCAAGCGAAGTTTTGCGAGTGACAACAATGCGCCCATCGCACCCGAGATTCTCCAAGCCATCATCGATGCGAACGACGGGGATGCGGTCGGGTACGGACACGATGAGTTAACGGCACGCGCAATCGATCGTTTCCGCGCGCACTTCGGTGAAGACACCGGTGTGTATTTCATGTTCAATGGGACCGGCGCCAACGTCGCCGCCCTGAGTTGTCTGGTCAAACCGTGGGAAGCCGTACTCTGCCCGTCGACGGCGCATCTGCAAACGGACGAATGCGGCGCGTTCGAACGTTTCACCGGCTCGAAAGTTATCCCGATCTCGACCTCCGACGGCAAGCTGCGCCCTGCCGATCTCGAGCCGTACCTGCATGCCGGACATGACGAACACTTCCCGCAGCCGCGCGTGGTCACGGTATCGCAGACGACGGAATACGGCAATCTCTACGAGCCGGACGAACTGCGCGAACTCTGCCGCTTTGCGCACGAACGCGGACTGCTCGTGCACGTCGACGGCGCGCGCATCGCGAACGCGGCAGCGGCCCTCAAGACTACACCCCGGGCAATCACGAAGGATCTCGGCGTGGACGTTTTGACCTTCGGCGGGACGAAGAACGGTCTGATGCTCGGTGAGGCAGCGTGCTTCTTCAAACCGGAACTCGGAGCAGAAGCAATGCCTTTTGCGCGCAAGCAGGCAATGCAACTCGCTTCGAAGATGCGCTATATCTCGGCACAATTCGAGGCGCTGCTTACCGGCGACCGTTGGCTGAAGTACGCTTCGCATGCTAACGAGATGGCGGAACGCCTATTGGCCGGAGTTCGCGATATTCCGGGCGTCGAAGTCACACGCCCCGTGCGCGCCAACGCGATCTTCGCAAAGATGGATCGCACTGCAATCGCGCGGGCGCAGGAGCGATTCTTCTTCTATACGTTCGACGAGTCACTCCCCGAAGTGCGCTGGATGACGCACTGGGCGACGACCGAAACTGACGTCGACGCGTTCGTCGGCGCGCTCCGGGAAGCGACTACTCGTTAGCCCTCAGAACGCGAAGTCGTAGAAATATTCGCCGCCCACGGGCGAACACGACTGCGTCTCCGGCGTGAAGCTGGTTTCGCGAGCAACTTGCATCGCAGCGGCGTCGAGAATGGCATCACCGCTAGGCTGAGCGAGCTTCACATTCGTCGGCCGTGCAGTATTCGGATCGATGGTAACGATCAGCTCGTCGGTGCCGTGCTCTTCGTATGCAGTAAGAATTGAGGGAAGCATCGCGGGCTCGACCTGGACCACGGCGGGCGTGTCCGGCGTCGAACACGCTGCTCCGTTCGCAGCGACCGTGGATGCACTCATTGCGGTTATGACTAGGGTAAGTCCGAGCGTCAACATTTAGAACTATCCTTTCTTAGGCGCACTCACTCCATCACACGCTCGAACACACGATGATCGTAACTCCGCTTTTATAAACGCGCATCAACCACGTTCCAAAAAAGAATCAAAAACAAAGAAGGGCCGCCCGCAGCAGCCCTTCTCGTACATTTGATGTTAGCCGGCGTTAGACGTTGAACTCGTAGAAGTAACGCCCGCCGACCGGATTGCAATCGCGCGTTTCCGGAACGAAAAGCGTCGCACGCGCAACCTCGATGGCTGCAGCGTCAACGATCGCATCTCCGGTCGACTGCACGAGTTCGACATTCGCCGGTTGCGCGCTCTGCGGGGTGAGGGTGACGATGACCTGCGCGATTCCATGCGATCCGGATGCCTGCAAAAGCGCGGGCGTTTCGGAGGGCATGGAACGAACCGCTGCGGGGGTATCGGGCTGCGTGCACGTGGCTCCGTTTGCACCGACGATCGATGCCGACGCGAGGAACAGCCCCAGTCCGAGGGATACCATGCGTACCGTCCTTTCAAGTGAATTTTATGACGAACATTCCGTCACACGTTCACCCTAACGGCATCACATCAACGCTTCCTTATCTTCGCATAGTCAACAATTAACATAACGCGTAACAACACTATGATCGCGACATTCTTCGTAGTTCTCAAGAACTATTAAGCGTCACACGTGCGACGTTCGTCGATTATGCTAACGCTCAGTCACGCGACCGTCGTCAGAAGCGTTACAACGATTACGCAGTCCAATCCAGCATCGTTTCCCATTCCGGCTTGGGAAAGCGCTCTTTGGATTTTATCGCTTCGACGTACTTGCGTTTCCCGGCGCGATTGCCCTTACCAAGCATGATACCGCCGACGAGACGGTCTTCCCAAAAGAAGAGCGCGCGGTACCACTTCTTCTCTCGGTCGATCTTGCGCACCATTTCGAGTTCGGGCTGCAGATCGGGCGAGAGGCCGAACTGCGTGATCGTCTGTCCCTTGAAGAGCAGCGACGAGTACTCGGGGACATCGTGGTATTTTTCGCTGCCGCCCATCATATTCTGAGCGACGACCTTGCCGTGAGCCCCGGCATTGTTCCACGTGCCCATGCGGTAGCGCATTTCCAGAATGGGATCGTAGAAATCCGCGATGTCTCCGGCGGCAAAGATGCCCTCGACGTTCGTCTCGAGATGATCGTCGCATAGGATGCCGTTCCGGCTGATTTCTATCTCGGTATCCTGCAGCAACTCGGTATTCATCGTGAGACCGAACCCGACGCCGTAACAGTCCGCCGCGATCTCGAGCCCTTGTTTCGTTCGCACCTTCGTGACCACGCCGTTGGAACGCACGAATTCCTCGACTTCCTGACCGTAATGCATGTGGACGCCGTCGTTCTGCGCGGCTTCGTGCACGAACTCGCCCGCCACGTCGTCCAGCAGGCGGTGCAGCACGTGCGGTCCACGGAGGAGCCAATGCGTCTCGATCTTACGCGAGGCGAAGGCTTCCGCAAGTTCGTAGGCGATGAACGATCCGCCGATTGCAACCGCCGCTTTCGAACGGTCGATTTGCTCGGAAATGGCACGCGTGTCGTCGAGGTATTGGAAGTTGTACACGTTCTCCGCACCGATACAGCCGGGAGCCGGATGGCAATTCGGTCGGCCGCCCGTGGCAATCAGCAGCGCATCGAACGGATAGTCGCGGCCGCCGGCGACGACCGTTCGCTCGGCCGTATCGATACGCTCGACGCGCGTACGCAACTTGAGTTCGATGCGATGCTCTTCATGCCAGGCAATGCTCCGCATCATAACCTTCTCTTCCGGAAGTTGCTTGCGTAGCATTGGAGGCAACGAGATGCGATTGTATAGCGGATAGGGCTCATCACCGAAGAGCACGATCTCGCATGCGTTGTCATGCTTGCGAAGTTGTTCGGCGGCCGTGGATCCGGCAAAGCCATTTCCCACGATTACATATCGCCGAGCGTCGGAATACGGCATAATAGGGCTATATGGACGTTCGGCTGGTGCAACTCCTGGGTTCGTTCATCCGCGCGCGCGGTGAGTATGCGCTGGCGCGTCTGGAATGCGCCATGCTCGATGACGCCACGCCCGCGCCGCCGATAATCGATCGCCTCGGGGATGCTTCGGAAACGACGCTGCGTACGCAATGGCCCGTCGTCGAACGTCAGCTGGATCGCGCGATCGAACACGGCAAACTCGTTGCGCGCACGAACCAGCGGAGATACCAACGCGAGCCCGGATACCGTGCCCTCGAGCGGTCGTTGCGCGAACTCGATCAGTACGCCCGCGCAATCCGTTGGGTGCTGACCGTTACCGAAAGCGAAGACCCGACCTAGCGGCGCGACTACCCGTGTAGCGCAAGCCCCGTCATCATCCGGAATCCGACCTCGAGCGCGCGCTCGTCGATATCGTAGCGAGGACTGTGTTGCGGCTCTATCCCAAGCTCGGGACCGCGCACGCCGACGATAAAATACGCGCCCGGACGCTCTTCCATCATGTACGACATATCTTCGGCCCACATGACGACGTCGTGCGGATAGACGACGTTCTCGTCGCCGATCGCGCCGGCGGCGACGTCGCGAACGATCTCGTTCATCGCCGGATCGTTCACGGTCGGCGGATAACCCCAAAAATATTCGAATTCATACTGCATCCGCAACGCGTCGGCCAGTCCCGCGGTCATCCGTTCCATCCGCTCGGGAATCGAACGGCGCACGGCATCGTCGAAGGAGCGCGTAGTTCCCAGCATTTCCGCATAGTCCGGAATGACGTTGAACGTCGTTCCGGAGTGAACGGCGCCGACGGTTACGACGACGGGATCCTTCGGCGCGATCTCACGGCTGGAGATCGTTTGAAACATCGTGACCAGTTGCGACGCGGCGACGATCGGGTCGATCGAGCTCTGCGGCATCGCGCCGTGACCGCCCTTACCGCGCAAGACGATCCGGAAACGGTCCGACGACGCAAAGAACGCGCCGTCCCGCACGCCGATTTTCCCGACGTCGAGCCCGCTGTAGAGATGCAACGAAAAACACCGGTCGACGTGCGGATTCTCGAGCGCACCGTCGTCGATCATCGCCTTGTTGCCCGCGGGGCCCTCTTCTGCAGGTTGAAAGCAGAAGACGATTGTCCCTGGAACCTGATCGCGTATGCGCGACAGCGCGCGGGCACTACTCAAGAGGATCGCGACGTGGCCGTCGTGACCGCACGCATGCATGACGCCTTTATGTTTCGAGCGATACGGTACGTCGGCCGTTTCGTCCATCGGCAGCGCATCCATGTCCGCGCGCAGGAGCGTGACGGGTCCGGGCAGGCCACCGCGCAACGTCGCCAGCACACCGGTCTTTCCGACGCCGGTGCGAATCTCGTCGAAGCCGCAGTCACGCAGTTCATTGACGATGAACGCGGCGGTCTCGTGTTCTTCGAACGATAACTCGGGATGCGCGTGAAGATGGCGGCGAAAGCGAATCAGTTCTTCGCGCGGAATTTCGAGAGCGGTCCTGCTTAGCATCGGTGCGATATTACGCCCGCGATCGCTTCAGCCCTAGATAGGCTGCGCTGACGTCATGATCACCCAATCCTGACTCAACCGCCTGGTCCCACGCCGCAGCAATTGCCTTCAGTGCCGGAAGACGTGCGCCGTTCGCGTCGAGCGCTAAATGCGCATCTTTGGTCGCCCACTTCAGAGGGAACTCGGTTTCCGATTCCTTGCCGGCGCGAATTTTGCGCAATTTCGCAATCGCCCACGCCGAACCGAGCGGCCCGCCTTCAATGATCTCGGCAAACTGTTCGGCCGCGACACCCAGCGCGACGGTCTCCGCAACACCTTCCATCAGAAACGCGCGCTGTGCGCAATTCCGCTTCCCATGATGCCGCACCCTAGAACGGTAAATGTCAACCCGTCATTCATCACGCCACCGTGGCTTCTTTCACATCCGCGAGAATCTCAAAGGAGTGCAACCGCGCGGCATGATCGTAGATATGCCCCGTCACGATTGCTTCATCGATACCGGTGCGATCGATAAACGCCGCGAGATCTCGCCCGACCGTTTCCCGAGTTCCGACGATCGTGTACATTAGCGTGTGGTCAACCATCTGCTGTTCCATCGGCGACCAATAGTCGCTCATCGAATCGATCGGCGGCGGTAGCGGCGCCGGGCGCCCGCGGCGCAAATTGATAAACGACTGCTGATGCGACGTGAAGAGCCGTTGCGCTTCCTCGACCGCATCCGCGGCTATGACGTTGATCGCGGCCGCTGCATAGGGTTCCCCGAGGTGCGCGGATGGACGAAATTCGCTGCGATAAATCTTGAGTGCTTGCAACAGGAAGTCAGGTGCGAAATGCGACGCGAACGCGAACCGCAAACCGAGTGCAGCAGCGAGTTGCGCACTGAATAAGCTGGAACCCAACAGCCAGACATCGATCTGCGCGCCGGCGCCGGGAACGGCACGAACCGGTTGACTCGGCAGCGCCGGTTGAAAATAGCTCAACAGCTCGACTACGTCTTGCGGAAACGTTTCGTCACTACCGCGTAGGTTTCGACGCAGAGCACGCGCCGTTGACGGATCCGTTCCCGGTGCGCGCCCCAAACCGAGATCGATGCGACCCGGGTAAAGCGCTTCCAACGTGCCGAATTGCTCCGCGACAATCAGCGGCGCGTGATTCGGAAGCATAACACCGCCCGAACCAATACGAATTGTCTTCGTGCCTGCGCCGATGTATGCAAGCGCAACAGCCGTGGCCGCGCTTGCGATTCCCGGCATGTTGTGATGTTCTGCAAGCCAATAGCGATTGTAGTTCCACCGTTCGGCGTGCTGCGCCAAATCAAGCGAATTTCGCAGCGCTTGCGCCGCCGTCGCGCCTTCGACGATCGGGGAGAGATCGAGGATCGAAATTGGAACGTTTTTCATTTTACCGTGCACCTTGCGATAGACCGATTGCCGGGAGTAATCGTTGCGCAGTACCATAGCGCAATCGGGAGGGGAAACGATGTCAACTGCACTTCCTGAAACGATGTTGGCGGTCGTGCTCGACGGTGCGGGACCGCCTGAGGCGCTCGACATCCGTACCGTACCCCTGCCGGCGGTGCCGTCCGACCACGTGCTCATCGCGCTCGATTATGCAAGCGTCGGAAGCTGGGATGCAAAGCTTCGCAGTGGCGACTGGGGCGACGTCAAACCGGGCACGGTCCCCGGCGTCGATGGAAGCGGACGCATCGCCGCCGTCGGCGACGGTGTCGAGGGATTCAACGCGGGCGACCGCGTCTATTCATACAGCTATGGCAACGATCGGGGCGGCTTTTACGCCGAGTATGTCAGCGTGCCGGCCAATCTCGTCGCTCATGTGCCCGCACAGATCGATCAAGCCGTTGCGGGCGCGATGCCGTGCGCCGGACTGACGGCACATTCCGGCTTACGCGCGCTCGAAGTCGAACGTGAGGAGTCGTTGCTCGTCTTCGGCGCAAGCGGCGGTGTGGGATCGATGGCGGTGTGGCTCGCTGCGCGAGCGATCGGAGCGTCGGTGACCGGAACTGCCAAACCCGATGCCTTCGATTACCTGCTCAAACTCGGCGCCGCCTATGCGGTCGAACCGCAGGACTCACAATTCAAACACGGATTCGATGCAGCGCTCTTTACAACGAACGGCGATACGTCGAACCGGTGGGGAGCGCACTTACATCGCGGGGCAGCGCTAGCCTATCCAAACGGAGTCGAACCGGAGCCGCAGGTTCCGAATCACGAAGCCATCGCCTTCGACGGTGAAATGTCGCGCGCAGCGCTCGACGAATTCAATAAGGCCATCGGGACCCAAACGATTCCGTTGAACGTCGATGTGTATCCGTTCGATCGCGTCGTGGACGCGCATCGACGCATCGAAGCGGGTCACGTGATCGGGAAGATCGTGCTCCAAATTCGCTAGTCAGAGGGAGAACGGACATCGATTCCAGCATCACCCGCGCGCTGAAGGTCCTCGCAATCGTTGGATTGTGCATTGGACTGCTCGTGCTTCTCATCGAAGCGCTTCGTCTTTTGGGGACGAGCGGTATCGTCATTCTCGCCGCGATCTTGATTGCGTATCTGATCGCGCCTATCGTCGACCGGTTGCGGCGACGGATGGCGCTGTGGGCGGCGCTGCTCGTGACGTATGTGGGCTTTGCCGCCGTCGCGCTGATCGCGTTCTTTGCCATCGTGCCGCCGCTGTTCAACGAGGCGCGCTCGCTTATTTCTGATTTTCCGCAAGCCTTTGCCTATCTGCAAAACGAGTTGCTCAACCCGAAAAACCCGATCGTCGCGAAGCTTCCGCCGGTCGTCGTCAATGAAATCAAAACGTTGCCGTCGCAAATCAATAGCCTCATTGCGAAGTACGGCCTCGGGGTCGCGCAGGCGACGCTCGGCGGTCTCTTCTCCGTCGTGACGCTGTTCTTATCGCTCATCATCGTCCCGATCTTATGCGCCTATTTCTTTTTCGATCTCGGCGAGGTAAAACGCGGGTTTCTGGGCTTTATTCCGCCTGCTGCGCGTCCGGAAACGATGGCGATTCTCGCCGACCTCAATAAGACGATGGGCTGTTTTGTGCGTGGACAAGCACTCGACGGGTTCATCCTCGGCACGCTGATCGCCGTCATGCTGGCGATCATGCACGTCCGCTATGCGCTGCTTATCGGCGTCGCGGCGGGCATTCTCAATCTCATTCCGTATCTCGGAGCGTTAGTCGGATTCATTCCCGCCGTTCTTCTTGCGCTCGTGTTCAACGGTTGGGAAAACGCGCTCATCGTCGCGATTCTCTTCTGCGTGATTCAGCAGCTCGACGGAAACGTGATCTTGCCGCGTGTGATGAAAGACAGCGTGCAGCTTTCGCCGCTCGTCATCATCATGGCCATCTTAATCGGTTCTGCGTACTTCGGCGTCATCGGGACGTTCCTCGCCGTCCCGGTCGCCGCCATCCTGCGCGTGCTCAAGCTTCATTTCGCGCCGGCGCCGACGCCCGCGCAACTAGCCACCGACGAGCAGCGCGTCACGGCGCTCGAGCTGCTGTAGGTTACGGCTTCCCGGCAAAATGATGCCGGCGAGATTGAGCGGATCGTACGCCGTCACGGCGGTCAATTCGTTCTCGTCGTGGTTGCGGCGTGAGGCGCGTAACGCATCGACCGCTTCCGGCAGCGCGAACTGCTCGCCGACGTAGCCGTGCACGAATCGCCCGCCGCGGACTTCGCCGCGCGCTTCCAGGCGACGCAATGCGAGCAGCAACTCGCGCCAGCGAGGTGCAAGGCTTTCGCGCGCAACAATGTCGCGGAACACCACGCCCCAACGGGTCAGTAAACGCCGCGCAAACGCTTCCGCATCGATCTTTTCCGTCGCCGAGTCGAGACGCGTCCAACGGCCGCCCGAAGACCGGGGCCGCGCGCGCAAGCCTTTTTCTCCCAGACGACGTTTCGAGTCGATGAGCGAACGCAGTGCATCGAATCCGTCGGCCGTGACGAGTCCCGCTGCGACCAGCTGCCACAAGCCTTCTTCGACCTCCGCCGGCAGCCGCTTCGTGCCGCGTACGATATCGGCAAAAAACGGTGCGCCCTTGCGCGTGATCTCTTCCAGAACTTCCTGCGCGGCATGCGAAAGACCGTTAGATTTGAATTCGTCGCGAACGATCAACTCGTGCGCGTCTTCGCGTGTGAAAAGCGAAATAGGCGCAAGCTTCGTCGGGCGAACGCGACGATCGGTTTCGTTCGCCGGATCGAGCGCGGGATGCGCCGAGAGCCGTCCCCACATCACTTCGCCCGAATAGCACAGGTGATCGAGGTAGTCACGACGATAGTTCGCAACGCGCAAGGGAAGAATCTGTGCTTCCCACGCTGCGGCCGGAATCTCGTAGCCTTCGAGTTGCCGGATGACTTGCAACGTGCCGTCGACACCGTGCAGGCGCGAAAGCGGCGACACGTGCTGCCACGAGTGTAAGAACCGCACGAACTGCGCCGACGTTACCGGTTCGATTTCGCGGCGGAGTTGTCCGATCGTGCGACGGTGAATGCGCGCGAGTACCCGCCGGTTGCACCATTCCTCTTCTGTGCCGCGGAAGCGGCCGCGCAGCACTTGTCCTTGCGTTTCCAGGTGAATCAAACCGGCTTCGACGGCTTCCGGTTCGATGCCGAGACGTTCGGCGAGCGATAGCAACGTCGCGGGTCCACTCGATTCCATCCAGCCGCGCAGAATCTCCGCGATCGCCTCTTCACGCGATGCGGGCCCGTTCTCGTTTGTCACCGCATCAATGTGCGGATCGAGCGTTGCCTCGGAATACGCTAAGCGCGCGACGTTGAGCCGTTCCGCGCTCGTCCAGAATGGACCGCCGCGGGTCGCCAACGCCGTTGCGCGGTTTTGCGCGACGAGTTCATCGAAGAACATTTGCCACTCGCCGGCCGGCGGAGCAACGACGAGCGTCGCAAGCGCATCGTGCAGCTCGTCCGCATCGCGCACGACGGGCCACGACTCGAGCGTGACCTCCGCGATGATCGCGTCGTCGAGGATGCCCGCACCGTCGACATCCTCGCGAATCGTACGGCGCAGCTGCACGGCGCGCGCCCGGCGCTCTTCCAGCGGCGCATCGTCCAGATACGCGTATGGATTCGCATTGAGGATCTCGTGACAAAACGGCGATGGTTCCGGCGTATCGACCGCTACGGTGCGGATCGTACCGCCTTCGATCTCATGCAAGATGTCGAGCAAACCGTCGAGATCCATCGCCTCATGCAGACAGTTGTCGATCGTTTCACGTACGAGAACGTGGTCGGGAATGCGAATCGGACCGCTCAGATTCTCCGCACAGGCCGCCTGGTCGGGGAAAACTGCCGCGACCAGATCGTCCGCGCGCATGCGCTGAAGCTGCGGCGGTACTTTCCGTCCGCCGCGCATACGAGTGATAGCGAGCGCGCGCGTGGCATTCCAACGCCAGCGCGCACCGAACATCGGCGCCGCCAGCAACGCTTGCGTCAGCACGTACTCGACGCTCGTTGATTTCACGTATTCAAATACGATATCGAGCGGAAATGCGTGCTGCTCGGTGAGCGACAGGACGATCCCGTTGTCCGTTGCGGCGGCCTGAAGTTCGACGTTGAACGAACGGCAGAAGCGCTTGCGCAAGGCCAGGCCCCACGCACGATTGATACGCGCGCCGAACGGCGTATGCAGGATGAGCTGCATCCCGCCGCCTTCATCGAAGAAGCGCTCCGCAACGAGCGTTTCGTTGGTGGGCACGACGCCGAGAATCTTCTTACCGGCTCGCACGTACGCAATAATCTGATCCGCGCCGGCATCGTCGACGCCGCACTCAGCGATCAGAAATTCGCGAGCATCGCCGTCGTTGCGCTCGTCGATCGCCTTGCGCACAAAGCTCACTTCGTGTGAGAGCTCTAGCGTGCGCCCGGGGCCTTCACCGTTCCAGAAGGGTACGGTAGGCGGTGCGCCGTGCGCATCTTCAACGCGAACGACACCCGGCTCGACGCGGCGGATCTTCCACGAGTTCGTCCCGAGCATGAAAATGTCGCCTGCAAGACTTTCGACCGCAAAATCCTCATCGAGCGTACCGACGACATGGCCGTCGGGCTCCGCGACGACGTTGTAATTCGCGGTCTCCGGAATCGCGCCGCCCGACGTGATCGCCGCCATGCGCGCGCCGCGCCGTCCGCGCAGGCGCCCGTTGACACGGTCGTAATGCAGATACGCGCCGCTGCGTCCGCGCGACGTAGCGACACCGTCCGCGAGCATGTTGACGACTTCGTCGAAATCTTTTCGGTCTAACTCGCGATACGGGTAAGCCGTACGAACGACGGTGTAGAGGTCGTCGGCGAGCCACTCATCGGCGCCGCACGCGGCGACGATTTGCTGCGCCAAAATATCAAGCGGCGCCGTCGGAATCTTCAACGTATCCATCGCACCGGTGCGAATTGCGCGCACGAGCGACGCGCATTCTAGCAATTCGTCGCGCGTCGTAGGAAAGAACCGGCCTTCGGGCTTCGCTCCGACCCAGTGACCCGAACGCCCAATGCGCTGCAGCGCGACGGCAATCGAACGCGGACTTCCGAGTTGCACGACGAGGTCGATCGAACCGATGTCGATCCCAAGCTCGAGGGATGCCGTTGCAACGACGGCTTTTAGTTCGCCGTTCTTCAGCCGGTTTTCGGCCTCGAACCGCTTTTCTTTCGACAAGCTTCCGTGATGCGGCAGTACGGCTTCCGCGCCCAATCGTTGCGCCAGCGCGTACGCGACGCGTTCGCTCATGCGACGCGTGCTGACGAACACGAGCGTTGTCCGGTTCGCGTTGATCAGTTCCGCAACGCGATCGTAGGTCTCACCCCATAATTCATTGCTTGCGACCGGCCCGAGTTCGTCTTTCGGAACCTCGATGGCAAGCGTCATGGGCCGGCGGCTGCCCACATCGACGATCTGCGCCTTCGGGCTAAGAAACCGCGCCACGTCTTCCAACGGGCGTACCGTCGCAGACAGTCCGATACGTTGCGGCTTGCGTCCCGATTGTTCTTGCACCAGGGCGTCAAGTCGCGCAAGCGTCAAAGCAAGATGCGACCCACGTTTATCCGCAACCATCGCGTGAATCTCGTCGACGATAACGGTCGAGACATTCGTGAAGAGCGCGCGCGACTTCTCCGCCGTCAACAGAATGAACAGCGACTCCGGCGTCGTGACGAGTACGTGCGGCGGCTTGCGCAACATGCGCTGACGCTCGGTCGACGTCGTATCGCCGGTTCGCACCGCCGTGCGAATTTCAGGAAGTTCGAGTCCACGCTCAGCAGCGAGTTGATAGATCTCGCCGAGCGGGACTTCGAGATTTTTGTGAATGTCGTTCGTCAGCGCCTTAAGCGGCGAAACGTACACGACGAACGTTTCATCCGGCAGCGTTCCCGCTTCCGCATGACGCACGAGGTCGTCCAGACAGATTGAAAACGCCGCCAACGTCTTACCGGAACCGGTGGGAGCCGAAATCAACACGTCGTCGCCACGACGAATAACCGGCCAGCCCTGCAGTTGGGGCTCGGTCGGTTTTCCTAAGCGCGTGCTGAACCACTCGCGGAGAAGCGGGTGGAATCGATCGATCATCGTCCTACCTTTGACCCGCCTCTTCGCTTCACGGTTTCCTACGCCTGGACGGTGCGAAGTTACGCTTGGGCTCTCCCCTATTTAACCGGCGTCATCGTTTCCGGACCCATGCCCTCGATCTGAATGACCGTCTCTTCTTTCGCCATCGCATAGTGCGGCATGTTGGGCGGTACGCTTACGAAGGTTCCAGCCGGAAGCGCCTTCATTTGACTTTGGTCCACGGTCTTTCCAAGACCGACCATCAAAGCGCCGGAGATTACTGTTACGTTTTCTGTCGTGCCGTGAACGTGCGGCGGAAAGGTTGTACCGGCGGGCAGCTTCATCCGCATGATATACATGCCGCTCTTCGTTGGATCACCCAACAATACGGCCATTTGCGTCCCTGCGTACCCTCCGGTTCCGGGCACCCAGTTCGTTGCATCCGGCGCCCGCCGGGCTCGCGCCGTTTGCCGGAAGGAATCCGATTGGTCCAAGCGGACTACCAATCGTCGTGGCGACCAAGAGTAAAACCAGTGGCAGCGCTTCGACCTTAGAACGGCGCGGATTGACGGACGAGCAACTCGTCGGGATCCTGCGAACGATGCTCATGCACCGGCGGCTCGAAGGTCGGGGCTTCGAACTCAACCGTCAGGGCAAGATTCCGTTCGCGTCCGCCGGTGAAGGCCACGAGGCGGTGCAGGCCGGCGCCGCGATGGCGTTCGAGCGCGGCAAAGACATCCTCGTGCCGTACTATCGGGACCTCGGACTAGACATCGGCATCGGACTGTCGCCCCTCGAAGTACTGCTTTCGCTCTTCGCGCGCGTCGCAGATCATTCGGGCGGACGGCAGTTCCCGCACCATTACGCGAGCAAAAAGCTTGGTCTATACTCGATTAGTTCAGTTCTCGCCGCGCAGTTGCCGCACGCCGTCGGCGCTGCCTATGCGCTGAAGTATCGCAAAGAAACCGGCCGCGCCGTGCTCGCTACGGTCGGAGACGGCGCCACCTCTGAGGGCGAGTGGCACGAGTCGATGAACTTTGCCGCGATCCACAAGCTGCCGATCGTGTTCCTCTGCGAGAACAACGAGTGGGCGATCTCGACGCCGCTTGCCAAACAAATGGCAAACCCCAACATCTACGAGCGCGCCGAAGGCTATGGTATGCCCGGCGTCCAGATCAACGGATTCGATCCCATCGCTTGCTACGCTGCGGTCAAGGAAGCGATGGATCGTGCCCGGACCGGCGGCGGTCCGACGTTCATCGAGGCGAAGTGCTACCGGTTCCTTGCGCACACGACTGACGACGACGACCGCACGTATCGTAGCCGCGAAGAAGTCGCCGAACGGCGCAAACAGGATCCCGTTCCCACCTTCGAGCGCCTCCTCGTCGAGCACGGCGTGCTTACGGCCGAGGGCCTCGAAGATTTGAAGCGTTCCGTCCTGGCCGAGGCGAACGAAGCCACGGATCGGGCGGAATCGATGCCGTATCCGGCTCCGCACGATCTCTACACCAACGTGTACGCGGATTCGTATCAGCCCTGGCGCTGATGCGCGTCCCGCGTCCTTCGACAAGCTCAGGATGACAACTTAGGGAATGACACAACGTGGCTAAAACCGACACGAAGGCAAAAGGCCTAGATCGTCATGGCCTGACGGACGAGCAGTTGCGGCAGATTTTCCGCAACATGCTGCTGCAGCGTCAACTCGACAATCGCGGCTTCCAACTCAACCGTCAAGGCAAAGTGCCGTTCGCGCTCGGGAGCGAGGGACACGAAGCGCTGCAAGCGGGCGCCGCAATGGCGTTCAACCGCGGCAAAGACATCCTCGCGCCGTACTATCGCGATCTCGGGCTCGCGCTCGGCATTGGTCTCACTCCCTACGAAATCATGCTTTCGATTTTCGCGCGCGTCGACGATCATAACGGCGGACGTCAGTTCCCGAACCACTACTCGTCGAAAGCCGCAGGCTTGATGTCGTTCTCGTCGATTCTCGCGGCGCACATTCCGCACGCGGTCGGCGCAGCGTACGCTCAAAAATATCGCGGTGAAACCGGACGCGCCGTGCTCGTAACGTGCGGCGACGGGACGACCTCCGAAGGCGAGTGGCACGAATCGATGAACTTCGCGGCGATTCACAAGCTGCCGCTCGTGATGCTCGTCGAGAACAACGAGTGGGCCATTTCGACGCCGCTTTCCAAGCAAATGGCGAACCCGGAGATTTGGAAGCGCGCCGAAGGCTACGGCATGCCCGGCAAACGCTTCAACGGCTTCGATCCGATTGAAACGTACGCAAACGTCAAAGAAGCGCTCGACCGCGCGCGTACGGGCGGTGGACCGACGTTACTCGAGGGCATGTGTTACCGGTTCCTCGCGCATTCGACCGACGACAACGACATGACGTACCGCACGAAAGAAATCGTTGCGGAAGCGCGCAAGCACGACCCGGTTCCGAACTTCCAAGCGGTGCTGGTGGATAGCGGCGTCATGAGCGACGCGGATGTCGATGCGATGAAAAAAGATGTGTTGCGTGAGACGAACGAGGCAACGGATAAAGCCGAAGCCGTTCCGTATCCGCAAGCCTCCGATCTCTACACGAATCTCTACGAGGGAGCCTGGCAGCCGTGGCAGTAACCGCCGGATCGAAAGTCCTCAACAACGTTGAGGCCGTACGCGAAACGCTGTACGAAGCGATGAAGAGCGACGACCGCACCATCATTCTCGGCGAAGACGTCGGCGCGCGCGGCAACGTTTTCCTCATCACCAAGGATTTCATCAATGAATTCGGTCCGGAACGTGTGATCGACACGCCGATCGCCGAAGCCTCGATCGTCGGTATCGCAGTCGGTATGGCGATGGAAGGTTTGCGTCCGATCGCGGAGATTCAATTCGCGGACTTCATCTATCCGGCGTTCAACCAGATCGTCGGTGAAGCGGCCAAGACGCGCTATCGCTCGAACGGTGAGTACACGTGTCCGCTCGTGATTCGCACGCCGTACGGCGGCGGCGTTCGCGGTGCGCTTTCGCACTCGGTATCGATCGAAGCGCTCTTCTACCACGTTCCCGGTTTGAAGATCGTCGCGCCGGCGTTTCCCGCCGATGTGAAAGGCTTGCTCAATGCTGCGATCGACGATCCCGATCCGGTGCTCTTCCTCGAACATAAGAAGACGTACCGTTTGATCAAAGGTGAAGTGCCGGAGGGCCACTACACGATTCCGATCGGCAAAGCGAACGTCATCAAAGAAGGACGTCAGCTCACGGTCGTGTCGTACGGCTTGTACGTGCACTGGGCGCTCGAAGCCGCGAATCAGTTGGAGAACGAAGGCATGTCGGTCGAAGTGATCGATTTGCGTTCGATCCGCCCGATGGATCGCACGACGATTCTTAACAGCGTTGAAAAGACGCGCAAGCTGCTCATTATTCACGAAGACAACAAGTTCGGCGGCATCGGCGCCGAGATTTCGGCGATGGTTGCGGAAGAGGCACTCTTCTCGCTCGACGCGCCGATTCGCCGTCTTGCCGCGCCCGACGTCCCGGCGATGGGCTACGCGGAACCGTTGGAACACGAATACATGTCGTCGCCGGCACAGATGGCTGACGCAATGCGGGAGTTGGTGAAGTTCTAATGGCAACCACGATTACGATGCCGCAGCTCGGCGAAACCGTTACCGAAGGGACGGTCGCGCAGTGGCTCAAGAAAGTCGGCGACACCGTTGAGAAGTACGAACCGTTCCTCGAAGTCTCGACCGATAAAGTAAACGCCGAAGTCCCCGCACCGGTCACGGGCGTCATCAAAGAAGTGCTCGTCAAAGAAGGCGACACCGTTCCGATTGGTACGGCCATTGCGGTGATCGAAGAAGTTGGCGCCGCAACCGGAACTGCGCCGGCAGCTCAAGCGCCGTCGACGCCTGAATCGATGGCGGCAAGCGCAAACGAAGAGCCGGTTCCGGGATTCAACATTCCGCAACTCCCGACGAAGCCTGCCGCGGCGTCATCCGGGAACGGCCACGCGCGCACGGGCAACGGCGTCATTCCAAGTTCGTACGGCGCGCCGGGCGGTCTCGACACGGCCGGTGCCGAGGATGCGCTGCGCAAAGCATCGCCCGCCGTCCGCAAACTCGCGCGCGAAAATAATCTCGACATCCGCGCAATCCGTGGGACGGGAACCAACGGTCGCGTTACTGCTGACGACGTGCTGACTGCGGCGGCCATGGGCCCCGCTGCGGCCGTGGGTCAAGCGATCGCAACCGGCACGAATTTCGGTGCAACGCCGCCGCCTGCGTTTGCTCCGGCTGCACCGCCGTCCGCTCCGCCGGCGTCGGGAACGTCGACGTACGGTGAACCGATTCCGGGTACGGTCATTCCGCTCACGCAAGCACGCCGCATCATTGCCGAACGCATGGTCGAATCGAAGCACACCGCGCCGCATGCGTGGTCGATGGTCTCGATCGACGTGACGAACGTGTGGAAGTGGCGCGCGCGTGAAAAGGACCGTTTCGAACGCGAAACGGGATACAAACTCACGCTACTGCCCTTCTTCATCCGCGCGGTCGTCGAATCGATCTCGGCCTTTCCGTTGATGAATGCGAAGTTCACGGCGGAAGGCATCTACGTAAACAAAGACGTGAACATCGGCGTCGCAATCGGCCTGCCGACGAATCTCGTCGTTCCCGTGATCAAGAACGCCGATAAGCTCTCGATCAAAGGTCTCGCGATTGCAGCGGGTGAGTTGATCGACAAAGCGCGCCGCAACAAACTCGGCGTCGACGATCTCGCAGGCGGGACGTTCACCGTCAACAACAACGGTGCGAACGGTTCGTGGGCCTCGGCTCCGATCATCAACGGCGGTCAAGCCGGCATCGTCACGATGGAAACGGTCGAAAAGAAGCTGCTCGTACGCGACGACGACTCATTCGCACCATGCTACGTGATGAACTCGTGTCTCTCGCTCGACCACCGCGTCGTGGACGGCTACGTAGCCAGCGGCTTCCTCGCCGACTTGAAAAAACGCCTCGAAAAAATGGGGCCGGACGGAGCACTCTAATCCCGCGTCATCCTGAGCCTGTCGAAGGAGCGCAACGAAGCAAGAGCCCGGCAAGACCCCGCCGGGCCTTCATCTCGTAGCTGGAACTTAAGCGGCCTGCCGAGCGAAACACTTAGGCCAGGGAACGGTGTTACCACTCACGATGCAAGGATTGCGCCGGTTACCCGTTACGTTCCTCATTCTCGCCGTCATATGGCTGCCCGGCGCGGTCGCACCCGCCGCAGCGGACGACGCTTCTCGCATTGCGATCGTCGAAGCATCGATGGCAGGTGACGTCATTCAAAATGTCACGATCGAAACGTACGGCGTGACTAAGCCGGACGTCGTCCGGCAGTATCTCTCGCTCAAGGAAGGCGACCGGCTCGAACAATCCGGTGTCGATCGAGACTATGCAAACCTAAAGACGCTTGCCGGCGCGATCCCGCGACTCACAATTGAACCGGGCGCAGAATCAAACACCGTCGCACTCCATTGGATTGTGATGGACAAGTGGTTCGCGCTGACGGAGCACCCGTTTTACGGCGATACGCCACTGTCGGCTCCCATTCAAGGCGTCGGTTTCATCGTAACGGCACCGCCCTTGAATTCGAAGGGTTCGAGCGTTTACGCAATCAGTCAACTCAGCCGGCGCGCAAATCTTGTCCGCCTCTTCTATCAGGAACCGGTTCACATCAATCCGGTAAAAGGGCGTGAATCGGATTTTGTATTCGACGCATTCGGCGGGCGCGGCGTATTCCGCGAGAGTCAACCGGAGGCGATCAACATCTACAGTTGGAACACCGGCGCCGAAGCGACCTATTACGTCCATGGAACGAACAACAACCAATTACAACTCGGCGTACGCACGGTGCGGACGACCACGGCACAGTCGACCGGAATCACGGCGCCTTCACTCTATCAGACGAGCGAGCACCCGGGACGAAATACGATTTTGGAAGGCGGCTATTCGCATAATTGCGGCGTTCCACCCACGCAATGGCAGCCGCCGTTCTGCTCGTATCAATACCGCTTTCAGGTAGCTGACGGGATCGGGGTTCTTGGATCGACGAGCGAGTACCAATCGTATATCGCGGACATTGCCAAGTATTTCTCGATTGGTAAATCCGCGGTGGCGCTTCACGTCGTCGAAGCGCGCACCGGCGGCGTCATTCCCGACAGCTTCCTCGTATGCGGAAATGGGCTTCGCGCGTATCCGAAACAGTTCTGTGGAACCGACGCACAGAATTTCCAAGCGGAGTATCGCATCGCGCAAGCGGTCCCCGGCCCGTTGCACTGGGTAATCTTCACGGAAACGTCGTCGAGCCGCGTGCGCGGCGGAACGCAGTCATTCGCACCGGCGACATTCCAATGGCATCCCGACTCAGGCTTCGGCTTTATCTATCGGCTCCTGCGCCTCGACTTTGCATGGGGAAATCAAGGCGGCCGCTTCTCCGTCGAAATCCAGGGCCAGACGTTCTAACGATTACGACACTGGGACGTAGTAGTCGTTACGTAAGTTGAAGTCGCCGCGGCCGCCCGGCGTTAGATCGAAGATGTGCCAGACGGGTTGGAGCAAGTCTATTCCGCGGATTGTGTGATCGTTGTCGTCAGGATGCATCGTGTAGGTGTTCCGAAGCGTCGAACCGTCCTTCGAAAACACCGCAACGGTTGATGACGGATCTCCGTTTTCCGCGCGCGCGCCAATTGCATCGGCGAGTTCCGTTCCGACGTCGGCAAGGATCGGGACGCGATCCCAGCCACGTTGACGTGCCCATTGCTGCAATCGGTCCGCCCGCGTGAGACTCGCAACGACCAGGTTCACGCGTTGCGTGACGTGCTGCGCAACAGCGTTCAAGCCGTCGATCCAGCCCGAGCACATGGGACAAAATTCGTCGTCATCCGCCCAATACATCAAATGATACATGACGAGATATGGCTCGCGCCCCGGCTGAAAAAGTTGCGAGAGACGAACCGGTCCGTCGATACCGATGAACTCGTAATCGGGAACTTCCGGTCCCTCGGGCAGCGCACGCCGCATTTGCGCGACGCGCTCGACCTGTTCCATCAGACTCTTTTCGGCGGCTAAAAGTTTTTCGCGAGCTTCGCGATATTCGCTCGATACGCCGGGCGCGACGAGCCGGTCGATCATCGTTGTCATTCGAGTAACCTCCGAAGAGCGTCGATGCTCGTCTCCCAACCCGTGCGGTTGATCTCGCGCGCCTCTTCGGACGAACAACCGGCGTGACGTACGGTGAGCTGCGTACCGCGTTCCGTCCGCTGTAATTCATACGTTACCGTCGTAACCAGCGGCATTCCGTTGAGCTGCCACGTATGCACCAGTTTCTTCGGCGCATCGACTTCAAGGTACTCGCCATCGAGGGTGTACGGATTTCCCCGCGCCATTCCCGATGCGTGCCACATGCCGCCGGGGCGCACGTCCCCGGTCCATTCGCGAGTATCGAAGACGCCGGCGCGCACCCACCAGCGTACGATCTCGTCGGATGTCAGCGCGCGAAAAACGCGTTCGGGCGATGCGGGCAGTTCCGCTGCGACGACTGCATCCAACGTTGACGCGTTCATACTTCACAACACCTTGCGAAGCTGATCGGCGATCGCTTCCCATCCGCGCGCATGTCCGGCTCGGGATTCTTCGCTCGCCAACTGTTCGTGGGTAAGGATCATTTCCGTTCCACCGTCGTGCGGATTGAACTCCAGCGTCAACAGCGTGTCGCGTTCGTCGTTCGGATCGTCCTCTTTCCAGCGCCACGTCATCTGCAGCCGGTGCGGCGGCTGCACTTCGCGATAGACGCCGCCGACGGTCCACCGCTCTCCGTCGGCCATTTGCATGACGATGCGATAGGTACCGCCCGTACGGACGTCCATCTCGACATCCGGCGTTGTCACGTCGTTCGGACCTAAGAATTGTTTCGCCAATTCGGGCGTCGTCCACGCTTGAAATACGCGCTCGGGCGGGACGTCGTAGGTACGTCGGATAACGAGCGCGGGAATCGTCGATTGCATGGCTATTTCTTCTTTCGTTCCGGCTTTTCGAGAAGATGGTCGAGTCGATCGAGCACGGCGTTCCAGTAACGGCGCTGGCGCTCGATCCAAGCAGAAGCGGCTTCCATAGCCTCCGGCGTGAGATTCAAATAGTGCGTACGCCCAACCACCTCTCGCACGATCAGCCCCGAGTCTTCGAGCACGCGGACGTGTTTCGAAATCGCCGGTTGCGAAATCGGAAATTCGGAAGCGATTTCCCCGACTGTTGACGGCTTGCGCGCCAAGCGTTCGACTATTCGACGGCGGGTCGGATCGGCTAAGGCGGAAAAGACGGCGTCGAGCTTCATATCATTAACCATCTGGTTATATAACCATAGGGTTAAACGACGCCCGTGTCAAGACGTCAACCGGTCAGAATCCGGCTAGCGCAGATCGAGCGACGTAACCGGGATGGTGTTGTACTGCTCGATCTTCGAGTGATCGCCGTTGACGACCACGCGTACGTCGCCTTGCGGTGTGGTGATCAACTGCGTAGGGAACGACGAGTCCAGGTACTTCGTGTACGGCGCGTCGATACTCAACGTCAACAGATCGAACCGCCCTCGCGGAACGTAGAACGTCCAATAGTCGTCGAGGGTCGAGCCCGGATCGACGTCGGTATATTCCGTCGTCGCGGGATCTCCATGATGTGTAACATAGGCGTTGCTATACACGGGCACAAGGGGACCCGTTTTACAGTATCCGGCAAACACATATCGCAACGGGTGCGCTTCGCGTCCGGCGCGTGGCTCCGTTTCGAGGACTCGCTGGCCATACACGTTGATTGCTGCCGCAAGAAGATCCGCTCGAACCGTTCCGATATTCCGGAATTGCACGTGCAGGCTCACGGCGATCAGGCCATTGCGTTCGCTTATCTTCTGCATCGACGCCGTCACGTCGATATCAGGGTTCGCCATCGACGGTTTGATACGATTTTCATACGCGAACACATAGAAGGCCCAGATGCCGGCCGCAAGAATCGCAACGATCTCGACAACATCGCGCACGGTTGCAATGGCGCGAGCGGACATCGATTCGCTTCCGTGCTTCTTACTGGGAAACAACACGCAAGGCAGCCTTCACATCACGCAGTGTATCGACGTTTTCCGAAGGGTCACCCGTAAGTACGGTGATTTCCGCGTCAAATCCCCGCGCCACTCTCCCGCTGCGAGCCGCGCTTCCGAAACGAGCCGCGGGTACCGTGGTGAGCGATGCGAGGATTTCGGCCGCACTCATTCCCGCTTCGTGCATGAGCGCGTATTCTGCCGCCGGATCGGCACCAAACACACCGGTGTCCATGCCGAAAAGAATCGCGCCGCCACGTTCTCGCCACGATGCAAGCTGTTGAACTGCCGCTTGAACCTGGCACTGCTGAACCGAATGCCGGTCGTGACGCATCGTCTCGCCGCACGTCGAGCTTCGGCGGGATCTGATGCCGACGGAAGCTGCACGTTCATTGGCCCGAGAACGGCGACGACCGCATCCGGAAGATCGAACCCGGGCGGAACGATTCCGGGACCTGTGGTAAAAATGCGCGGACCGCAAACTTCGCGCGCGTCAATTCTCCGGCGAATCACGGACGTGTTTTCGTACGCCGACGAAAGATCGAATACGGCGGTGAAGCCGAAGCGTTCGAAATCTTGGAGCTGTGCACCGAGCTCTTCGGCCGGAATTTCCGCCGCCGATGCCCATTTGCGTTCGAAAAAGTGCACGTGGCTGTTTTGGAACCCCGCAACGATCGTACATCCCGAGCAATCAATCGTTCGAGTTTGTGATGGGGTATCGAAAACACTTGCGACTGCTGCGATCGTCCCGCCCTCGATCAGTACGGTCGCCGGCGCCGGTTCGGCATGCGGCTCCCTGATGACGCGACCTCCGTGTAGAGCTATCATCATCCACCTCTGGCGTCGGACGGTGCCACGCCGTACGCCGTTCGCCACAGCCGCCGAAGTTGCCGTCCGTCGGCAAACCCGCACCGTTCTGCGACGGCGTCGATCGTCAGCGCTTTATCCCGCAGCAAGGCGCGTGCCTGTTCCAAACGCAGCGATGTTACATAGGCTTTTACAGTAGCACCGGTTGCAAGACGAAACCTGCGCGTCAACGTCCGCGAACTGACTCCCGCAACATGTGCCAACGACTCGATCGTGAAGCTCTCACCCGGGTGCTCGACCAGCCAGTCCTGCGCTGCGTGGACTTCCGGATACACGTGATCGCGTCGCTCGAAATACGCATTCAATTGATCCTGCGCGCCGCACCGGCGTATACCGACGACCATTTCACGCGCGACGATCGCCGCAACGCGCGCACCGGCGTCGCGTTCCACGATTGCCAGCGCCAGGTCGACGCCGGATGCAATGCCCGCACTCGTCGCAATCAGGCCGTCGAAGACGTACAAACGATTGCCGGCGACGCGAGCGCGCGGGAACGCCTCGCGCAGCGCATCCGTAAATTTCCAATGCGTCGTCGCATGGCGGTCGTCGAGCAGACCGGACGCTCCGAGCACGAACGCGCCGACGCAGACCGAGGCGATACGAGCACCGTTTCCAAACGAAGAGCGAAGCCAGGCCGTGACGTCCGCAATTTTCGAGGGATGCATACACGCTGCTTCCCGCATCGCTGCGCTTCCCGGAATTACGATCGTATCGTTCGGGCCGGTGTCGTGCGGTAACGGCAGCAAACGCGCGATCGCGAGCGATTGCTCGGTCGCGATCGTATCCTGCGTCGACACGTATTCCAGTCGGTAGTCCGCGCCGGCGGCAATCGCTTCATGGAAGACTTGAACGGGGCCGGCGAGATCGAATAATTCTACACGATCTGGAACGAAGACGATGACGCGTCTCATGCCGGAACGGCACTCACCTCGCCGGCAACGCCGTCGACGGTTACGATGCGCGCGAAGCGCCGCCGCAGCGCAAACTCGGTCCGCTCGACGATCTCGTCCGTTGAGAGTTCGCGTCCGCTGCCGTCGGCGCGTTCGTAGATCGGAAACGTCATCGTTGCTTCGGTGACGAAATCGACGTCAAAACCGAGATCGGCGCCGACGCGTGCCGTTGTTTCACAGCATTGTTCCGTCTGAATTCCACTAATAACGACGCGGCGGACGCCCTGTTGCAGCAAAATCGGAAGCAAGCTCGTACTCGTAAAACAGTTGCGCGTCGTCTTGTGAAGGACCGGCTCGCCGGAACGCGGTTTGAGAAAATCCATCAGGCGATAGTGTGGGCTATCCACGCTGAAAGCATCGTCGGAGTCGCTGTGTAGAAAAAAGATTACGGGACGGCTGGCCGCGCGGAATGCCTCGATCAGTCTCGTGACGTTCGATTCGAATTTCGCGGCGTTACTGCGCCGCGCCCAGCGCGAGCCGGCCTTGAACGAGTCCTGGATATCGATTACCAGGAGCGCTGCATCATCCAATCGGGTCCGGTCTTTCTGAGCCATTTTATCTCCTTGCTAGAACGCGTCGTTTCCGTAAGTATGACTCTATCTCTTCCCAGCCGGCTAGCCATAACCAGGACGGCTATCGGACATTTTAGGCCAGCACGCCCCGATGCCAGGCGAACTCATCACCGATGCAGCATATGACTGATTCGTCCGCTTTCGCTCGTACGGAGAATCTCGTGAACCCGATTGCTGAAGAACTGCGCCTCATGTCCCCTGCACCGCTTCCGCTGGGCCTCGCCTACGACGGCGCAACGCTCTGGATGGCAAGCCGCGAAACGCATCGCGTCTACGAGATCGACCCGGCGACCTGGACCGTTCGAAGCGAAACGCAAGCGCCGGGCGGCCCGTTCGGGATGACGATGGTCGGCGACGAACTTCGCGCCGTCATCGGGATCGGAGAGAAAGATCACGACCGCTACATCTATCGTTTCGTTCCGGGTCACGGCTTCAAGAACGACCGCATTGCATGCCCGGATCTCACCGGCAATCACGTAGCCTTCGACGGCGACACGATTTTCTTGAGCCAAGCAAGTTATCTTAGGATCCTGGCGCTCGACGGTCAGGGCGACGTGCTCCGGGAAATCCCGTTGAAGCGCACGCCGCTCGGAATGACGATTTCGGAAGGATGCTTTTATCTGATTACCGGCGACGAAGAGTTCGAAAATCTCGAGTTGTGGCGTCTCGATGCCCGTAACGAGTCACCGAAAGTCGACGTGCTCGCGTCGATTCCATTTGACGCGCGTGGTCTTACCTTTGACGGAACGCGTTTCTGGACGTCGCACCGCGACAACAATGAAATCGTCGCCTTCACGGCACCATAAATGCATGCGCTCGCGATTCTTCTTCTCTCGGCGCTAATCGGCCAGGCTCCGGCGTCCGCTTCCACTGCCTCCGCAAACGCCGGCGACACGGCGTTTGCTCAAGGCGATTTTCAAACCGCCTTCAACGATTATAACGACGCGCTCGCCGAGGATCCCGGTGACGCGGAAGCGGTCCTCGGACTCGGCACACTCGACCTCTACCGCAACGACTGGAACAACGCGCGAACGTATCTCAATCGCGCGCGCCATCTCGCGCCGAACGATCCGCGCACGTTGGCCCGTTTGACCACGCTGCAGGAACGTTTGCCCAAGCCCGACCGCTACGTCTTCGATCTGCAAAACGGCCGGACCGATATTCCGTTGGTTGCCGCCGATCCCGTGCCCATCGTGCGAGCAACGATCGATGGAAAGCCGTACTCGTTCGTCGTCGATACGGCGGCCGCGTCGGTGGATCTCAACCCTGCGGCGGCGCAAGCACTCGGTATTACTGCAAGTGGAACGATCGACACGCTGAAATTTCCCGGGCTTACCGTGAACGACGTTCCGGCCAGAGTCGCGCCGCAACCAATAACTGCCGGCAACCTGCAAGTCGACGGCGCGCTAGGTACCGTCTTTCTTTCGCACTTTTTGCCGACGTTCGATTACGCGCACAACCGGTTGACGTTACAGTTGTGGGAGGCGTCTCCGGCGATCGAGCAAGCGGCAAAAGCGGAGGGTGCGGCCGTCGAACCGATGTGGCTGGTAGGTACGCATCTGCTGCTCGCGAGCGGACGCGTCGACGGCCAACGCGCGCAACTCTTCGCGATTCAGACCGGACGAAGCGACGGCACCGTCGCGCTCGCCGGCGCCGAAGACGAGTCGTTCACTTTGCCGCTTGTCTCGCTCGGCAGATATGCGCAGGGACCGGTTACCGGCGCTTCGCTACCGCCGGGGCTCTTTAGTCAGGTACCCTTTCATGTGGCGGGTGCGCTTCGTCACGGATTCTTCCGGCCCGCGACGCTGACACTGGATTTTACGACCATGAAGATTGTTGTGAGCAAATGAGTGACGGATACGGAATCGAGACGGAGCTCATTCACGCCGACCGCGACGCGGCCGGCTACGGAGATGTGACCCCGCCAATCTATCAAACGTCGACGTTTTCGTTCGACGACGCGCAATCGATGGCGCGCGCCGCACACGCGCCGGGCTTCGAGCGCTTCTACACGCGACACGGCAATCCGAATCACGGACAAGTCGAGCGCGTTCTCGCAGCGATCGAAGGTGGCGAAGCCGCGATGGTGAGCGCCTCCGGAATGGGGGCGATTTCTGCAACGGCGGTCGCGCTCACGAAAGCCGGCGATCACGTCGTCGCGCAACGTGTCACCTATGCAGGAACGCGGTCGCTGCTGACGTCCGTACTCTCGCGTTTCGGCGTCGACGTAACGTTCGTCGATCAGGCGGATACCGCGGCGTTCAAAATGGCAATGCGCCCCAATACGACGCTCGTGATGCTCGAGTCGCCCAGTAACCCGCTCCTTGGGATTACGGACATCGAAGCGGTCGCATCGATCGCGCACGATGCCGGCGCATTAGTCACCGTCGACAACACGATCGCGACGCCCGTCAATCAACGGCCGATTGGTCTGGGAGCCGACGTCGTACTGCATAGCGCGACGAAGTACTTGGGCGGGCATTCCGATCTCATCGCCGGCGTTGCCGTCTCTTCCAAGGCGTTGATCGCGCGGATCTGGGAAACGCATCATATTCTCGGCGCGACGCTCGGGCCGTTCGATGCGTGGCTCTTACTTCGCGGACTGCGAACGCTCGAAATGCGCGTTGCGCGGCACAACGACAACGCGCTGCGCCTCGCCCAATTTCTCGAAAATCACCCCCGCGTCGCGCGCGTGTATTATCCGGGTCTTGCCTCGCACGGCCAACATGAACTGGCAGCGCGGCAAATGAACGGATTCGGTGGGCTGTTGAGCTTCGAAGTCGACGGTACTTTCGACGACGCGCGCCGCGTGATCGACAAATTGTCGCTCGTGCATTCTGCGGTGAGCCTCGGCGGCGTCGAATCATTGATCGCGCAGCCGGCAGCGATGTGGCCGAACATTCCGGACTCACCGGAGTCACGCTTGATGGGCATCATCCCCTCGCTTTTGCGCCTCTCCGTGGGCGTAGAACGCATCGAAGACCTGATCGCAGACTTCGACCGGGCGCTATGAATCCGGTCTGGACGCCAGAGATCGAGGTCAACGAAGAAAAGGCTCGCCGGATCATTGCGGCGCAGTTTCCGCAGTTCGCTGGCGCAACGGTGCGTCGCGTCGGGAGCGGGTGGGATAACGCCGCGTTTCTCGTGGACGAACGATTCGTCTTCCGGTTTCCTCAACGGGCGATCGCTGCGCCGCTGATCGAGCGCGAGATGGAGTTCATGCCGTCCATCGCGGAGCGTCTGGCGATTGCCGTACCGAATCCGGTCTATGCCGGAGTTCCGCAGTTCGACTATCCGTGGCGCTTCGCCGGTTATGAAGTGCTACAGGGTGAAACGGCGTGCGGCAAAACGTTGACGCTGCAGCAGCGGCGCCGGCTCGCCGAAGATCTCGCCCGTTTCTTACGAGCGTTGCACGATATCGATCTCGGATCGCTCCACGCCGAACTCCCGCCCGATCGAATCGGAAAACTCGATCCGCTGCGATTGAAAGTCGACGAGGAAGCGCCTACGGGCAAACATGTCGTCGTGCACGGCGACCTCTACGCGCGGCATTTGTTGCTCGACGATGAGAATGCGTTGTGCGGCGTCATCGACTGGGGTGACCTTCATTGCGGTCATCCGGCCGTCGATCTCTCCGTCGTGCACATGATGGTGCCGCCTCGCGATCACGCAATTTTTCTCGACGCGTACGGAAACGTCGACGAGCGCACCTGGCGCTTCGCGCGCCACCGCGCGCGCTATCACGCGAACATGGTGTTGAATTACAGCTCGAGCATCGGCGATGATGCGCTGCAAGCAGCCGCTCGAACGGCACTTCGATTTATCGACGCGTAACGTTCAACCTTTCTTCATCTTTCTTTTTTAGGTTGTGCGCCTCTGGTTCCGAATTCCCCGGAGGTATTCAATGAGAGACTTCTCGCGTTCCGTGTGCGCAGCTTTAACGTGCGCTACGGTCGTGCTTATGCTGTCCGCGTGCGGCGGCGGTTCGAGCGGCACGAGTTCGCCGATGCCGCAAACGAACACAACCGGCGGCGGCAGTGAAACAACGATGTCTACGCAGTCGAGTACGGTCACCGCGCAAGGGTTCACGACGGCGGTGGACACCGACACCAGCAACCTCGACGACAACGATTACGATAACGACGATTCGGTCCTCAAGAAACTCGACGACCAACGCACGATCGGTTCGACGGTCGACCCGATCAACGGCGACCAAAATCCGTACGGCCTCGACGTCGCCAAATCCGACAACGGAAAGATCAAGGCAGGCGATCTCGTCATTTGCAATTTCAACAACAACAATGCCGGCGGAAATGTCCAGGGTCAAGGCACGACGATCGTCGCGCTGCATCCGCATGTGGGCTCGACGCCGCTCCACATCGCTCAAGACCCGTCATTGCTGGGCTGTGACGCGCTCGCGCTTGCCCCCGATGATACGATTTGGGCTGCAGCCTTCGTCGCGAACGACAATCCGCTCGTCAGTCCGAGCGGCATGCTTCTGACGACGCTTCCCGGCGGACCGTGGCACGGGCCTTTTGGACAAGCCTTCGCGCCGCATCCCGGGTTCTACGGCAGCGTCGCTGCGTTTTACGAAACGAACGCAGGTGACGGCAGCATCGTTCGCATCAACATCCGCCCGGGCAAACCGTTTTCTTTCGACGTCATCGCGACGGGATTTCCAATCAATCACGGCGCGCCCGGCAGCATTCTCGGCCCGTCCGGCCTTCAGTATGATGCGCGGCGCGACCGGCTCTTCATCGTCGACGGAGCAAATAACGCCGTCTACGTTCTCCGCCACGTCTCGTCGATTCCGGCGCACGGATTGAGCGTCGATCCGAATGGAACGTCGTTCGACGGACCGTTCCGCCATCGCGCGCGCGTCGTGTTCATCGGATCACCGCTTAACGGTCCGATTAGTTCCGCGGTCCTGCACGACGGGCATCTAGCGATCGGAAATACCACCGATCCCACCGGAAAGAATCTCATCGTAGAGATCACGACACACGGCAAAGTGCTCTACGTCCGCAACGTCGACACCGGAAACGCCGGCGCGATCTTCGGCATGGTCGCAACCGGCCGCGACATATACGACCAAAAACTCTACTACAACAACGACAACGACAACACACTCCGCGTGCTCACGAAGTGACATGCGAAGCATGTCATCCTGAACGAGGTTGAAGGATCGCATCAAAACAAACGCCCGGCGAAATCTCGTCGGGCGTTTTGTTCGTAACGGTCCTTCAACTGCGGTGCTTCGCACCTTCGTTCAGGATGACACGCTAGCGAAGTTTCAGAATCTTCGCTAGATTTGCGTCGGGGTCGACTTCGACGTCGATCTCGCCTTTTGTCGACGTGAGCAGCGTCGTGACGCCGGGGCCGTGCCCCGCAACGAACGAGCGTCCGTGCACGACGACACCGACCGATATGGCGCCGCCGCGATAGATGCGGCCGTACGAGTTGTCCGCATCGACGATTGCAACGACGTCGCCCAAACGCAACTCGCGCAAGCCGTATTGTTCCGCCATGGTGTCGTCGAACGTTTGAATATCGTAATCGCCGCGGACGACGGTCGCACGTCCGAGACCCGAGCCCATGATTGCAGCCGGAACGGTTCTCGCAACGCGAACTTGCACGCGACCGCCTTTGACGTCGAGGCCCATACGATGAAAGAGATCGGGATCGGCGTTAAATGCTTTGACGCCGGGCGCATCGAGAAGGCGCATTCCCAATCCGCATGCCCACACTTGAATCTTGTCGCCAATTGCCATTTTTCGCATGATCTCTGTCGAAAAATCGATCATGACGTGCTCGACGCCGCCGTGTTTTCCGGTGACCCAGCCACATCCGCCCTTCGCCTCACCCGTGAGAACGATGGCTTCATTGCCGATACAGGCAAGCGTATTGAGGGCCGTGTTCTGACGATCGTCGGGATGACGAACGCTAACCGCCGGCTCGATATGGTCGGCCATAAAAGCGAACGCGGAATCCCCGACCCGCACATTGGGCGTAATTCCGCCGACCGACGGAACGATCAGCGGTTGCCCTTCGAAGCTTACCTCGTAGAGGCCGGTGTTGATCAGCATGGGTGCCGCCTCTCCGACGACGGCGCTCATGACCAATTCTTCGCGGTTGATTCGGACGGTCAACGGACTCCCTTCGTTTCGTCGCGAACGCCTAAGCGGTTTCCACATGCAGATTCGCAAGCACTTCCGCTTTGAAGCGGCTCACGTTCTTCCGCACCACCCCGGCAAATGTTCCCGGATGCACGGGCACTCCTACCGGCTAGACGTTGCCATTCGCGGGCCCATTAAAACCGACGGGCCCGCTCGCGGCATGATCGAAGACTTCGACAAGATCAAGCGGATTGTCCGCGAGCACGTCGTGGATATTTTGGACCATACGACACTCAACGACGCGATCGAAAACCCAACCGCCGAACATATTATCATGTGGATCTGGCGAAAGCTGGAGAATCACCTGAGCGGCCTCGACGAGCTCGTGCTCTGGGAGACCGCCACGAGTTGCGCGGTGCTTCGGCGCAGCGATTTTGGGGCGTAATGCTGCAGCTGGCTGAGATTTTTTACAGCATCCAAGGCGAAGGATTGTGGAGCGGGACGCCCGCCGTTTTCGTGCGGCTCGCCGGCTGCAACCTGGCGTGCGACTTCTGCGATACCGATTACGCGTTGAAGTTCATGGCAAGCGTGCCTGAGGTCGTTCACCGCGTTCGCGACATCGGGGGCGATTGTCCGATGGTGATCCTGACCGGCGGCGAACCGCTCGCGCAAGCGGAAACGCTCGACCTGATCGACGCACTGCAGCATGACGGACGCCGCGTGCACATCGAATCGAACGGCACCGTCTTCACCGAACTTCCGCCCGACGTATGGTTGTGCGTTTCCCCGAAAGAACGCGTGGATCCACGAATGGCCAAACGCGCAAACGAGGCGAAACTGATCGTCGACGGGCGCGTCCCCGAGGAGCATCTGCCGCTCTTCCAAGATCAGTCGACAATTCTGTTGCAACCGGAAGGCAACAAACGTCCGAACGTGGAGCTTGCGCTCGCATACGCGAAGACTCATCCGAAACGCTTTCGTATCTCGCTTCAAACTCATAAATTGATCGGAGTGCAATGATTCTTCTTGTCTGTGCCGTCGCGAAGGAACTCGAATGGCTCAACTCTCGCGCCGGCGTGGAATTGCTCATTGGCGGTGTCGGGCCGGTGGACGCCGCGGCGCGCGTCGCCAAGGCTCTGGCGCACACGAGATATGACGTCGTCGTCAATGCCGGGATCGCCGGTGCGTTGCCCGGTGCTGCGGAGGTCGGAGACGGCGTCGTCGTCGGCGAAGAATTGATGGAACTGAACCTGGAGACGGGCGAACGCATCGTACTGCCTGACGGCAATATCATCGTCGACCGGGTTCCCGCGGATGCGCAACTCGTCGAAGCGATCACGGCGCTCGGCTTTCCGCTCGTACGCGGCATCACGGTTTCGCGCGTAACCTCGACGGATGCAACGGCGCAGCGCTTGCGCGAACGCGGCGCGGAAATCGAATCGATGGAAGGGTTTGCAGTGATGCGAGCCGCGCAGTTGGCCGGCGTTCCGACGGTCGAAGTGCGCGGCATTTCCAATTTCGTCGGAGAGCGCGCGAAGAGCGGCTGGGACTTCGATGCGGGCCTGCGCGGATTGCGCCGCGTGCTGAACGCAACCCTCGATCTTCTGCACACAATGCCCGCGCATGCTGACTAAGAAGCAAACGTATACGCTCGCGTACTCACCCTGCCCGAACGATACCTATATCTTCGCGGCGTTGACCAACGGCATGTTGCGCGATGCACCGGAAGTTCGCGTTCATCTCGCCGATATAGAAGAACTCAATGAAGCGGCTGCGCGCGCGGAATACGCCCTGACCAAAGTGAGCTATGGGGCAATTCCGTTTTTGATGCGCGACTACCGGCTCTTGCGCGCGGGCGGTGCGCTCGGACGCGGGTGTGGCCCGCTCGTCGTAACGCGCCCAGGTGAAATCTCCTCGCTCGACGCGTTGAAAGACAAGCGCATTGCGATTCCTGGCGAACGCACGACCGCGTTCATGCTGCTGCAACTCGCGCTCGGTATGCGTCCGGCGACGGTACAAATGCGGTTCGACCGCATCATTCCGGCGGTGGCGAACGGTGAGGTTGACGCTGGGCTGATCATTCACGAATCGCGGTTTACATATCCGGACGCGGGACTCGTCTCGGTCGCCGATCTCGGCGAGTGGTGGGAACGCGCGACAAACATGCCGATCCCGCTTGGCGGCATTCTCGTTCGCAATGACGTCGACGACGCGCGCGCCGCCGAGATCAACGACGCGATTCGCACGAGCCTGCGCTTTGCGCGTGAGCGCGAGACACGCGTCATGCCGTACATTCGCGAGCACGCGTTTGAAATGAATGACGACGTCATGCGCAAGCACATCGAGCTTTACGTGAACGGCTACAGCGAAGATCTCGGCGATGACGGAGTAGCAGCAATCAACGAACTCTTCCGCCGGGCACGTGACGCCGATATCATTCCATCCGATACGGCTTTACGCATCATCCTTCGACAAGCTCAGGACAGGTCATGAATCGAAGAGACCTGCTTGCAACCGCCGGCGCGTTTTTTGCCTCCGGCGCTCTGGCACACGCCGCGCCGCTTCCCCGCGCGAAAGTCACCCTCGGCGATGAAGTCTTCTTACGAGAAACATGGCGCGAGCTCAAAGGCCGCGGCGCCGGTGTCATCACTAATCAAACCGGCGTCACCTCCCGGCTCGTATCGATCGTCGATGAGATACGCGCGAATTCGGCGATCCGGATAAAAGCAATTTATGCGCCCGAGCACGGGTTCCGCGGTGACCGGACTGCGGGTGCATACGTCCCTTCGTACACGGATTCGTCGAGCGGTCTGCCGGTGTACAGCTTATATGGACCGACGCGTCACCCGAGTGCGTCGATGCTGGACGGCGTAGACGTGCTGCTCTTCGACATCCAGGACGTCGGTTCGCGCGCGTATACGTTCATATCCACGATGGCGTACGCCATGCAATCTGCGAAACAGTACGGCAAGGAAATCTGGATTCTCGATCGCCCGAATCCCGTCGGCACGACGGTTGAAGGTCCCGTCCTCGAGCCTGCCTTCGAATCGTTCATCGGGCTGTATCCGATCGCGATGCGTCACGGCATGACCGTCGGCGAACTTGCGAAGCTGTTCAACGACCACTTCGGCATCGGCGCACAACTGCGCGTCGTTCGCATGGAAGGCTATGACGCGTCGATGATCTGGCCCGACACGGGATTACAGTGGGTGCAGAGCTCCCCAAACATTCCCGATTGGGAGACGACGTTTCCGTACCTCTGCACCGGCTTGATCGACAGCGCGGGCGTGAATAACGGCACCGGCTTTACCAAGCCGTTCTTTTACGCCGGGATGATCGGTCTCGATCCGAATTCGCTCGCGCGTCGCCTAAACGACCGTAATCTCCCAGGCGTGTACTTCCGTCCGGCCGCGTGGTCGCCGATCGCGGGCTTCTGGCAAGGCAAGGAACTCAGCGGCGTCGAGCTCGTCGTCTACGATCCGCGGTCGTTTCTCGCGATACGTACGGCGGTCGAAATTCTGGTTACGGTCCGTGACATTTCACCGCGCACGATCGACATCAAGAAAGCCACCTCACTCGATCGCGATTGGGGAACCGCAAGCTTACGCGAAGGCCTCGTCGCCGGCGCAAGCGCAAACGACATCGTGAACCGCTGGACGGCCTCCACACAAGACTTCCGCCTGCTGCGCAATCGCTACGCGCTATACTAGCTCTACCGTGGCCACGAACGCCCGTGGCACAACCGCTGTCGACGAGGGTGGCTGTCTATGAAGGCACATGCTGCGCGGCCCCTTTCACTAGCCGAGACGCTTGCGCTCACGCTTATCGCGATCTTTGCGCTCTACACGCTCGGCGGCGGAACGATTTCGCCGTACCCGAACTACGGATACTTCGGGTGGAATCTGAAGCCCGATCTTTCGACGGTCGCGTACGTGACGCCGCACTCACCGGCCGCGCACGCCGGTCTGCGCGCCGGCGATCATTTGGATTGGAAAACGCTTCCACTGCTTGGAAGAACGAATCTCGGCATCGTTCAGCCGGTCAAGCCCGGGGAACGCATTACCTTCACCGCATCGCGCAACGGCGTTCGCACCTCACATACGGTCGAAGCTGTTCCGTTTGGACCGACGATTCAAAACACGACGCGACTTGAAGATCTAGTACAGTTAGCGCTCATTGCGATCAGCATCGTGCTCGTACGATTGCGGCCGTCTCGTATGACCTGGGGATTTCTGTTGTGGTGGTTTGCGGATCTCTACAACGTCGCTGAAGGTGACCCGGTGAGGTTCGCGCTCGCGTACGGAACGGCGGCGATTCTCTGGGGCACGAGCGCAGGCGGATTTCTCACCTTCGTGAGCCGCTATCCGACCGGCGAGCCGCGCGGACCGCTACGCATACTCGATCGCGCTGCGATACCTGCCGGTGCAGTAGTCGCAGCGCTGTGGCTGACATTCTACGGCATGATTCTGTTCGCAATCGTGCCGCCGCAGTGGCTCTTCGTCGTGCTCCAGGCGCTATTTCTCCCGGCCGTCAGCGTCATCGCGATCGTTGCACTCGTCATCTCGGCGCGGCTCACGAGCGGGAGCGATCGCCAACGTGTTCTGCCGGTCCTTGCGGCGGTAACGCTCGATGCCGTAATCGGCGGTGCGTCGTTCGTTTGGGGCGTCTATTTTACCGACGACGCGACGTCCCTGATTCTAACCATTGCGTCGACGCTTACGGAATTGCTCGTGGCGGCAGCCGTGGTGTACGGCGTTTTACGCAACCGCGTCATGGACGTATCGTTCGTGATAAGTCGCACGCTCGTGTACACCATTCTCACGTCACTGATCGTCGGTACATTTGCCCTTATCGATTTCGCGTCGTCCAAACTCCTGGAGCATTTTCAGCTCGCACTGTTGCTCGAAGCGTGCGCCGCACTTGGATTCGGTATCTGGCTGAATTCGCTGCACGGTCGCGTCGATCGCTTCATCGACAGCACGATCTTCCGGCGCCGGCATCTGGCCGAACAGCGGCTGTTGCGAACCGCGCACGCGCTCCGGCATTCGGAATCGACGCGCTTTGTGGACGAGGCGCTCGTCGTGGAACCGGCCGGCGCGCTCGGACTGTCATCGGCAGCTCTATTCCGCCGCAACGGCGATGCATTCGTGCGCGTATCGTCGCAAGGCTGGGAGATCGCGCACATCGCAGCCATCCCGCTGGACGATACGCTCGCCGTTCACCTGAGCGCTGAACTTGAAGCGATCGACTTGCACGAAGTGCCGTGGACGCAATCGAACGTCCCCGAAGGCCTTGCGCAGCCGATTCTTGCGCTACCGCTTTCCGACAGACATGATTTGGTCGCATTTGCGCTTTACAGCGGCCATACCGGCGGCGAAGCCGTGGATCCTGACGAGCAGAGAGCGCTTGCGAACCTCGCGGACTGCGCCACTGACGCTTACGAACACATCCGCGCAACGAACCTCGAAACCGAAGCCACGGCGCTGCGCACAGAGAACGCGATGCTCGCTCAAGAGCGCAAGCTCCTACGCGAAATGCTCGACGCGTTACAGGCGGTTCGACAACCTCAGGATGACAGCGCGGCGGCGGGGTAGTCGCGGTCGGTGAGAGGGACGTGCACGTAACCTTGTGCAGCGCGTGAGACGCCGAGAAAATCGAGGATCCGTTGCATGATTGCGCTGTCGTGGTCGACGACCTTGCGGACATTTTTCAACTGGCGCGGATCGTTACCGGCGAGATAAAACTCGTGCGCCGGCATCAACGTCCAATACTTCGTGAACGGATCGAGTATCTGCTCGCGCCACACAGCCGAGGCTCCGTCCTCGTCGTCGCCGTGGCGTTCGCGGAATTTGCGTAAGAATTCGCCCGCCACGATGCGCAATGTTTTGGCGTGACGCCCGTCGTCTTCAGCCGCGCGCGGGGCCATCGCGCCGAGAACGGAAGCGGTCTTATACGTTTGCTCTTCAGCGTACGAGCGGATTGCAACCGACGCTTCATAGGAAGCCATGAAGATCGCGAGCACCGCGGGATGCAGCGTTTCGATCGCGGGCATCAGTGCCGAGAAGAGCGGGCTCTCTTCGCTGCGCGGGTCGATGCCGGGATACTGTTGCTCGGCGAGCCATTCGAGTTTCACCATCGTCGCCACGTGCGACGCTTCGTCATTCATCAATGCGGAGAGCGCGCGGCGGTAGGCGACGTCGAGTTTTTCGGTATCCGCGTAGACCAAGAGACGGCGCGCGATCGACACGGCGATCTCCTCGGCACGCGTCTGCACGGCGACGACCGACTTGTAGAAGCGGGCCAGGCGACGCGTTCGATTCTCGCTTACGTTTTGGCGAATCGGGAAGAGCGGGGCATCACTCCACGGCATCCGGTCGACGTGCCAATGGTTCGCGATCATTTGGTCCGCCAGATTGCCGGCGACCGTCCTGAAATCGGCCGCTCGATCCTCGGAACCCAAGACCTCGGAAATGGAATGCGCCTGCACGAACACTCTCCCTTCGGGGCGATCTTGATGCCATTTTGGCCCGTCAGCAAATAGTAAACCTGCTACGGATGCGGAGGTTGCTTGAGGAACCGTGCTACCGTCTAGCGGTTTGCCTCCGCCCGCAGCCGGATCTGATGCAACTGCCACAGATGCACGAAGCGAGTGAGCTCCTCTTGCGTCTCTTGACCGATGTCGACGAACTTCATGCCGTGCGCTAATTGGCGCGTGCCCGGGATATAAAACGTCGAGAGCACCATGGCTCGCACGCGCATCGGTTCAAACGGCGGCGGTTGCGCTTTCACGGTTTCCGGACGCAGGCCGAACGGTGTCTGTTCGAAGACTTCTTTCTCGATCGTGAGCCCGGCGAGGAAGTCGTCCGGCAGGCGGAAATCGAGGTCCAGCATCGAGCCTTTTAGCAAATCCTCATCCGTCGAAAGCCGCAAACCACCCGCCGAGAGATCGTTTGCGCGCCCGTGGCGGCGTCCGGCACGATCTTGTAACGCGTAGAGCACGTCGAATTCGACGGGCATGCGAAACGCCGAGCGCTTTTGCGCGGGATTCGGCTGCGCTTTTTTCGCCGGCTTCGCTTCGCCTTTTTTGCGCCAAAACGAGAACACGAGAACTCGTCCGTTAAGGCGGGCAGGCCCCGCTTCCTGCTCTCCCAAACGCTGGTCGGGCATGCTCCAACGGTTGATCGATGCGCTCGGTGCTGACGCCGTCAAAACCGAGCCCGAGGACCTCGCGGTTTACTCGTTCGACGCCTACACCGACGGCCGCACACCACGTGCGGTCGTGCTGCCCGCGTCGACCGCCGACGTGTCGGCGGTCGTCAAAATCGCGGCGGAGTACAACGAACCGGTCGTGCCGCGCGGCGCCGGTACCGGCCTCTGCGGCGGCGCGGTCCCCGTTGAGGGCGGCATCGTGCTCTCGTTTGCGCGCATGAACCGGATTCTCGAACTCGACACGCAACGCCGGCGCGCACGCGTGCAGCCCGGCGTCATCAATCTGAATCTTTCCGCGGCCGCGTCGCCCCACGGTTTATTCTATGCGCCCGATCCATCGTCGCAGAAGATCTCGACGATAGGCGGCAACATTGCGACCAATGCGGGCGGCCCGCATTGTTTGTCCTACGGCACGACGGTCAATCACGTCATCGAGCTTGAAATCGTCGACGACGGCGGCAACGTGTTCACGACGTCGATCGACCATCCCGGCTACGATCTCACCGCCGCGTTCGTCGGCAGCGAAGGGACGCTCGGCATCGTGACCTCCGCCTGGGTTCGATTGATGCGCGCGCCCGAAGCCGTGCGGGTGTGGCTCGCGACGTTCGACGACGTCGAAAGCGCCTCGGATGCCGTCTCCGCGATCATCGCCGCCGGAATCGTGCCGACCGCGCTCGAGATGATGGACAAAGTGATGGCGGCGGCCGTCGAAGCGGCGTTCCACGCGGGATATCCGACCGATGCCGGAGCGGTGCTCTTGATCGAACACGCCGGGTTTGAAGACGACATGGCGCACTACGAAAGTGAAATCGCGCGAATCGTCCGCGAAGGCGGCGCGACGACGTGGCGAAGCGCGCGCACCGAAGCCGAACGCGCGGCGCTGTGGGCGGGCCGCAAAGGCGCAGCCGGTGCAATGGGCCGCATTTCGCCGAACTACTATCTGCAAGACGTGTGCGTCCGGCGCAGCACGTTGCCGAAAGCGTTGCACGCGGTCGAAGAGATTGCGCGCGAGTATCGTCTGACGGTTGCGAACGTTTTTCACGCGGGAGACGGAAATCTTCATCCGATGTTGTGTTACGACAAGCGCGATCCGAAGCAAATTCAAGCCGTGATCGAATCCGGGAACGCCATTCTCGAAACGGCGATCGCGCTCGGCGGCACCGTTTCCGGCGAGCACGGTATCGGGTACGAGAAGCGCGACGCAATGACGCACGTCTATTCCACGAGCGATCTGGCAACGATGGCACGCGTCCGGGACGTCTTCGATCCGTCGCGTCGCTTGAACCCCGAAAAGATTTTTCCAAGCGGCGTCCGGTGTCCCGAGGTGCGTCCGGCGTGACCGTCGAGCAGATATCCGAACTACTCGCAGCCAGTAACCGCGAAGGTAAAGCGGTCGTAGTAACCGGCGGCGGAACGCTGAGTGGAATGGGCCGCCCGCCGGCTCGCAGCGACGTAACGCTCTCGACGCTTACGCTCGATACGATCGTCGAAGATGCGCCGTCGGATTTGACGATTGCCGTTCAGAGCGGGGTTCGCATTCGCACGCTCGCGCAGCGGCTGCAGAAACACGGCACCCACGTACCGTTCGATGCGCCGCATCCCGCCGATGCGACCGTTGGCGGTACGCTCGCCGCAGGATGGCTCGGACCGCGCCGCCATCTCTACGGACGTCCGCGCGATTTTGTCATCGGATCGGTCGCAGTGCTCGCGGACGGAACGATCGCGCGAGCCGGCGGCATGGTCGTGAAAAATGTTGCGGGCTACGACATGAGCCGTTTGTATGTCGGTTCCTTCGGTACGCTCGCCGTGATCGCTCAAATCAATTTAAAAACAGCCGCGGCACCCGATGTCACGCGCGGTTTTCAGATGCGCCTTCCTGAGGGCACGCGTGCGCGCGCGCTGGATTTACTCACCGGATTGACGGTCACGCCCGCGGCCGCATTTTGGATCGACGGCTTCAAAACCGCCGTCGACGGCGAGGACGGCGCCGAGGGGCGTCTCTTCGTCCTGCTCGAGGGCAGCGAGAGCGTCGTCGACCGCGGAACGCGCGATCTACGCGCAGCCATGGGACGAGCCGGCGTTCCCGAGACGCGCATCGTCGATGCGGGCGCGCGCGAATCATTCGAACGCATCGTCGACGCGTACATTGCGTGCGTAGGTGAGCGCTCGATCACCTATCGCATCCCCGCATTCACCGATGACGCGATCTCACGCGTGCACGGGATGCGCGCAATCGCCGCCCGATTCGAATTGAGAACCGATGCGCTGATCGACGTGATGAACGGCGACATCATCTTTCGTGTGAGCGATCTCGACGCGCACGCACTCGGTGCAAAGATCGAGATGTTTGACGACGCCCTCCACGACGAAGAGCCACAAGCGCTCGTGATTGCCGGCCAGCACCCGAGCCGCGCGCTCCTAGCCGTGTGGGGTTGCGATACCGACGGGATCGACCAGATGCGAGCGCTCAAAGAAAAGTTCGACCCCAACCGCATTCTCAATCCCGGACGTTTCTTGGCCGGCATCTGACCTGACGTGTTCGCCGACATCGCGTTTGCATTGCGCAGCGTTCTGCGCAGTCCCGCGCGCCTGCGCGCGCTCGTCGCAGAAGATCCGTTCCTGCCGCTCGATCTCGCGCGATTTCTCTTACGCGTCGTGCCGGTTGCCGCGCAAACGCTCGCCGCGGTTCGCGCGCGAGCAGAATGCATTCCCGACCCGCAGCTACGCCGCGAAGCGCTCTCCAGCGTGGACGGCAAGGCCTTTCACGTTGCGGGTGCATCGATTCTTGCAACGTTTCTTCCACGCGATGCCGCGCGCCGGTACATCGAGACCGTCACGCCTCTCGAGACGATCTACGATTACCTCGATAATTTGTGCGACCGTCATCCCGGCGTACGGCCTATCGCGTATCCGGTTCTCCATCAGGCGATTGCCGACGCGCTCGATCCGGACGCGCCCGTTCGCAACTATTACGCTAGTGGACCGGACGGCGATGACGGCAGATACCTCGCCTCGCTCGTCGTGCAAACACAACGCTCGCTCGCAACCGTTCCTCATCTCCCCCGGTTGCGGCCGTGCTTTGCCGACGCGGCCGGATTCTATGCGGAGCTTCAAACGTTCAAGCATCTTCCGCGCGGCGAACGCGAGCGCGCGTGCGTCGCTTGGTACGAGCGCAACCGCAATCGATTCGGAGCGCTCGACTGGCATGAGTTCGCATGCGCCGCCGGCTCGAACATGCACGTCTTTGCTGCGCTCTACACGGCCTATCGCGATCGTCCGGTTGCGATCGCGGAGACCTACGACGCCTACTTTCCCTTCGTGAGCGCGATTCATATCTTACTCGACTCGTTCATCGATCAAGACGAGGATGAGGAGCACGACGATCTCAACTTCGCACGCGTCTACGGCAACATCGGCGCGATGCGCGAACGCTTTGCATTCATGACGGCACGGGCGCGTGCCAGGCTTGCGGCATTACCGGACTCGGGGCGGCACCGTTTCGTACTCGACGTTATGACGTTGTTTTACCTGAGTCACCCAAAGGTCGCGACAGCCGGTCTCGAGCGCGAGGCCCGGCGGTTACTTCGCGCGAACGGGAACGCCATTGGCTCCGGAACGAGAAAAGGAGGGCCGCTCCGTTGAACCGCCTCACTGCTGCGCTGCTCGGCGTATCGTTACTGCTGAGCGCGCCCATCACGTCGCGCGCTTCGGTCACGACGAACGAACAGTACGTTCTCGACGCTATGACGTCGTCGCGAGCACTCGAAGACGCCCGGCGCCTCAATCAAGAATCGCATTATGCGAGTACGCCGGGCGACTATCACATCGCGCGGTGGATGCAAGACGTGCTAAACGGCGCGGGATTCGACGCGTCACTCGAACCGTTTTCGCACGACGTTCCGTTCGCTCGCGCACTCGCGCTCGAGCAATACGCCGGCAACAAGCAGTGGCTGAAATTCAAGCTCGATGAGACGCCGATTGCGGCCGATCCCGACGGAACGCGCTCCGATGCCGGACCGCCGTTCAACGCCTGGAGCGGAAGCGGAGCCGTCGTCGCAAACGTGGTCGACGCCGGCCACGGAATGCCGGACGATTACGCTGCGCTTGCCGCGCGGCACATCGACGTGCGCACGCGGATCGTCCTCGTCCGCTACGGCCGCCAGTTCCGCGGATCGCTCGCAAAGCGCGCTCAAGACCGCGGTGCGCAAGGCGTGCTCTTCTTCTCCGATCCGCACGATCGCGACGGCTCGCTCAGCGGGCCCGCATATCCCGACGGACCGTATCGTCCGCCGGGCGCCGTGCAACGCGGCTCGCTCGGCCAAGGGCAGATCGCGATCCCGACGCTTCCGGTCACCGTCACGAACGCGGAACGCATCATCGGAGACATGCGCGACGGCATCACGCATTCGCCTTTTCGGCTTTCCGTGACGATGCTCGTCAAACACAATGCAACCCTGTGGAACACGGTCGGCGTCTTGCCGGGAAAAGATCCGACGCACGAAGTCGTACTCGGCGCGCACCGCGACGCGTGGGTCTACGGCGTCATCGATAACGGCTCGGGTACGTCGATTCTTCTCGACGTCGCCCGTGCGCTCGGCGCACTCTATAAGACGGGCTGGCGTCCGCAATATTCGATCGTTATCGCCGGTTTCGACGGCGAAGAGATCGGTGAAGCCGGATCGCAGGCGTACGTGCGCATGCATTGGAGCGCTCTCGAAAGCGGCTGCCTCGCCTACATCAATGAAGACGAAGCGACGACCGGCGACTTCTTCGGCGCAACGGCGGCTGCGGCGCTCGAAGATCTCGTCATTCCGGTCACCCGCAACGTTCCCGCGCCGTCGACAACGGAAAACATTCCGCTCTACGTTCGTTGGGAGCAACAGCACGGCGGCGCAACCGTTCGCGGACCTGGAGGCGGCTCCGATTTCGAATCGTTTCTCTACGACGCCGGAATCCCGATCATGGACTACGGCTTCAGCGGCGTATTCGGGGTCTATCATTCGGGCTTCGACGACCTGCGGTATGCGATCACCGAGGCAGACCCGAACTTCATTCATCATCGAACCGTCGCGCAAATCGTTGCGTTGACGGCGATGCGTCTTGCCGACGGCACCGCCGGATACGCGTTTACGCCATATGTCGCGCGCATGCGCACGGCGCTTGCAGAAATCGCCGGCCCTCAAGACCATGCGGCCGACTTGACGCCCGTTCGTACAGCAATCGACCGCTTTGCTGTGAGTGCGTCGGCAATCGACCGGCACGGCGGCGACGGCAACGCCGAAATCGCCGCCGCGCATCGTTTAAACCGGTTGTTCTACGGACGCAACGGTTACCAGGCGATCGCATTTCCGGATCTCAGCGACGCGATTGCATCCGGCAACGGCGCGTCGATCTCCGCAGCCGCCGGGCGGACGGCACACACGCTCGATGAGATCGCAGGCGCATTATCGAACGCGACTCGACGATGAAGACCTACGAGGCACGCCGTGAACAGGCGCTTGCCGCCTTTCACGGCGGCGTCGCAATCATTCCATCGGCTACGACGATCCCGCGCAATAACGACACGGAGTACGAATTCCGGCAGAACTCGGACTTCTATTATCTGACGGGATTCGACGAACCGGACGCGGTCCTCGTACTCGCCCCCGAACACGACGAACACCGCACGATTCTCTTTTTGCGCGAACGTGACCGCGCGACGGAGATTTGGAACGGGCGCCGTCTCGGCGTCGATGCGGCCGTCGAAACGATCGGCGTCGACATCGCCTATCCGATCGGGTCGCTTGCGCAAGAGCTGCCGCGCTATCTGTGCAACGTTGAGACGCTGTACTATACACTCGGCAACAGCGAGAACGACGCGTGCGTGCGGGCTGCCTTGGGAGACGCGCGCGCAATGACGCGCAGAGCCGGCTTCGCACCGGACACGATTGCCGATCCATCTCCCGCGCTTCACGCGCTGCGACAGATCAAAAGTGCCCACGAGATCGCACAGATGCGGCGAAGTGCGGAGATCACGGCGCAAGGACACATCGCGGCGATGCGCGCGACGCGCCCCGGGCTGCACGAGTACGAGATCGAAGCGGTGCTCGAGTACGAATTCCACCGCGCGGGCGCGCAGCGCACGGCGTATGAATCGATCGTTGCCGGCGGCGATAACGCGACGATTCTTCACTACCGAGAGAACCGCGATCGCCTCGCCGAAGGAACGTTGTTACTCGTCGACGCCGCGTGCGAGTACAACTACTACGCGGCCGACGTCACGCGCACGTGGCCCGTAAACGGGCGCTTTAGTGCGGAGCAACGCGCGATCTATGACGTCGTGCTCGCCGCGCAGCAAGCGGCTATCGAAACGTTGCGGCCCGGTCAACCACAGAAGGCTTTCCACTACGCTGCGGTGCGCGTCATCACCGAGGGCCTCATCGAACTCGGACTCTTGCGCGGGAGCGTCGACGAAGCGATCGAACGCGAAACGTACCGCGAATACTACATGCACGGAACCGGCCACTGGCTGGGCATGGACGTTCACGACGTGGGACGCTACCGGGACCTCTCCGACACACCAGTCACGCTCGAACCCGGTATGGTGACGACGGTGGAACCGGGTGTTTACGTACAACGCGATGCCGCCTGCGACGAACGCTTTCGCGGAATCGGCGTGCGCATTGAAGACGACCTGCTGATAACGGAATCGGGATCTGAGAACCTCACTGCTATGATTCCGAAGTCGATCGACGAGTTAGAGGCAATCATCGGGACATGCGAGTTGGAATTCTCGGGGCAACGGGTTTCGTCGGGCGCCATCTGATCCGGCGTTTGAACGCACGCGGTGACGACGTGGTCACGGCTTCTCTGCGCGAGCCTGAAGATGCCGCGCGGAACCTTGCATCGTGCGACGCCGTCGTCAATCTCGCGGGCGAGACCATTTCCCAGCGATGGAGCGCAGCGGTCAAACACAACATTCTTTACAGCCGTACGCAGCTGCCGCAGCGCTTCCTGGAAGCAATCGGGACGTTCCCAGCGCACCCTGCCGTGTATATTTCGGCGTCTGCAATCGGCTATTACGGAACGAGTGATACCGCGACGTTTACCGAGGACAGCCCGCCCGGCGACGATTTCCTCGCGCGCGTCTGCATTGCGTGGGAACGCGAAGCGGTGAACGCACAGATGCTCGGTATGCGCGTAGCGATCGTCCGCACCGGCGTCGCGCTCGGCGACGGCGGGGCGCTCGGCCAAATGCTCGCGCCCTTTAAACTCGGCGCGGGCGGCGTCATCGGCGATGGCCGGCAGTGGGTTTCGTGGGTGCACGTCGAGGATGTCGCGGGAATTTATCTGCAAGCCATTGACGGCGCGAGCGGCGTGTTCAACGCAACCGCGCCGAACCCCGTCACAAACGCGCAGTTTACGCAAGCACTCGGACGCGCCGTGCACCGTCCGACGATTCTTCCCACACCGACGTTTGCGTTGCGCATGTTGCTCGGCGAAGGCGCCGATCTGCTGTTGACGGGCCAACGCGTCCTTCCGCAACGAACGCAGGCTGAAGGCTATGCGTTCCGCTTCACGGAGATCGACGACGCGCTCGCGAATGCGGTCGCATGATCGCCTTCGACGATTTTCTCAAGGTCGACGTTCGCGCCGGCACGATTCTCGACGCGCAACCACTGGAAGGCGCACGAAAACCGGCATACAAACTGCGCATTGACTTCGGTCCGGAAATCGGCGAAAAGATGTCGTCCGCGCGAATTACCGTTCGTCACCGCGCCGAAGACCTTCCCGGATCGCAGGTCTGCGCCGTCGTGAACTTTCCGCCGAAACGTATCGCCGGCTTTACGAGCGAGGTGCTCGTCCTCGGCATGGACGACGAGCACGGGAACGTCGTCCTCATCCGGCCGCAGTTCAACGTCCCCAACGGATCGCGCCTGTACTAGGAGACGTCTTAAGGCGCGAACGCCTCTTCTACCGCGAAATCGAGCGCTTCGAGATACTTCTCGACGTCCATTGCGGCTTTACAGCCTGCGCCTGCTGCGGTAATCGCCTGTTTGTAGCGGAGATCGTTGACGTCTCCGGCGACGAAGACACCGTCGATGTTCGTGCTTACGCCGTCGGGTGAGACGATGTAGCCGTTTTCATCGAGATCGAGCTGTCCATCGAATATCGCGGTGTTCGGCGTGTGACCGATCGCAATGAAGAGGGCATCGGCATCGAGCGCACGGGTCGAACCGTCGACGACGTTGCGCAGCACCAGGCCATGCATCACGGTATCGCCCAACACTTCTTCGACGACCGTGTTCCAAATGAAGTCGATCTTCTCGTGCGCTTCCGCGCGCGCCGCCATGATCTTGCTTGCGCGAAGATGGTCGCGGCGGTGAATGACCGTGACCTTGGTGCCGAAGCGCGTCAAGAACAGCGCCTCTTCCATCGCCGAGTCGCCGCCGCCGACGACGACGATATGTTTCTCGCGGAAGAATGCGCCATCGCACGTCGCGCACGTCGAAACGCCGCGGCCGCGGAACTTTTCTTCTCCGGGAATGTCGAGCCAGCGCGCGCTTGCGCCCGTCGCAACGATCACGGTCTTCGCGCGGTATTCGGTATCATCGGTGCGCACGACAAACGGTTTCTTTGTGAAGTCGACCGAGGTCGCATCGACGTTCTCAATGCGCGCGCCGAAGCGCTCGGCTTGTTCGCGGAATTTCATCATCATGTCGGGACCCATGATGCCGTCGGGGAAGCCCGGATAGTTCTCGACTTCCGTCGTCAACATCAGTTGACCGCCGTAGAGACCGCCTGCAAGGACCAAAGGGTTTAAATTCGCGCGCGCGGCGTAAACTGCGGCGGTAAGTCCGGCAGGTCCCGAACCAATGATGATGACTGTTTCCATGACTGCCTTCAATTCGACCGTCCGGGAGCGGGTTCCGGTTGCAAGGCGCGGACATGGGGGTCCTGCGAGAAAAGACGGCGGTCGAGGCGGGTGGAGAATTGCGCGTGCGCCAGCGAGACGCGTGCATCTCGTTCGTCGTCAGCCGTCGCATACGCGAGGACCATGTCTCGGGAGGCATACGGGTCGCGCGTTGCGCGGCTTGCGATTTGCCGCAACATCGCAATTGCGATATCACGATGCCCCATCGCGGCAATGACGCTGGCACGTAGTACGCGCGCATCGGTTACCGCGCCGAGGCGTGCGACGTCGTCGAACTGCCGCAGTGCATCCGCATATCTGCCGCGTGCTTCGTCGACGAGACCGAGAACCACCCGGGTCTCGACACGCGACGGCTGCAACTCCAAAGCCTGGCGCGCGTATTGTTCCGCTTGAACGTACCGGCGCTCGTAATAATTTGCGCGAGCGAGCCACGCGTACGTCGCGGTCGCGACGGGCTGCTCGGCAGCCGCGATTTCCAGTTCACGTCGAGCCTCGTCAAGCGCGCCGCGCGCAACGAGCAAGTTGCCGTACCATTCATGCGCGAGCGCATCATCGGGGTCGATCGATAACGCAAACCGAAACTCTCGTTCTGCGGTGGTGTCGTCATCGTGAAAGATGCGCGCGACCATGCCGGCAGAAACATGCGCTCGAGCCGATGCCGGTTCGACGGATACCGCGATGCGCGCATTGCGCACGGCCGCTTCCCGCCACGCATTGCATTGCGCGCAGGGGCGTTCGAAATCGTAAAGCATCGTGTACGCATCGGCAAGGCCCGCGTAGCCGGCGGCCCGCTCGGGTGCGTCGGCGACGACTCGTTCGAAATAGCTGATGCTGCGCTTCATCCCATCGACGGAGCGAAGATTCAAGTAGTAGCTGCCGAGGCCGTACGCTACTTGGGAGACAGCCTGATTCGTGCGTGGAAGAGGCGCGGTTGCGACGATGACACCGAGAAACAGCAGACACGCAAGTGCGTTGCGCAGCCCGGCACCGGCTCGCGAACGAGGCTGATGTAGCGGCGGAAGCCTCAGCGCGTAGCCGCGACGGGGATAGGTTTCGATGGCGCCCTCTATGCCGCGCGACGCGAAGAGGCGCCGCAGCAAGTACATATGCTGCGTGAGATTGCCTTCTTCGACGAAACCGTCGGGCCAAACGGCATCCATAAGATCGGCTTTGCTCACAACCGTACCGGCGCGTTCGAAAAGAACGACAAGCGTGCGCACCGTCTTTGGCGGGAGATCGACCCGTGCGCCTCGATACCGAAGCGTCAGGCAACCCGCGTCGAGCTCGAAATCCGCAAACCGATGAATCATTGAACCGCTCCCGCGGAAGCGTCGAGGGGATTGAGCCTTCGTTGAGGATTTACGAAGCCCGCTTCGTGCACGCTAATCCCATGATTCCAGCAGCTACCGCCGGCATTTGGATAGCCGAGCGGGTTCCGGCACCGAAGGCTACCTGGATCCCCCGCACGCCGCTCGACGAACCGGCGCACTACTATCTCGTCGTCTCGAGGGACGACGGAGGAGCGCTGAGGGCGTTCATTCGCAATCCGGAATTCAACGCGGGATCGTCGTTCGGGACGCGAGAGACGCTGCCCGCACCCGATCGCGATGGATCGATCACCCTTGGCGGAATCGAGCCCGACCCGCGACCGTTGACGTTCCATCGCGCGACGGACGCGGATCTTCGATGGTTCTACCCGCGAGCGGCGGCAGCTTGGACGTATCATGCGCCCTCACCACTGAATGATGGTTGGAAGAGCGGCACGCTCGCCTCAGTGGGGATGACCGAGCAGCCGATTCACGAGTTTATCGATCCGATCGTTGCGTTACGAAACCCGTCGCTGCGTTCGCCGTACGTTCATAGCATCTCCATCGAACGGCATGGCACGCTGGTTCTGGATGAGTACTTTTACGGATTCACTGCCGAAACACCGCACGACGTTCGTTCGGCAGGAAAGAGCGTCACGACGCTTCTCACCGGGCGCGCAATAGAAGACACCCGACGCTTCACTCCCGCTTCACGGGTGGTCGCGTTACTGCCGCAATACGCACCGATCGCGCATAACGATGCGCGAAAGGCAGCCATGACCGTTGCCGACCTTATGACGATGTCATCGGGCCTTGCATGCGACGATAACGACGACAAATCGCCCGGCAATGAAGATACGATGCAGAGTCAGTCCGGCAAACCCGATTGGTACCGGTATACGCTCGATCTTCCGATGGTCTCGCAACCGGGCACGCGGTCTGTGTACTGCAGCGCGGGCATCAATCTTCTCGGCGCGGTCGTTGCGTCCGAAACGGGCGTTCCGTTAACGACGTACTTCGCCGAACGATTCGCCGTACCGATGCAATTTGAGACGTATGCGATGTGGTTGATGCCGCAGCCACCGTTGTTTGCCTATATGGGCGGCGGCGACTATTTTCGTCCGCGTGATTTCCTGAAGTTCGGTGCGCTGCTCCTAAGCGAAGGACGCTGGAACGGCCGGCAGATCGTCGATCCCTCGTGGATCGCTGCGTCGATCGTTCCGCGAAGTGCGCCGGAAGGCGAAGGTGACCGCTATGGCTACGGGTGGCACCTCAATCGCATACGTGTGGACGGACGTTCCTACGACGCCATCAACGCGGGCGGAAACGGCGGCCAATTGATGATTGTCGTGCCGCAACTCGATACGGCAATCATGGTCACCGCCGGCAACTATAACCAGTATCCCGTCTGGCGAACCTTCCTTCCGCAAGTAGTGACCGCCGTCGTGCGATCGTGCGTTCGTTGACGCGGCGGGAAAATTGTCCCTGCATTCGAACCCGAACGCGATGGCGCTCTGGCCGCAGATTCCGCTCGAAGATACCTTCGGCGACGTCCTTCGCAAAGCGATGCGCGGCAATCGGATCGATACGCACAGCCTTGCTCAGCGTACCGGCATCGCATCATCGAACATCGATGCGTGGCTCCGCGATCGCGGAACGGCAACGCCGGATGAAGCGCGCGAATTGGCGCGAGCGCTGAGCCTCGATCCCGAGAAGCTTGCGGTACGCGCAGAGAACGGCTGGCATCCGCCCGGCATCGAGGTGTCCGACGTGCGGCACCACCCGCAGGATCCGCATCCGAGTAACGGTTACGTGTTCTTTCTCGACGGCGGTCAACGCGCAGCACTGATCGATCCTGCCGGCATTCCAAGCAATCTCTTGCGGATCTTACGCGACGGAGCGTACCACCTTCAATACATTTTGATCACGCATAAACACGCCGACCATTGCGATGCAACGGCCGACGTTGCCGGCGCATTTCCGAACGCGCAAATCGTCATGCACGCGGCGGACGCGGCGGCCATCGGGTCACTCGCGCAACGCGCGCTGAAGGTTCGCGACGGCGAGGAATTACCGTTTGGAGATAACGCCGCAATCCGCATGCTGCATACGCCGGGCCACACCGACGGTTCGTCATCGTATCTCTTCAAGTCGACGCTCTTTACGGGCGACACGCTTTTTGCAGGAAGCGTCGGCGGCGCGTTCGGTGAGGCGACCGGCTATGACGACATTCTCAACAACGTGCGCTCGAAGATATTCACGCTTCCTGACGACACCGTGCTGATGCCCGGACACGGACCACCCACGACGATCGAGCTCGAGAAGGCGCACAACCCGTTCTTCTAGCGTCAGTGAGTCACGACGCAGACTTGACCCAAGCTTCGAAATCGGGGAGCGCGAGCGGCGGCGAAACGGCCGTGCCCTGCAGGACGTCACAGCCCTCGTCCGCCAGCCACCGCGCTTGATTCGCGCGCTCGATGCCTTCGGCGTAAACGATGCAGCCGCGCGAATGACCGAGCGAGATAATTGCGCGAGCGATCGCGCGGTCACCGGCATCGTCCGGAAGACCCCGCATGAAGCTTCGATCGATCTTGATTTCATCGACGGGTAAATCTTTAAGATAACGCATTGAGGAGTATCCCGTGCCGAAGTCGTCCAACGCGAATTTTACGCCCCATGCTCGGCAAACGTGCATTGTTCGCAGCGTGTACTCGATGTTTTGCACGGCAACGGTCTCAGTCAACTCCAAGATCAACGCTTGCGGCGGCAGATTCGCGGCTTCGAGCGCAGATCGAATGCGAGCGAACAACGCCGCGTCGCGAAATTGCTGAAGCGAAACGTTCACCGACACTTCAAGGTCGCGGGATGTTCGCCACCGGGCACACGCCTGCGTGGCCTCGCGTAACACCCACTCGCCGACGCTTGCAATGGTTCCGTCGGATTCCAGGAGTGGAATGAACTCGTCGGGTGCGATCAAGCCGTATTTTGGGTGCATCCAACGCAGCAGCGCCTCGGCTGAAACGAGGCGGCGCGTGCGGCTGTTGATGCATGGCTGGTAGAACAGCACGAATTGACCGCCCGGGAGCGCGTACCGGACGTCGTCACGTAAGTCACGCAGGCGAAGCATAAACGCGTCCGGCTCTCCGCTGACGAGTGCCGCCGCATCGTGGAAGCCCCCGCGCGCGCGACGAACGTTCTCGTCGCACCGCGCAAGCAAGGCATCTACGGTTGCACCGTCATTCGGATAGATCGCGACGCCGGCCGTCGCCGTTATATAGATCGTCGTGTGTTCGATCATGAAAGGCTCGACGAGCGCCTCCAGCATCTCGTACGCCAACTCTTCGGCGAGGAACGTATCGGCATCGAGGGCGATCAAAACGAACCGGTCGGACCGGATGCGGAACAGCAGCCGGTTTCGGGCGCGTTCTTCGAATCGCCGCGCGAGCTGAACGATAAGCGCATTCCCGATGCGCGCGCCATACTGCGAATCGATTTCGTGGAACCTATCCAGATCGAGCGCGACGACGGCAACGCGACCGCCTCGAATGTACGCCGAAGCAATGGCGTCGTCACAGAGACTGAGAAACCGCTCGAAGTTCGGCAAGCCCGTTACCCGGTCGCGCGTGCGCATCACCGCCAAGCGCTCTTCGAGACCGAGTTGCACGGAAACACGAGCGCGCACTTCCCGACGTCGGGAGAGGATCGTTGCGACGCCGACGGCACCGGCAAGAATACAGGCGATAATCACGCTTCCAAACGGACCTGCAAGGCTCGCCGTCTGCAGATTTCCCGTTATGTCGCTTTCCACAAACGCGCTAAGTATGAACGTTCCGAGCGCGAGGGCGAGGTCGAGAATCGTCGGCGCGACGATCGGCACGGCGAACGTCACGAGAATTGCACGCGACACAACGTACGGCGAAAAACCGTTGCGCGCAAGAAAGATGCCTTGCACGATGTAAAACGCAACGATCTCGAGTGCCAAGGGCCACTTTGCATACCGGCGTAATTTCGGGAAGACGATCATCGGGACGGAAAGGATGATTGCTGCAACGGAAAACACGAGGCGCAACCGCAACGGCTCGGTGCCCGGAGGAGCGCCCAAGAAATTTGCCAGCGGGTACACGGTCGCAAGGAGTGCGGAGACGATCACGAAGCTGCGCCAGACGCGACGCTCATTCCAAGCGGAGACCGCTTCCTCTAGCTGCCGCTCGTCTATCATCTTTGCTCACCCGCCCCTGCAGCTACCATTCAATAGGCAGGGAGCATTCACTTGTGCGAATGCAATTTACGACATCGGCAGGCCGCCGCGGCTTGTCAGTTGCGTCGGCCAATGTCCGAATTGGCGCGGATGCGCTTTGAAGTACGATTCCAAGCGCGTGATGCGGTCCTTGGTTGACGGATGCTGTTGTACGTACTGCTCGAAACCTGCATCGCCGTACATCGCCTCCGTCTCATTGAAGAACCAAACCGAGCCCCACGGGTTGAAACCGGCTTTAGCCGCATACGTTGCGCCGTATTGATCCGCCTGATACTCCTGTTCGCGAGTAAATCCGAGGAACGTGTAATTGCCGGCGGTCTCCGCTTGCCCGACGGCTTTGTCCGAATTCGGTGAAAACGTCTTCGCAAGGGTATGCGAGATACTGAAAAACATATTCTTCTTTTGCTGTTGCTGCTCGCGAGCGCTCACGTGACCGAGTGCCAAATGCGCGGTCTCGTGGCCCAGGACGTTCGCCAACTCGTCGACGTTGTCGACGTTCCGCAACAGTCCCTCGTTCACGAACACGTAGCCGCCGGGAGCGGAGAACGCATTCATCTGGTTACCACGGATAACATAGAACCGTTCCACGTACCACTGAGGTCCGGCGGCTGCCGCGACGCGCGAACCGACACGCTGCAGCACGGCAGTGTAGGGCGAGTTCGTCACGACTTGATCGCGTTTGACGAGATCGTCATACACGCTCTTGCCCATTGCGGCATCTTGCGAGTGCTGGTCCGCGCGAGCAACTCCGTTTACGATCGCGACCAGTGCGATCAGGGCCAGCAGGATTCGTCCGGTCATGCTTCTCCTCGCAGTTCGTGTAATATCTTTGCGGCCTCGTGGGCCAGCGCGTGCAACTCCTTCAAAACGATCGTTGAATAGCAGCTTCCATCCCGGCACTGTTTGCGTCCGAGACCGAGGAACCCGAGCAGCTGGCCGCGCAGCGGCATGAGCGCTGCGTACTCGCACACGAGGCCGCACGTATCCGGAAGTGGTCCGTCGCGCAACGCAGGCGGCTGCAACGTTTTCGGCAACGCTTTCTCATCGATTTCGGGGGGCGATGCGACTGAGGGCGGCGCGGATACACTTGCGGCAAACCGATGCCCGTTACGATGGAAAAGATGCGCGAACTCAGCCTGCGCTGCCGAAAAGACCGTGTCCACGAGCATCCGTTCGAGTTCGGCGGCCTGCGTGAACAGCGTGATGCTGCGGCGGAAGTTCCTTAGGCGTTGCGCTCGCTTCCCGTCTTCCGCCATCAGCGACTCCGCAATCTTTTCGACCCCCAACTCTTCAATCGGCGAAAGGAGGACGGCGAGCACGAGCGCGATTGCGGCGCCTACGGCCAAGTCGACTGCCGGTCCCGGAAGAACATCGAGCGACAACCACCTCAAGAATCGTTCGAACGGCGCATCGAGCAGGTTGTGAACGCGTCCCTCGAGCGCGAAATAGCCGGCATAAAACGCAGCCGTCGCAACCGCATACGTCCACGCGCGTCGCGACGATCCACCCCGCTCGCGGAGATAGATCAGATATGCCGCGAGCATCAGCCCGGCAACGATGAATATAAGCACACGTAGATCGGCTTCGTACGCGATAAACAGGACAAGGAAGGTTACGCCGTATACCAGCGCGCGTGACGAAGCGAACGCAACGTCGAAGATCCGCCCTCGCGTAATGGCAACGAACAACCCAATCACAAAGAGCAGCGTGCACGTGGCGTCGGCGAGCTGCAGTCCGAACACGGCGTACCCAGGCAACGGGATCAGGCGCAAAGCGAAATCGGCGGCGGTGCCCGCACCCAGGACGATGCACGAGATTGCAACGAGCAATAACCGCTGACGATTCTCCGGCGACGCGATCAGCGCAGCGATGCCCGTCAGGACGATCGTCATGCGCCCGAATGCATCCGCGGCAAAATACGCGCGGTTACTCGCGAGCGCCAGCGGATCATCGACGAAACAGCCGCCCAGTGTACCCGCACAGTGACCCATCTGCCAAGTGTAGCCGAGGATGATTCCCGTGACGAAAATGAAGAGCGCGCACGCCGGTGCGAGTATGTGTTCGACCAATGTAAACGCACGTGAGGCACGCCGGCCGTTGGCAAATGACGCACAAAGTGCGATGAAGCACGCCGTGCCGAGTGCGATTCCTGCGAACTTGATCGTCATAGCGAGCCATGCAACGTGCCATTCGTACGCAAATTGCCAGTAGAGATCGAGCGAAAATCCGATCAGTCCCCAGAAGAGATAGATGCGTTGACGCCGATAACGCGCATCGGAACTCCATCCTCGCAGCACGATCGCAGCAAGGACGATCATCCCGAGGCGCGCCAAGCATTCGATGAACAGATCGAGCCGGAACACCGCCGCGTCGTTGAGGACGAAGAGCAGTGGAATCGCGAGAGGCGCGTAGCGCAACCTTCGATTCCATCGGCGCGGTGCAATGCTCGGCGTGCCGGCGGCCTGAGCGGTCATCGCGTTAGTGGATCGGCGCCAGTGCCTTGTACGCGCGAATGACGGCATCGGGCGCGTGCATGTTACAACCGCTGATCGTAAAGGCCGCGTCGTGGATTTGCGCGCGCGACGGGTCGTTGGTGCCGTTCAGGCACGATCCCGACTGTTGAAAGTTGACCGGTCCGAGGGTCGAATTGAAGGCGCCGACGCCGGTCATTTCTTCCTGCTCTTCACCCGCTTTGCCGCTCTGGTCGTTTGCGTTCGCGTTTGCTTCGTTACTTGCGCCGTGTAACGAGGCGCTGTTTGTCGCGTGCGACGTAAGATGCGATAGCGCGTTCCCGATATTTTGGAAGAGGCCATGGTGTTGCGGCGGCGCGTTCGCTGCCGGCTGCGCACCCTTGGTACCGTGTCCGCGCACGTCCATCGTTGCGCCGTGCGGTCCACGGTAGCGGATGTCGTACGTTTTGGCATTGCGGTCGATGGTTAGCGATTGAACGGTGAAACCGGCCGGCGGCGGTTCAGGCACAACGGCAAACGGCAAGGCGCGTAAGTCTTGCAGCTGCCGGCTCGACAAACCGCCCGCCGCGGCGACGGCCCGGCAAGGTGCGGTGACGACGGCGCACACGGCCATGACGGAAAGCAATGCAGCATACGGCTTCATAGCGTCCCCCTCTGTCGGCACCCGCGAATATCATTTTACTGCGCAGTCACGACTGGGACATGGGCCGTTTTTCTCCAAAACCGCCGCTACGAACCGGTTTTCACATTCGTGCCGGTAGTGTTTTCGGCGGTACATCGATCGAACGTCCGCCATCGGATTCGATCACGGCTCCGCTGCCGCGTGCAGCGGAATCGTCTTCGCGAATCAGTTCGAATTGAATCACGATTTTGCCCGACGACGGGATCGTGGTTTGCAGCTGGCCCGGCGAACACACGCGATGATCGCAGAATGCCGCAATCCAGCCGTCAGCGACGTGCGTCGCGCGCAAGTGCACGGCCGTCGCAGGCGCGTCCTTAATCGTGAGCTGATACTTTATGGCCGCCGACGTTGCAGTCGGCAGATCGGCGCCCTTCCACGGAGCGAGGAACAATGTCGTTACGGCGAAGATGAGCATCGAGCGGGCTCCCTTAGGTGCGAAGTTTGTAGCCGATCGCCATCATGCGAAGCGCGATCCCGAGGGCAACGACCATGAGCAACGCAATCACGCTCAGCGATAGCCACGGTGGCAAGAAGCTTTCGCCGGTGTAGCTGCGCCGGAAAGCATCGATCGTGTAGAAAATCGGATTGACCAATTCGAGCCGTTGCAACACCTGCGGCAGCATGGCCGCCGACGTGAACACACCGCCGACAAAGGTGAGCGGCGTGATGACGAAGGTCGTCAGCACCGCAAGATGATCGAACTTCTCGGCCATGAGCCCGAAGATCAAGCCGAGCGAACTGAAGAGAATCGACACCATACAGAGAACGCCGAAATACAGCAGCCAGTTCTGCGGCCACGTATGGACCAGCACTGCGCCGAGCACGGTAATGAGGGCCGCGATCAAGATTGCGCGAGCGAGGCTGCCAAGAACGTACCCGAAGACGATCTCGAACGCCGACATCGGCGCGATCAGCATCTCCTGAATCGAGTTCATGAACCGCCCCTGGAAGACGGAACTCGAGCATTCACCATACGACGAATCGATCGTCTGCAACATGATAAGGCCGGGAATAAGAAACTGCGCGTAGGTCACGCCCTGGACCGTCTGAATGCGGCTTCCCAGCGCCAGACCGAAGACAAAGACATAAAGCAAGGTCGAAATAACCGGCGGCCAGATCACCTGATTGATGATCTTCAAGCTGCGAATCATCTCGCGCTTGATCAGCGTCCAGAGCGCGACGCGATTGAACGAGGGAACTTCTTGGATCATGCGCGGGTCAACTCCAGAAAAACATCTTGCAAGCGCGCGCCGTCGGCAATCAGCGATTCCGTCGATTGCTGCGTGACGATGCGTCCCTCGCGAATGATCGCGATCGTCTTGCACAGTTCTTCTGCTTCTTCCAGATAGTGCGTGGTCAGGAAAATGGTCAGTCCGTCGCCGTTGAGATCGCGCAGCAGCTGCCACAGTTCCAACCGCAACTCCACGTCGACGCCGGCTGTCGGTTCGTCGAGAATCACGAGTTTCGGCTCGTGAATCAACGCGCGCGCAAGGGTTAAACGCCGCTTCATGCCGCCGGAGAGCCGCGTGTACTCGTCTTTCGCCTTCGACGCGAGGCCGAAACGCTCGAGCAGCATATCTGCGCGTTCCTTGACCTTCGGTCCGCGCAACCCGAAATAGCCGGCTTGAAAGATCAGCACGTCGCGAATCGACAGATAGCGGTCGAAGTTGTATTCCTGCGGCGCGAGCCCGATCAATCGCCGCGCTTCACGCCATTCGACGTGATTGTCATAACCAAAAACGCGAATCGCGCCGGAATTCGGCTGCGCGAGTCCGACGATCGCATTGATCGTCGTCGTTTTACCGGCGCCGTTCGGTCCGAGAAAACCAAAAAACTCGCCTTGCGCGACGCGCAGCGAAACATCTTCAACAGCCGTGAAATCACCGTAGCGCTTGACTAGGTGATCGATTTCAATTGCGGGAGCGGACAAGATTTACGGAACGTACCCTTTTAGACGCTTGTAGCGGTGGCGGCGGAGCGTAGCGATCAGCTCCTCGCTTCCTGGAATCCCGCAACTGGTGAGTTGGGTTGCAACCCGCTTGACGTCGAACTCGATGCGCCGCTGTTTGACTTCCCATCCGCCCGAGCGTTCCGTGAAAATCGTGTACCCGACGCGCGCGTCGCCGTCCTTCGGCAACCCGGCCGAGGCGACGTTCACGAGCAACTTTCCGCGCCAGTGACGCACGTACGGCAGGTGCAAGTGGCCGAAGGCGATTGTGTTTGCTCGCTCGCTGCCGATCAGGCGCGCAAGCGTGTCGTCGTCCGCATCGGGCCACATGTGCTCGTCGTCGGTTGAGGGATTCGCGTGAACGATCAGCAGCTGGTTGTCGCCCTCACCGATGCGCAGCGCAAACGGCAGATCGGCAAGCCACCGCAGATATTTCTCGCCGAGGTCGTGACGCGTCCATTCAAGCTGCGCGTGTTCGAGTGTTTCAAACGTCTCGTTCCCCGGCGCGCCGAGATAGCGGTCCGTGTTGCCGCGAATTGCTTGCGCGCCCACTTCTTCCAAGCGCTGCAATACTTTTTTCGGCTTCGGTCCGTCCAAACACAAATCGCCGGCCGCGACGATCGCGTCCGCGCCGCCCTGCGCGTGCAGATCCGCCAGGCACGCGTCCAAGCCGACGAGATTCCCGTGGATATCGGAAAGGACTGCGATTCGCATCGGCGACGCGCTAGTCGCGCTTGAGCGCGAGAACGAGATGCGACGGGGTGATGCCGATCTTCTCGAAATCGTAGAGATCGATGCCTTCGACCACGAGCCCGGCTTTACGCATGCGGGCAAGCGCCGTGCGATACCGCACGTCGGCGATGACGTGATGCTCGCCAAGGCAGATGACGCCGGCAGCCATCTCTTCGCCGATATTGACCGCTACGACGTTGAATCCGTCGAATGCCGACGCGTCGAGCCCGTCGGGCGAAATGACGACCGTATCCTTTGCGACGGCGCTTGCAACTGATTGTAGCGAACGCACGCCGGGTGCAAGCTTCACCTCGACGACACGGTATCCGTGCGCTTGCGCGACCGCCGCGAATCCGGCGCGCCCGAGCACGTTTCCACGCTCCCCGACACCGACGAAAGCGGTCCCACCCGCGAGCATCACGTTACCGCCGTCAAGCAAACCCGGCGCAGCGATGTGTCCCGCGATCGGTACGTCGATCCGCGCAAATTCGGCTTCGATCCGATCCGCTTCGGCGCGTCGCGACATCTCCGACGGGCGCATAATCATCGCGCCGTCCTCGAATGCGATCGCCGCGTCGATCACCGATGATTCGAACGGCTCGTCGCCGCGCGGTTCGAGGGCAATCGTTTCTACTCCGAAATACTCGAGCGTCTTGCGCAAGATGTCGTGTTGTTCGAGCGCCCTCGAGTAGACGGCTCCGGGCTCGCCCGGAAGCGCCTTCGCGCGTTCGATTGCCGGAGTCGGCCGAACGAGTGCAGCCGCGCGGAGCTTGCCGGTCGGCGATCCGATCAAGCGAGGGCCAAAGTGTACGTCCTTCGTGGTCATCGACATCCTATGTTACGGGGCAGCTTGGTATGTGTTCGAATACGGGACGTTCCCGAAAAAGTCCGCCATATCCGTCGCGAGGAGATCGCCGAGCGAACTCGGGGGTAGACCAAGGAGCTCCTCTTCCGTCTTTACCACGCTCGCGTATGAGAGGTGATGATGGCCGATGTAGCCTTGCTTTGCAAGCGGCGAAACGACGAGTGCGTACGTGCGCGCGCGGTTGACGTGATCGCGGGTCCCCTGCGCGCCGTCGGAGACGATGAAGACGGCCGTGGACGACCAGTGCGGCGTGTGCGAAAGAAACGCAACGATCGTCCCAAGGGCACGATCGGCGTCGGCCATGCTCGCCCCACCCGAAGTCGGAAGCCAGACGTATGTGAACGCCGGCTCTTGCCCCGCCGAAACGAGCCGTCCCATATCGCTGACGAACTCTTGCGCCCGGGTGGCGTTTGGAATGAGCGGGTTCCACAAGGGATACGAAAGATCTACGTTCCCGTTCAGTACTGCGAGTGCCGGAACGTCGAGCGTGTATATACCGCCGAGCCCGCTCGTGTCGAGCGTCTGCGTGCGTCCGTGCAATTGCGGCGTCGCCGGTTGATAGCCGGAGACGTTCAAGAGCGCGCCGTAATCGCGAAAGCTCAACCCGCCGCGCCGCAGCGAGTTAAACAGATAGCCCTCGCGCGGATAGTCGTCCGGATCGGAACCGTGCGCATCGTACGGCGCGCGTCCCGCATTAACCGGTAGCGTGCGTTCGACATGCGCCGTCGTCATGCCGGAGAGCGCGACCTGCGTATTGATGTCGGCACTCATCGAATCGGCGTAGAAATTATCGGCGATCCCGTAGGTGCGCGCGAGCGCGTGAAGATTCGGCGTCATGGACGCGTTGTAGGTGGCGTACGCCGGATCGGCGTCGCCCCGGCCTGCATCACCGAACACGCCGTCGAACGTTCCGGTACCGACCGCGATATACACGACGCGATCGATCGCGTTGCTTTTGCGATTCGAACGCAGCGGCGGCACGACCGTATCTTCGCGCGCGACGCTCACCGCGCGGTTGTACCGCAGCGCTGATAGCGTTGCTTCTTTCAAGGGCAATTTCTCGAGGTCGACGCGCTGCACCATGCCCCAGCCGTCGACACCGCGCGCGCTCGTCACGAAAAGGTAGCGTCCGTCGGGCGACAACGCGAGCGCCGAGGGCAGCGAACCGGTCGGAATCAATCCGAGACGGTGCAACATTGCAGGCGTTCTTGCGTCGAGCACGGCAACCGCGTTCAGTCCCGCAAGCGCAACGTAGAGACGCGTACCGTCGGTTGAAAGCACTTCGGCATCCGGTTGCGTACCGTACGGCGCGTTGACGAACAGCCGCAAATCCAAGCCGCCGACTACATGCGGCGTGCCCGTAAGCTGTACGGTGGAGACGCGATCGACGTTCGCAAGCGACACATAGGCGTAGGCGCCGTCGCGTCGCGTCACGAGCGCGCTCGGATGCGCGCCGCCGACGTTCTCGACGCCGTCCGGAATCGGATCCATGCGAACGGTTCCGACGTTTGCGTTCGCCGCAATGTCGCCGTCTGCATCGAGCGGTACGATCGAAAGTGACGACGAGCGGGCCGCACTTCCGGTGATATTTGCAAAGCTTGGCGCACGCGCGGGTTGAGAAAGCGACGTGTACGCTTCGAGCCCGCCGTTTGCAACGAAGAGGCTGCCGTCCGCGGTGCCGAGGCCGTACGGTGAAAATCCAGCCTGCGCGGAATTGAGCGCGCGGCGACTTGTGATGTCGAGTGCGGTCACCGTATCGCCGAGGTTCGACGTCACATACGCGACGCGCTGATTCGCGGACAACGTGATTTGCGCCGGAAATCCGGGAACCGCAATCGTCGATTGCGGCGTCAGCGTACCATCCGAACCTAATTGAAAGATGCGAACGAGATTATTTGCGCCGTCCGAGGCGAGCACGATCGTCGAACCCGGATTTGCGGGATCGCGCAAGGCCACGACGCCGGAAAAGAGTGAAAGTTGCTGCGCCTGATAGACGCTTGCAATACGCATCGTGCGCGCATCGACGACGGTCAAGGAGTAGCCGGCGCGAACTTGCGGCGCATTTGCCGGCGGCGCCGCGGCAAGCGACGGATCCTGTTCGTTATTGCTCACGACGACGAATCGCCCGTCGGGCGTAACGGTCGTTCCGAGCGGATTCGTGCCGACGAAGATCGAGGTACCAATCGGTGCAGCGCTCCGCCCGTTGGGAAGTACCGCATCGGTCGGCTCGAGCCGCGACGCACCGGCCGGCCGGTCGCCCGCCGGTGCCGAATACATCGTCAACGGCAGCGGGCGCGGCGCAGCGCCTAATAAAACGGCGGCCATCGCCGCCGCTACGGGTACTCGAACCTTCACCGGTCTAGGCTACTCACGCCGGGAGCAACAGACCTGCCCTCTTTAAGTGTTGAGGAATAATTAGATTGCGGAGAGCGCTCGGCCGAGTCGCCGCACTGCTTCGCTTGCGGTCGCTTCGTCTAGATGCCCGAATGACAAGCGCAACGCGGGCGGCCCGGTTCGCGTGGGATAGAACGGCTCCGCGGGCATTACGAGCACGCCTTCGCGCGCGCATGCGTCGAACGCCGCTTGCGTTGATATGCGCGGTGGCAACGGCAACCAGACGTTTACGCCCGCGGCCGGTGGCCGAACATCGGCCCATGGAAGCGTTTCACTCAGCGCTTCGATGAACGCGTCGCGACGGTCGCGATACAACGCGCGCGCGGAACGCAAGTGGCGATTGTATGCGGGTGACGTCATGAACCGGAAGAGCGCGCGTTGCGTTAGCGTCGACGTGAACACGTCGGCTCGCACTTTCGCGACCTCGAGCGCTTCGGCAATCGAACCTTTCGCGTAGAGATATCCGATGCGTAACGCCGGAAAGATGGATTTCGAAAGACTTTCCATGAGAATCACGCGGCCGTCCGTATCGAAAGACGCGATCGGCGGCGGCGCTGCCGCGTCGTACGTCACTTGCCATCCGGTTTGATCCTCGAGAATCACGACGTCGTAGCGCCGTGCCAACGCGGCAATGTGTTTTGCGCGCCGTTGCGGCAGCACGGCGCCGGTCGGATTCTGGGCGATCGGATTGACGTAGAACAATCGCGGCCGGTATTCCGCAAAAACGCGTTCGACGTCGTCCACACGCACGCCGTCGTCGTCGCTACGCACTTCGACATACGTGACGCCGCGCGCATCGAACACGCCGAGCGTTCCGGAATAGGTGGGGCTTTCGCTTGCAACGACGCTTCGTTCATCGAGGAGCACCGTCGCGACTAAGTCTGCCGCTTGCTGCGCGCCGCTGCACACGATGATATCGCGGGCCTCGGCCGGGCACCCGCGATTGCGCAACAGTGACGCCAGCGTTTCGCACAAGTCCGTATCGCCGGTCGACGAGCGATACTGCATCGCCTCCGGAGGATCGTCGAGCAGCGTCCGGTGAAACGCGCGGCCGAAATCGTGGAGCGGAAACGTTTCCGGCGCCGGGTGACCCGTTGCAAGCGTGATCGCACCGGGGGCAGTCGCGCGGGTCAACTGCTCCATCACCCCTTCGAGTCGCTGCGCCCGCGCGAAACGGCCGACATCGGGCTCCCAGCGGCGCGCGAACGGCGCAGCCGTATCCGGCGGCGGCGCAACGAACGTTCCTTTGCCGACGCGCGAGATCACACGGCCTCGCGCAGCGAGCAATTCATACGCTTGCGACACCGTCACTAACGCACAACTCAAGTCGCGCGCGAGATCGCGCATCGCGGGCAGCCGCGCCCCGGCGGGAAGACGTTCCGATTCGATGGCCTCGACGAGTTGATCCGCCAACTGCACGTACAACGGACGCGCGTCGGCCGGTTCGAGGCGAAGTTCTAACGCGCTAGCGCTTGTCGAGACGATAGCCGATTCCGCGGACGGACGAGATTTCGAGCGGTGCATTGACCTCGATGAGTTTCTTTCGCAGGGCCGCAACATGCACGTCGACGACGCGCGTCGGCACTCCCGACGTGTCGTTCCACACGTGTTCGAGAATCTGCGCGCGAGTGAGCAACCGTCCTTCGGCCTCGCCGAGGAACCATAGAAGACGAAATTCGAGCGCGGTAAGCGAGACGTCCTCGCCGCTGTTCAGCAACGTGTGAAAATCGCGATCGAGCTGCGCGCTGCCGAGGTTGAGAATGTTCGCGCCTTCTTTCTTCTGCGCGAACTTCTCACGGCGCCGCAAAAACGACGCGACGCGTGCGACGAGTTCATT
>JAFANA010000108.1 GCA_019232905.1 Vulcanimicrobiota bacterium
CGGCGGCCTCATGTATTACGACGGCGCCAACGCAAATGCCATTATGGGTTATGCGCGGCCAGGCGACATGGGCTTCGATTTGATGCATCTCAACACGCACAAGACGTTCACGATTCCGCACGGCGGCGGCGGAGCCGGTCACGGCCCCGTGGGTGTTGCGGCGCATCTCGTCGACTATCTACCGACACCCGTCGTTCGCGCGACACCGAAGACCAATGGCGATCCAAACGCCGCGCCGAGCGATCGTTACACGTTTTCGCTCGACTTCGATTGTCCGAAGTCGATCGGCCCGATGCGTTCGTTCTGGTCGAACTTCGCGCACGCGATTCGCGCTCTTGCGTACATCTACGCGAACGGCGCAGATGGCTTGAAGAAAGTCTCGCAGCTCGCCGTCCTCAATGCGAACTACATTCGCGTGAAGGTTGCGGAGTTTCTCGAGACGCCGTATCCCGAGATCTGCCGTCACGAGTTCGTCGCTTCGGCGCAAGAACTCAAGAAAGAAACGGGCGTTAAAGCGCTTGATCTTGCCAAGGCATTGCTCGATCACGGCATGATGGCCCCGACGATGTACTTCCCGCTGATCGTTCCCGAATGCTTGATGATAGAGCCGACGGAGACCGAATCGAAGGAAACGCTCGACCAATTCATTGCCGTGTTGCGCGAAATCGTCGAAGAAGCAAAGCGCAATCCCGAGGCGGTGATGGCGGCGCCGGTTACCACGGTCGTCGGCCGCGTCGACGAAACACGTGCGGCTCGCAATCCCGATTTGAAGTGGGAGCCCGCGCAAGCGTAGGGCGCTTTCCGTTTGCAGGGGCGCTTCGCGCGCCCTTGCAACGCTTAGCATCGTTTTCTATCACTGCTGGGTCGCCGCGCCCGTTCCTCATGATGAAGAGCCGGCTGCAATCGCGAAACGATGAACAAACAAATAAGGAAGTCGTTTCCGGCGAGCGGCTCTTGTCTTACCCTAACGTCTAGGTTTTAAGGACTTCTAGCGGATTGCCGCGCTCTGCCGCTCTCGTACAGGATGGATTGTACGAGGTGTCTTCATGCGCGCGCGATTTTTTGTTTTCTTCGCTTTCGTACTCGGCGTAGGTCTGACCGCATGTCATGGTGGGCCAACCAACTCACTTCCGGCCATGAGTCCGCAAGCAAACGCGCGCATCGCCCCGATGGCGACGAATGTAGCGGGACCAGCGCGACTGTGGTTCTCGGCATGCATTACGTGCGGAATCGCAATGATCGAACCCAAAGAAGTGGACGTGCAGGCGTATTCGCCGTCCGGAACGGTCTTGCGCAGCTTTACGTTTGATGGCGGCTTCGGCGGAGGCGCACCGGGGATCGACGTGACGAGCCCCGATCAACGGCACGTCTACGTGGCAATGGCCGTGGGCGACAACTACGTCGCGGACATCGATACGCAAACGTACGGCGTTCGCTATTACAAGATTCCCGTGCCCGAGATAAGCGGTCAAATTTTAGCGTTGCTCGTGAGTCCCGACGGTACTCGCCTTTACGTGCCGACGACGGCAAGTCTCTATGTCATCAATACCGTGACGCGCACGTACGCGGGAACGGTTGCCGGACAACTTGCGTTTGCGGCGCTTTCGCCGAACGGTAAAACGCTCTATGGCGCGACCTCCGCAGGTTTGACGACAATTGATACCGCGACACTTCATAAACATGTGTTCGCTCCGGATCCCGGTGCGCAAGCAATAGCGGCAACGAGCACCAACCTCTACGTCGGTCTAACGAACGGTGTCAAGGTCTATGACGAAGCAACGCTAGCGCCGGTGAAAACGATTTCGTCGTCCCTTGTCGTACGGCTCGTCGCCGATCCCGCCATTGCGCGGCTGTATGCGTGGATCGACGGTCCCACCTCGCAATACGCCGTCATCATGAACACGACGACACAATCGATTATGAAGACGCTTCCGAACGTATTCCAAGGCCCGTTCCTCGATCCGGTCTCGCACCTCATGTACACGATCGATATTGCCGGAAATGTTTGCTCGTACAAGCCGCCGAACTACGCCAAGACATGTTCGTTTGTGGTGAACAGTGCGGTTCCGTTCGATATCGCCGTCACGCATTAGCAGTTGAAGCAACGCGGGCCGATTAGCTTCGCCCGGGCGTTGAGACTCCTAAGCGAGCTGTACGGCCAGGCAGTAACGTCCGAGCCATCCGAGCCTTTCGAGGCAATTGTGTGGGAGAACTGCGCGTATCTTGTTGATGATGAGCGGCGCACACGCACGTACAACGAGCTTCGCGAACGGATCGGTGTTACGCCGCTTGAGCTCATCTCAGCGGGTGCCAAGACGATTCAATCGGCGATAGCCGCCGGCGGAATGGACCCGGCTCATCGAGCCGCAAAGATGTTGCGATGTGCGGAACTTGCATTGCAATTTGCGGACGGAAATCTTTCGGTCGCACTCGCCGAAGCAGACGATAAGGCGCGCAGACGGCTACTGAAACGATTCCCCGGTATCGGAGATCCGGGCGCTGACAAAATCTTGCTGTTCGGCGGCTATTCCAGTCAGCCCGCGCTCGACTCGAACGGTCTTCGCGTCTTGGAGCGCCTCGGTAAAATTCCGCCTGCTTCATCGTACGCGGTGAGCTACCGTTCCGGTGTAGCATATCTTCGCGAACAGCGTGTTGACGCGCGCAAGGCATTCTCGCTGCTGCGCGAACACGGGCGAACCCTGTGTAAACGCACGAACCCGCGCTGTCTTGAGTGTCCTCTGCGCGCAAATTGCCCCTCATCAAACGCATAGCGAAAAAGAAAGAGCCGCCTCGGGCGAGGCGGCTCTTCGTGTTAGGCGCGGATCTGATACGTCAGCATCCTAGCACTTCTCGGGGCGGGGTGTACATCCCGGGTGGAGACAGAGAGAATCGAACCCTCGGCGCCGACGTATCAGATCCGCGCCCCAAACCTGGCGTCCCCACGTGATGCTCATCACGCGGGGACGTTGCGTTCGCTACCGTGTCCATCTGGCCCAAGATGCGGACGCCCTTCGACAGGCTCAGGGTGACACTTTGCGAGCGCGTTTTTTCGTTGCGGCGAGGCTTTGTTTGAGTTTTTTCGTCGTGCGTTCTTGCGGAGTTTCGCGTCCGCGCTTCTCGAGGAAGTCCAGCACGAACTGTTCTTCAGGAAGTAACCCTTTTGCCGGTTTGCCGCGGAGCATTTGGCCGATGGTGCCGTCTTCGGTGTACGCGGCGATGATCTCGGGGTGAATGTAGCTCTTCTTGGCAACGGCCGGCGTGTTGCCTAAACGCGCCGCGACCTGCTTGATCACTTCGTTCAATTGGCGGCGGCGTTCCGATTGCTTATCGGTGTACTGCTCCTCTGCCAGCAGCAGCGCAGCTTGCACCGTGCCCACCCACGTGCGAAAGTCTTTTGCCGTGAAATCGCCACCGGCGATTTCCTTGATGTAGTCGTTCACGTCGTGCGAGCCTACGTCGTGGGGATTCCCGTCGTCGTCTAAGTATCCGAAGAGTTCCTGACCGGGAATGTCTTGGGCGGCCCGAATGACCTTTGCTAACGGTTTATCGCGCAGCGCGATCGACCACTTCACGCCGCTCTTCCCTTTGAAACGGAAACGAACGCACGCGCCTTCGACCTGCGCATGCTTGTTCAGCATCGTCGTCAGGCCATAGGATTCGTTGTCTTTTTTGTACTCCTCGTTGCCGACGCGAATCGTCGTTTCTTCGAGCAAACGCACGACCGCAGCAAGAACTTTTTCGCGAGGCATTCCAGCCCGGTCCAGGTCCCGTTCGACTTGATCGCGGATCTTCGGGAGCGCTTCGCCGAAGTCGATCATCCGGTGATACTTGGTCTCGTCGCGGACCTCGCGCCACTTCTTATGGTAGCGGTATTGCTTGCGCCCGCGCGCGTCGATCGCCGTTGCCTGCAGGTGGCCGTTCGGAATCGGAGAGATCCACACGTGCTCGTATGCCGGCGGTACACCGATGGCTTTGATCCGGCAGAGCTCCGCTTCGTCGGTGACGGCTTTTCCATCCGGCGCGAGGTACTTGAAGCTCTTGCCTTCGCGGACACGCCGAATCCCCGGAATCTCGTCGGTGACGTACCGGAGTCCCGCCGAACGGGCGGCGAGCGCTGGGTCTTGTTCCACGTCGCCCCTATACCCAAACCGAATCGAAAAGGGTCGTCCTCCTGCCAGGTGCTTCTTGGGGCCGGGGCCTATAATGAATGTAATCAGGGGGCACGACCAGCGCCCCCTTCCCTGTCTCCTACGGGTCAATCGACATGCGAATCAAGTATGAAGTGTCGGCCGGTGGACTGGTCTTGCGAGTGCGCGAGACCGGGTTTGATGCGCTATTGATCGGTCGCGGTGAACCGCGCATTTGGACGTTGCCGAAAGGTCACGTCGAAGCGCGCGAATCGAACGAACAAGCCGCGCTGCGCGAAGTGCGCGAAGAGACAGGATGCTGGGCCGAAATCCTCACGCGCTTGAACGAGATCTCGTATTGGTTCTACGTAGGTAAGGCCAAGCACAAGAAGTCGGTCACGTTTTTCCTGATGCGCTATCTTTCCGGTGACACGGCGAATCACGACCACGAGGTCGACGAGGCACGGTGGTTCGAAGTGAAAGCCGCGCGTAAGGCGCTCAAATACGTGAACGAAAAGCGCCTCGTCGATATGGCGCTCGACTACATCACCACAACCCCCGCTGCCTTTGGCGACATTCCCGTCGTCGCAAGAACGGCCGAACAGAAAAGCTCTTGAACGAAACCTCCGTCCCGGAAGCCATGCAGGATCCGGCGCAAGCCGAATCCACGCAGGGCGAACCTCTCCGTGTCCAACTCGACGTCTTCGACGGTCCGCTCGATCTGCTGCTGAGCCTGATCAAAGAGCAGCAGCTCGACATTGCGACGGTTCCGCTTGCGCGTGTCGCCGAGCAGTACCTCGATTACGTCCGTATGATGGAAGCGCTCGATGTCGAGGTGGCCGCCGAGTATCTGGTTATTGCGGCGACCCTCGTCTTCTTGAAGTCGAAAGCGCTGCTGCCGCCGATTCCGCAAGAGTTCATCGACGAGACCGAGGAGACGCCCGAACAAGTCGAAGAGCGCTTACGCCGTAGGCTTATCGCGTACTCGAAGTACCGCGAACTAGGCCAACAACTCAAGGTCCGGCAAGACGAAGCGAGCGGATTCTACTTCCGCGAATCTGGCGACCCCACGAGCGAGCTGCAGCAGCGGTATCGCATCGATCCCGAGAAGCTCAAACGTGCCTTTCTCGCAATGCTGCAGCAAGCGCGCCCGGAAAAGCGCGAGATCGTTCGGGAGACGTTTTCCCTCATTGCGACGATGGACTATGTGTCTCGCCAAATCAAGGAGCGCGGCGAAGTGATGTTTTCCGCTCTTTGCCACGAGATGGGAATGACACGGGAAGCAATCATCGTGACGTTTCTAGCCGTGCTGGAACTTGTGCGCCGTCATCGCATCTCGTTCGATCAACCGGATTTGGACGCCGACATCCGTATCTTTCCAAATCCCCCCGCCCCCGCCGAAGGATAGCCGTGCAGACCGAAGAGCCGATCGCCGAGATCGAACAACCGATCACCGAGATCACCGAGATCAACGAGGAAGCCGAAGAACTGCGTCTGGCTGCCGAACGCATCGAGCCGGCCATTGAAGCGCTGTTATTCGTCGCAAGCGAACCACTCGAAACGAAGCGTCTTGCGAAGCTGACCGGCGAAGACGAGAAGGCGGTCGCGCTCGCAATTCAGGAGCTTGAAGAGCGCTACAGTAACGGCGGAATCGTCCTGCGCGAAGTGGCGGGCGGATACCGTCTTGCAACGTCGTCTGCCGTTCGCGACGTCGTCGAAGCGTATTTGCTGCCGCCCAAGACCTCGCTCTCGACGCCGGCCCTCGAAGCGCTTGCCATCGTAGCGCACATGCAGCCCGTGACGAAGAGTGAAATCGAAGCGATTCGCGGCGTGAACTCCGACAGCGTGGTCAATACGTTGATCGACCGTGGACTCGTGGCGGAAGCCGGCCGCAAAGACGTGGTCGGACGCCCGATGACGTACAAAACGACGTCGCTCTTTCTTGAGTCGTTCGGCTTGAATTCGCTCGACGATCTCCCGCAGCTCGAATTGGAACCCGGGCAGCCGTTGGAACTCAATCTGCTCGTTCCCACCCCGCAAATGGAGGCAGCCGAGCAGAGCGCGGAGCCGGTGGAAACGGCCGAGGGTTCTGCCGATATTTTGTAGCGGGCCATGACCACGACATTCGACTCACTCGCCGAGAATTATAACGCGGGCCGTATCGGCTACGCGAACGAGATCTACAATCACCTCCTCGACTTCGGACTCAATCCGAAGCATCGCATTCTTGACATTGGATGCGGAACCGGTCTCGCGAGCGCACCGCTACTCGACAACAACTTCAGCGTCGTGGGCGTCGACCCGTCCGAACCGATGCTTGCTCACGCGAAACGCCGGTATCCGGATGCGCAATGGGTCGCCGGTACCGCCGAAAAGCTGCCGTTCGATGATGCGTCGTTTGACGCGGTCATCAGCGCGCAAACGATCCATCGCCTGGATCGCCCGGCGGCAATTGCGGAAATCATGCGCGTCTTGAAACCGAACGGTTTAACCGGGATCTGGTGGAAGCATTTGATGCGAGACGACGCGGTGAAGATGATGCGCGATGAGTCTGCAGCGGAAGTCGGCGTCAACGTTCCGCCGAGTGGATTGCAAGGCGGATTCAAGGAGTTCTACGGCGCGCCGTGGCGCGACCACACGTTGCGCGTGGTGCCGTGGCGCACATCGATGCCGCTCTCGCAAGTGCTGCAAATGGAGCGTTCGCGCGGCAACGTGCACGATCGCATGGGCGATCGCCTGGAAACGTATGTGTCAGCGTTGGAACGCCGGCTGCACGAGCGCTTCGGCCCAGGCGACTCGTACGTCCCGCTGTCGTATATGCATTATCTCTATCTCGCGAAGAAGTAGCGCTGCATGCGCATCGGGATCCACGTTCGCGTTGCGGGCGGTTACGCCAAAGCAATCGAACACGCAAAAAACGCCGGATGTACGGCAATACAGATTTTTTCGAGCAACCCGCGCAGCTATCGCCCGAACAAAATCGATCGCCCTGCGCTCGATGCGTTCGCCGCAATGCGGCGTGAAGCGGGCATCGATCCGTGCGTCATTCACACGCCGTATTTAATCAATGTTGCGAGCGAAGACCCTAAGGTGCTCGCCGGTTCGATCACTTTGCTGAAAGCCGATCTCGCGACCGCGGCGGCGGGCGAGATTCGATACGTCAACACGCATTTGGGATCGTACGGGAAGCGCGATCGTAAGGAAGGGTTCGTTGCGATGTGCGGCGCGCTCGAAGACGTGCTTGCTACGATCGAGCCCGGCGTCTACCTCGTCATAGAAAATTCGGCGGGTGCAGGAAACCTTGCCGGTGGTACGCTCGAGGAACTCGGTGAGCTCATGCGCACGCTCGATCATCCGCAACTCGGGGTTTGCCTCGATACAGCGCACGCGTGGGCCGCGGGCTATGAGATCAATTCCGCTGCAGGCGTCGACCGGTTTATCGGGCAGGCTGAAGAACAGATCGGCCTCAACCGGCTGCACTTGTTCCATTTCAACGATACGGAAGTTCCGCTCGGAGGCGCGCGCGACCGCCACCATCACATCGCCGAGGGTGTCATCGGTTATGAGGGATTTCGTGCGATTCTCGCGCATCGCGAGCTGCAAGAGAAAGTCGCGATACTCGAGACACCGGGCGAAGACGCCGACGACATCCGGAATATGAAGACGATTCTGACGATCGCCGGCGCGGTTCGATAACCTCACTCGAGGAGAAGGCATGCGGTTTATCGCGCACTTCGACATCGACGCGTTTTACGCGAGTGTCGCAGTGCGCGACGATCCGTCGCTCGCCGGGAAGCCCGTTGCGGTTGCCGGAAGCCATCGTCGTTCGGTCGTGCTCACCGCCTCGTACGAGGCGCGCCCGTTCGGCGTTCGTTCGGCGATACCACTCTATCGCGCACGGCAACTGTGTCCGCAACTCGTCGTCGTTCCGCCCGACATGGCGAAGTATAAGGAAGTCTCGCGCCAAGTGTTCGGGGTCTTTGGTGCGCGCGGACACATAGTCCAGGGGCTTTCGATGGATGAAGCCTTCGTCGATCTCGGTGAGTTAGAACTCGAAGAAGCGGTGCGATTGACGCAGCAGATTCGCGACGAAGTGCTTCTCGAGACGCGGCTCACCGTCAGCGCGGGCGTCGCAACCGGAAAATTGATCGCAAAAATTGCCTCGGATAGTTGCAAACCGAACGGGCTTCTCGCGATTACACCCGGCGAAGAGGAAGCGTTTCTCGCTCCGCTTCCGGTCGGGCGCTTGTGGGGTATCGGCCCGAAAACGGCATCGCGATTGCAAACGTTCGGGATCAATACGATCGGTCAAGTTGCGGCACTCGATGACGCGTCGCTGAAGCAACTCTTCGGATCGTGGGGACTCGAAGTGCGCGATCTTGCACGCGGGATCGATCACCGCGCGGTCGAGGCAGATCGCGAAACGAAATCCATATCCTCGGAAGAAACGTTCGAATACGACGTACGCGACGAAAAACAGTTGATCTCGGCGCTGCGCGAGCAAACGCGCGACATCGTCGCAAAGCTCGATCGTGAAAATCTCAGCGCTGCTACCGTCGGCGTGAAGATCAAACGCGCGGATTTTCGCGTCTTCGGCCGGCAAACGCACCTCACCGAACCTACTCGGGACGCGAAACGGATTTTCCGTGCGGCGGTTTATTGTCTCAAACGCGCGGAGTTGAACGGTGCTCCAATTCGATTGCTCGGATTGCGCGTCGCCTCACTGACCGAAGGCGAAGCCAAACAAATCAGTCTTTTCGACACCACAGTGTCATCCTGAGCGCAGTCGAAGGATCGCTACGAACGATTGACGCGAGGCCGCTAGATGTGGTCCATGCTCCATACGCCGTCTCCGCTTGATGAGGCGGAGGCGAGTTGGAGCCATGTTTTTCCAATTGCCGAGAGTCCAGTTGCCATAAAGATTCCCTCACTGCGCCGCCGCACCGATGCGCGGGGAAGACGCTCGCGAGCGAATTCGGGTGGAAGCCAACCGGCGATGCGCCGCAGATCCCCGGCAGCGCTGCGAAGGAGCGGCCCGACGAGCCCAGCCGCTTGCGCGTCGGCGAAGCCGAACTCGTCGAGCAAATATGCGTCGTGTTCCGGCGCGCGGACGCCCAAAACGTACGCCGCAATTCCACGGCCGCGGCGCACGACGAGATTCGTTTGGAGACCGGCAGCGTGCTCCGAACCCTGGCGAATTCGTAAGCGAATAAGTTCCCAAACCAGAGGCGTACGCACGAACGCCCACGAACGCGCGCGGTCGCGTAATTCAAAGCAGCGGCGAACGCCGTTCCAATCCTGCTCTTCCAGGCGCTGCACTTCGATGCGGTCGTTCGGCAAGTTATCGGCACGCAATGAAATCGCGCGCGACGCGAGCTGCGTGAAGCCGAGTTCCTCATAGAACTGCGCACGGATGTCGGAAAAGAGATAGGCGACATCGTAACCGTCGGCGCGCGCACGATCCATGGCCATTGCAACCATCGCGCTCGCGTATCCGCGCCCGCGCAACGCCGGCGGCGTATAGACGGCACCGATACCGAACGCGCGCAGGCGCTGCGCGCCCATGTGAATCGCGCGTTCGTACCGTTTAAAGGATGAAAGCAGCGTCGTTCCGTCGCTGAATCCCATGGTGCGGAAATGACGCCGTCCGTAACCGCTGTGCGCGATTTCGAGGTTCTGCGAAACATACCGTTCGAAGTCTCGCTTCCCGGCCCACACTTCGGCTGTCAGCGGAAGCACCTCTCGCGCGTACGTCTGCGCATCGAGGGGAACGAGATTCACCGGTTGTCTCCGTGGTCCGTACCCGGAAGGCGCGCGTTTCGCAGCTCCTCGAGAAATTCCGGAGCCGTCGTGCCGCGCGTTGCTTTCCCAGACGCGCTGACGAGTACGGCTGAACGCGCACGTCGCAACGCATACACGAACGCCCGGCGCTCTTCATCGTTGTACGCTTCGCGCGCTTTTGCTTTAAAAACGTAATAACTGAACTTGGCCGTGCGTGCTGCGCGGGCGTCGCCGACATTTTCCTTCGGAATCATGCCGAGCTTCGGACTGAAGAGGAACGAATCGGGAACGTACCAGCGCGGAAACGATCCGGCGCGCGCGTCCGGCACGACGACGTAGTCGAACGAGCGGCCGCGGGCAGCATCGATGTTTAACATCTGCACGTACCGTCCGTCGCCGTCGCATTCACAGGATTCGAGGAGGCTTTCACTGCGCGCTTGCGCGTAGGTGAGAATGTCGCCGAGCGTCGCCTCCGGATGCGCGTTCGCGTATGCGTTCAATCGATGGAGAAGGCGCGAAAGCAACAACTGTTGCGCAAGCGCCCGCGCTGAACCCGGTGCGCCGTCAACTGCGAGGCCGTCCCGCCAAACCGTTCGCACGAAAGCGGTAAACGGCATCTCGGTCAATGCGCGCAGCCAGCCCGCTCGCGCGGTCCGAAACGCGCGAACGCGCGCTCTCGCGGTCGGATTGAGCGCATCGTCCTGATCGCCGCGCGTCACGTTCCACCCGAGGCGAAGGTCGCGCTTGGGGTCCCAGCGTCCGCTGCGCGTCGTCGGCGCGGGCTCGTCATCGAAGGTAAACAGCGCCGTCTGCGCATCGGGCGGTTCCGCGCACAGCGTCGCGACCGAGGCGTCTGAGAGCGCGCAGACGGGACCGCGCAACGTCCGCATCAGCCAATCGTGTCGGAACGGGTCCCAAACATTCCACAGAACGGCGAGCGCATCGAGCGCGCGGCGGTCCGCGAAAATATTGAGATCGCCGCTGATTGCGACCGGCACGTTGCGGTCGAGCAATGCTTCTTCGTATTCGTGCACGTCGGAAACCGAGCGAAAGATGACGGCGATCTCATGCGGCGGAGTTCCCGAGGCGAGGCGCGCGCGAACGGCGTCGGCGACGTACTTCGCCTCATCCGCTTCCGACTTCGCGCGATGGAGCAGCACGGCGGTCTCCACGTTCTTCGCATCGATTTTCGCGTGACCGCGCGTCAACTGCCGTGAGGCGAGTTCCACCGCGACCGCATTGCGGTGCTGTTGCTGCAGCGTGACGTTCGTGCCGGCGACTTTGAATGCGCGATCCGGCCGCGCGCCGCTGAACGTGCTGGTAGCCGATGAGGGATCGCCGGCGAGCGTGACCCTGCGCAGCTCGCTCCCATACACCGCTTCGAGCAGCAGTTGTGCCCCGAGCGTCGATTCTTGGGCTTCGTCGACGAATGCGGCTGATGCGAACGAGCGGACTCGCAGCCCGACCGACGGATCCGACGCCAATGCGTCTACTGCTTCGGCGATTGCGTCGCGTCGCGTCATCATGCGCGACGTACGAATTTCCGCCACGTAGGTGTCGTAGAGTCTTGCGAGGACCTTAGCAAGATCGATCTCGCGACGATACTGCCGTTGCAACTCCGCAGGCGTCACGTCGAGTGAATCGCGATACGCGTCCTTCGTTGCGTAGATTAAATCGGGATGCGCGAAATTCGGAGGGCTTGCGTAAAACGATGTTGCGCCTTGCAACGAACGCTCGAGGAATTCTTTCGGCGAGATCGCCGCATCGCGAAGCTTGCGAATAAGACGGAACGCGGAAACCAAAAAGCGCTCCGGTGAACGCAAACCCGGAACCTCAGGATCGATGGTTCCTGCGATGAGCTCGTCCCACTCCAGCTGGAAGAGCGGTTGTGCGCAGCGCGCAAAGACCCATTCCGCTTCGACGTCGTCGATAATGCTGACGGGATTTCCGGCGACTTGCAAGACATGCTCGGCGAGCATGACGAGATCGTTCGGATGCTCGACGTGCAAATACGTCTCGCCGTCGTGTTCGCGCGTGAATCGCTCTACGCGCGCGCGAAGCGCCGAGGTCTTGCCGGTTCCCGGAGCCCCCGTAATCGCAAGCGACGCAAGAAACGGCGCGTCGACCGCTTCGCGTTGTTCGTCGAGAAGCAGCGCCGCGCTCACCGGCCGAACCGCTCGCGTTCGCCGTGCGGCCGGTCCGCGCACGCGTAGACGTAGGCGCAATACGTGCACGCCGACGGATCGGTGGTCACGGGGAACCGTTGTGTCGCGCCGGAGGTGAGATCCCGGCAGATTTCGATCATCTTCGCGCGCGCGAGTTCCAGCTCACCGACCGTAATCGTTCCGGACGGCGCCTCGCTGCGTTTCGATTCCGTCGCCGCAACGGGAACGACTTCGAGCGACACGGGCGCTACGTCGAGCAACGCATCTTTGAGCGGGATCAGTGCCAGGCGCGCAACCCGGTCGCCTTCTGCGCTGCGCGCCCAATAGTAAAACGGCAGCTGAAAGTCGCGAAAACGCCGGACCTTGTCGCGATACTCGGCGGCGCTCGTTGCGATCGAACCCGTCTTATAGTCGATGATGGCGACGCTGCCGGTGCGGTCATCGCGGTCGATGCGATCGATATACCCGACGAATGCAAACCCTTCGAGATCGAGCTGCGCCGCGATTTCGCGTCCGATCACGGTAAACGGCGCCCGTTTCGATTCCGCAATCAGCCAATCGACGTATCGCTGCGCCGTCCGCTGCGCGCGGCGTTTGTGCAGTTCCACTTCAACAGCCGTATCGAAGTCGTTACGATAGCGCTCGAAGGCCCAGTTGACGTATCCCTCGATCTTGTGGCGCATCTCGCGTTCGAGGGCGACGGACGGTTGCGGAAACTCGCCATGAAAGTCTTCGAGCGCCGCATGGAACGCCGTGCCGTATGTCGACGCCGATGAGCCTGGATCTTCGACGGCGGCGCAGGCATAACGGTAGTACCACTTACGCGGGCATTCCGCATATGCGTTTAGCGCCGAGGCACTGAAATGCGTCTGCCGCGCGCGGACGGGGCCGGGCGGATCGGCGGTCTCGGCGCCTGCAAGTTCGAACGCCTCTACGCTGTCTTCGATCGGGCAATCGGCAGTTACGTGCAGGTCGAAGAGCGTCGCGATGTCGGTCTCGTCCGTGATTGCACGAACGCGTTCCGAAAAACGCAACAACGCGTCGCGCTCTTCAGCCGGAACGGCGATCCGCGAACGGGCGATCGCGTCGAGCAGCGAGCCGATGCGCGTCGCGGCCGTTGCATATGCCGCAGCCGTATCGTGCGGCACACCGGAGCAGGGCGAACGAAGCGCACGCGCGAGCAGCGCATCGTTCCCGGTGCGTTGCCACGCGTACAGATCGTCGGCAAAAGCGCGAGCGAGACTGGCGTTCACGGTTGTTGTTTAGTGGTTAGGGGCGGCACAAGGCGCCCCTGCACGAAATGTGTAATGGCGCGATATGCGACGCATTATCGTCGGTATAAGCGGCGCGAGCGGGAGCGCGTATGGGTATATGGCGCTCCAGGCGCTGCGCGCGATCGGCGGGGTGGAGACGCACCTCGTCATCAGCGAAGCCGCTCGCCGTACGATCGAACTTGAAATGGATATGCAGCCCGACGGTTTCGAAGCGCTGGCGGATGTCGTCCATCGCGACGACGATCTGGCAGCGGCGATTTCAAGCGGGTCCTTTCTCACGGAAGGAATGCTTGTAATCCCGTGCTCGATGAAGAGCGCGAGCTCGATTGCATATTCACTGAACGACAATCTTCTCTCTCGTTCGGCCGACGTCTGCCTGAAAGAGAAGCGCAAGCTTGTCTTGGTCGTGCGTGAAACGCCGCTGCATTTGGGGCACTTGCGCACCCTCACGCAGCTTGCGGAGATCGGCGCAGTGATTCTTCCGCCCATTCCTGCGATGTATGCGGCGCCGCAGAGCGTCGACGATATCGTCGCGCACACCGTCGGCAAGGCGCTCGATCAATTCGGTATTCCGAACGAATTATTCAAGCGCTGGCGTTCGCCGCAATAATTCCTCGGCGAGCGCGACGTCGGTGACGCGATCGACGTTCACTGCGGTTTCCGCGTAGGGAGAAACGATCGCGCGCACTCGCGCATGGAGGAGGTGCGACGCTCGCAGCTCCGCATGCGCGATCGAAAGCCTCCCGAGCGCAAAGCGGGCAAACATATCCCAGCCGAAGAGCGAGGCTAAACGAAAGACGTTCTTACGCGAAGCGCCGAGCCGTTCGATGAAACGTTCGAGTTCGGGCATCACGCGTGGCTTGATGGCGATGAGTCCGCCGCCGCAGAATGTGCCGTCGCGCAATCGCGCCCAAGTGTGCGGCACTTCGGGATACGACGCTTCGTGCACGCGACGCTCCAGGCAGCCGTAGCCGAGATCGGGATCCAAGCGATGCGCGCGCTCGACAAAATCGTCGACGCTCTCCGCCGTGAGCACGGGCAAGTCCGACGTTGAGACGAGTACGATCTGATCGGGGGGCAGTCCACCGAGCCCGTTGCGCAAACTTACACGGATCTTGTCGCCGTCGTCGCGCCGCTCGTCGGCAAGCGCAAGGGCCGGGTTACCGTCGGCAGTCTTCGGTGCGACGACGATAATGCGTTCGACAGTGCGCGCGGCGCGCAGCGGGCGCAACGTTCGTTCGAGCAACGTGACGCCGTCAACGTGAATGAAGGCTTTATTCGGAGTGCCGGGCTCGAGTCGCGCGACGTCGTCGGGCGGTCCTCCGGCTAAGACGATCGCGGTTACGCCCGCCATGTGCCGCTCCGCCGGAATGCGGTCGGAATGCGTGTGAATTCGCGTGGAAGATCCAGGCGCGCTTCAATTTCCGCGATTGCGTCTGCCGACTCTTCGAGTGCGAAGACGGCGGAGCCGGAACCCGAAAGCAGCGGGCGCGTGGCGCCGGCGCGTGCGAGCGCGTCGAGTGCTTGCGCAACTTCGTGAACTGCGCCGGCAATGACGTCATTGAAATCGTTCGAGAGCAACGTACGCGCGCGCGTGAAGTCGCCGCGTTGAATTGCTTCGACCATCTCGAGCGATACCGACGACGAACGCGGGCGCGACGGCCGCGGCGTTGCATCTAACTGCGCGTATGCTGCTGCGGTTGAAACGGCGGAGGGCGGCTTCACGATCAAGACGTGCCATGCCGGCAGCGCACCGATCGCCGTGACGCGCTCGCCGGTTGCTTCCACGAGTGCGCCGGATTCGACGAGAAAGAACGGAACGTCCGAGCCGAGCTTCCGCGCGACAGCAACCCAGTCGACGCCGTCGATCTTGCCGAATGCGCCGCGCATTGCGGCTAGTAGAATCGCGGCGGCGTCGCTCGAGCCGCCGCCCAGGCCCGCCTGCATTGGAACTCTTTTTTCAAGCGTCAGCGCTACCGGCAGCTGCGGCGCGACTGCGCGCGCGGCACGAACCGCAAGATTATTCTCGGTTTCGATCTGCTGATCGCTGCAGCGAAAGACGAATTGCGACGACGATTCGATCGTCAGTTCGTCGGCAAGTTCGAGCGGGACCATGACGCTGCGAATCCCATGGTAGCCGTCTGCACGGCGGTCGAGGACTTCGAGCGTGAGGTTGATCTTTGCGGGGCACACGATAGTCATCCGAAGTGAGCGCGTTTCCGGTCCCGGCGGCCCGTTCCTTGAACGCTTGCATGGATTTGCGTTGAACGCGCAAATCCGCGTGCATGAGAGGGGCATCCAACCGGAAGAGGGTACAGGCCTCCGCATGGGGCCGAGTTACGACGCGCAGCGAAATGAATATTGTGCGTACGTGATTCCCGAAACGCAAACGCCGTACGGGCTGCTGCTCGGGAATTATAAAGCGTTCGCACAGTCCACGGCAAAAGGCGGCGTACGCGGTCTTTGGGACGCGGATACCGATCAAATTATTTTCGGAACGCACCAGATCGCCTACCGCGTGCGCGGCGGAGAGCAGACGCTCTTTCCGCACCAGATCACGCGAGAGTTTACGTTTCTACCCTACGCGCAGATCTCCGAGTTCACGCTCGAGCACCGCGTCCATGTTACGGAAGCATTCTACGTTCCGTTCGGGCCGGAGTTCGAACGCACCGTCGGCTTCGTCGTCGACGTCACGCTCTATAATCCCGGACGCGAATCGCTCGAAGTCTCGGTATTTCCGTGGGCAATGCTCGTCGGCCAGCGTTTCTACGGCGAACCCGAGCACGAGGTCGAGGCGTGGAGCGACGGATCGTACCTCTGCTCGAAAAACGCTGAATCCGGAGCCGAGCGCTGGTGGGGCGGCTCGCGTCAACCGATGGCGTGCGAACTGTCGTTACGCGAACAAGTGCTGCTTGCGAATATGGGGCGCGGGACGTTGATTCCCGAAGACGTTCCAGGATTCGGGCACGTTACACCGGAGCTCGCGCGCTTCGTGAGCCGCAGAATCTTCGGTGCCTTCGAATATCGATTGACGGTGACACCGGGCGCTCGAGAGTCGCTGCGCCTTGCCGTCGTGTACCACAAAGACGGTCGCGACAAGAGCCGTCCCGTGCTCGAACGTCTTCTCGCGGACAAACGAACGCTGCACGATACGCAGCGGTATTATGCGAGTCGTCTCGCCGACGCGCGATTTATGACACCGTCGCCGACAATTAGTCGCGGCGTCGTATGGGCGAAGGCAAATATGATCCGCATCGTCAAGGACTACCCGCAAGGATGGGGATCGACGAACTCGCCGCCCTCCGACATTTTGGTGTCGCGCGATACGTCGTGGTTCGTTCACGGATTCGATTACTTCTGGCCGCAATTTAGTCGCGACTGCCTCGAAGTGTTCAACGACGCGATCGAAGAGTCGGGCTTGATGATCGAATATATTCGCGGCGTCAGCGGCTATAAAACGGCCTATGATTTGAACATCAACGACGATACGCCGCTTCACTTGATCGCGATGCTGCACTATTACAACGCGACGCTCGACGACGAGTGGGTGCGCAATCGCCTGGCTCTCATCGTCAAGCTGACCGACTACATGCTCACGCAGCGCGACGATCAGGGGCTGTTGTTTTGCCGCGCCAAAGGCGTGGACATGTACGGCATTTCGTCTTGGCGTAACATCATTCCATACTACACGCTAGACGGTGCCGTCACGGAAATCTGCGCCGAAGGCGTTTTTGCGCTCGAGGCTGCGGCGATGCTTTGCGCCGTTGCCGGCGACACCGAGCATTGGGAGAAATACTCATTCGAGGCGCAGTCGCTGCGCAGCGCGATGATGGATTATCTCTTCAACGACGATACCGGCGCCTTCGTCCTGAACTACGATCAAGACAAAAACTATCAAGACAATTTTACCGCCGACGAGGTATTCCCGGTCCTTTTCAATGTTGCCAACCCCGATCAGCGGCGCGCGATTTTGAAGCGCCTGCTAGAGGCCGATTTCGTCACGCCGGTGGGATTGCGCACGATCTCCACCGCGGACGCGTGGTACTTCCCGTCGTACGGCTTTGGTTTGCTCGGCGGAATTTGGCCCGATCTAACGCTATGGTTTGCGCTCACGCTTGCGCGCAACGGGTTCGTCGATGAATGCGTGCATTTCCTCAACGTCGTCTACGACGCGATGGAAGGCGGCAGTCCGCGCAACACCGTGCCCGGTGAATTCGGCGAGTGGTTCGACGGCGGTTCGCTTTCGAATCGCGGAATGTATCTCTCGCCGTGGACCGGCGCAAAATATCTGTGGGCGGTTGCTGAAACAATCGGCGGCCTCGACGGCTATCGCACGAGCGGCCGTCCGCATTTGGTGCCGCTGCGTCCACACAACTGGCAATGGATGGCCGCCGCGCGCGTGCATTGGGGCGGCCGGCGCTGCACCTATGTGATCGACTTCAAACGCAACGTTATCTATGGCGATATGCCGCAACTCTCCGCAGAAGAACCGTACACCTGTATTTTTGCAGGTCGCGACGTCAGCGATGAAGTGATGACGTCGCCGGTAGAAGTCGGCGCCATCGCGTTCGAAGACGAAGCCGGCGCGGTCCGGATCTTCGTGTGCAACATGCTCGACCGCGATCGCCACGTGCTCGTCGAATTTCGCGGACATACCGTGCGTGTCGAAATGGCGGCAGGCGAGTTGCGTGAGGTGCAGATGATCGGCAAACCGACCGATCGGAAAGCCCGAGCCACACGCCTCGACGTCGTTCCGGCGCGTCCCGCGCGCGTTTAGGAAGTCACCCTACCTTTGGTTCGCGATCCGCTCACGGGAGAAGGCGCGCTGCTCGGAACGACGCGCGCCTTGCGTCCGAACGAGTTTCGCGACGGTCCCGAAGATCGGTGCGCGTTCTGCCCCGGAAACGAAGACCTCACCCCGCCGGAAATTGCGCGCTACGGAGATGCGAGCGGCTGGAACGTACGCGTTTTTCGCAATAAATTTCCCGCCATCGTACCGCCTGACGGCGATCACGAGGTAATCGTAGACTCGCCGCGCCACGATGAAGAAGTGACGGCATTGGGCACGGAGATGTGGCGGGAGCGATACGCGGCCGCGCTTGAGCGCGCGCCGTCTTCATATCCCGTGCTTTTCAAGAATAGCGGCGCGTATGCCGGCGCGACGATTCTCCACCCGCATACACAACTCGTCGTGCTTCCGGATCTGCCCGATCGTTGGGAACGAATGGTCGAAGGCAGCGGCTGTACCTTGTGCGATGAATTTGCGCGCGCGGCGCGAGAAGAAACACTCGTTGCGGCTAACGGCGATGCTGCAGCCTTCGTGCGCTCGCATTCGCGTTTTGCATGGTCGCTGACGATTCTTCCGGCTCGATGCGCATCGTCGCTCCTCGCCGCCGATGCCGAAGGCTGGAACGGCGTCGCGGCTCTAGCTCGCGATGCGGTACAGGCGATCGGCGACGCATTCCCCGATCGCCGGGCGTTCAATCTTCTCGTCTATAGCGACCCGCATGCGGACGCGGGGTCATTTCACTGGCACATGGAGATCGTGCCGAGGGTCAGTACCCTCGCCGGTTTCGAACTTTCGACGGGAATGTTCATTCGCGGTTCGACCGCGCAGGAGTCTGCCCGCCGCTGGCGCCGAATGTTAGCGCCTCTCGATGGATCCATCTAAACGTTTTGTCACGATCGTTCTCGCCATAGGCGTGGTCGTTCTTTTAGCTGCCATCTACGTCGGCCAACGCATGGGCACGCGCGTGCTCGTTCAGGCGACGAACTCGGGCAATCTGGACACGACCCCGGTCGTGACGCCGGTTCCCGCACAAACGCCGGTCAGCTACGGACCGGACTGGAAACGCGAGCAGACTATCACGGCCGCGGGCGACCCGGGGTTCCCGGATCCACGGGTGCCGCCGAAGCCGCTTCCAACGCTCGAGCCGACTCCAACGCCGAACCCGCAGAGAACGCCGAAGTGGACGCCCAACCCGAACATCCCGATTTGGGATCAGACGCCTCCCTCGAGCGGCTCGCCCAGCCCCAGCCTCTCGCCTCCCCCTCTCTCGCCGCCTCCGCAACCGAGCGTTAGCCCTGAAGAGTCGGCGGGTACGAAAGCGACACCAACGGCTACTCCGTAGTGTTGTACCTAATGTCCTTATTGGAATCCGCTGATACGATAGGGACAAGAGGCTGTTAGAGGGAGTTTTATCGTGGCCGATCAGCAAACCGGAACCGTCACCGTTAAGCGCGGACTCGCGCAGATGCTCAAGGGCGGCGTGATCATGGACGTCGTGACGCCCGAGCAGGCTGTTATCGCGCAGGAAGCGGGCGCGGTCGCAGTCATGGCGCTCGAGCGCATTCCGTCGGATATTCGCGCGGCTGGCGGCGTTGCACGCATGAGCTCGATCGAATTGATTCAAGGCATTATGGATGCCGTCACGATCCCCGTCATGGCGAAGGTTCGCATCGGCCATTTCGCAGAGGCGCAAGTGCTGCAATCTATCGGCGTCGATTACATCGACGAGTCGGAAGTGCTGACGCCCGCAGACGATCTCTATCACTGCGACAAGCTCGCGTTCACGACGCCGTTTGTGTGCGGCGCGCGGGATCTCGGTGAAGCGCTGCGCCGCATTACGGAAGGCGCTGCGATGATTCGCAGCAAGGGCGAAGCCGGAAGCGGCAACATCGTCGAAGCGGTGCGTCATATTCGCGCGATCAAAGATGCGATTTCGATGTTGACCGTCGCGCCGAAGGAGGAACTCGTCGCGCGTGCGCGCGACATCGGCGCGAGCTATGAACTCGTTCGCGAAGTCGCGGAAACGGGTAAACTCCCGGTCGTGCTGTTCTGCGCGGGCGGCGTC
>JAFANA010000141.1 GCA_019232905.1 Vulcanimicrobiota bacterium
CGATATACCGATCGACTTAGCCTTGTTGCGATCGATGTTCATTTCGAGCTGCGGTGAGTCGATGCGGTACTGCGTTAAGAGCGAGAACGGCTGCGTCGTGTTGCCTTGCGGCGCGGCTGCGATATATTTGTTCGCTACTGCCATCAACTTCGGCAATCCGATGTTGCCGCGGTCTTCCAGTTCCCAACTGAAGCCGAGCGTGTCGATACCGAAGATCGGCGGCGGCTGGATGCCGAATACACTTGCTTCCGGAATTTGTCTAGTGAACTTCGGTTGCATCGCGTTCGAGCCGACGTAAAGCATGCCGAGCGGCGACGTGGCCATCGTCTTTCGCTCTTGCCAAGGCTTGAGCGGGAGGAACATGATCCCGAGGTTCGGTTGGGCACCCGTGAAACTGAAACCGCCGATGTCGAAGACGTCCTGAATGCCCTCGGTATTCCGTACGATATTTTCTGCCTTAAGAGCGACTTTGTGCTCGTTCGCAAGCGACGTGCCTTCCGGCGCTTGAATGAAGACCATCAAGAATCCCTGGTCTTCCGTAGGTATGAAGCCCTTCGGCGTTTTGACGAAGAGCAATCCGGTGAGCGCCAGCGCGAGTGCAAAAATTGCCACGACGGTCCAGCGGCGGCGGAAATAACGCGGCAACTCTTTCCCGTACCAATCGCGGAATCCGTAGAACATCCGGTTGAACGCACCGAAAAAGCCGCGCGTAGCCTCGGGCTTATCGTAGAGAAGTATCGACGAGAGCACCGGCGCAAGCGTCAACGCGGCGAAAAGCGAGATCACGATCGATGCGGTGATTGTGAGCGCGAACTGCTTGTAGAGCAGGCCCGTCGTCCCCGGGAAAAACGCGACCGGCGTAAAGACCGAGAAAAGTACGAGCGATGACGCGACGACGGCGCTTTGGATTTCATCCATTGCGGCTTGAGCGCCCTCGGTGCCGCCCATATGATGCTCTTTCATGTATCGGGCGATGTTTTCGATGACGACGATCGCGTCGTCGACCACCAAACCTGCGGCGAGAGTCAAGCCGAAGAGTGTGATCGTGTTAATCGTGAAGCCGAAAAGCTTCATTACGAAGAATGTGCCGATCAGCGAGATCGGAATCGTCGAGGCCGGGATCAGCGTCGAACGGCCGCTCTGCAAGAATAGGTAGATGACGAGTACGACGAGCAAAACCGACAGCAAAAGCGTGATGACGACCTCTCTGATCGATTCCTTGACGAAGAGCGTCGTATCGAAAGCCACGCTGTAATGAACGTCCGGCGGGAAGTTTTTTGAGAGTTGATCGAGGCGCGTGCGGACGCCCTGCGCTACAGTCAGCGCATTCGCCGACGGGAGCTGCTGGATGCCGAGACCGACGACGTTCTCGTTTCCGTTGAAGCGAACGAAGCTGCTGTAGTCCTCGGCTCCCAACTCGATTCGTGCAACGTCTCCAAGCTTCGTGAACCCGCCGTTAGGGTCGCTGCGAAGAATGATATTTGCAAACTGCTTCGGGTCGGTTAAACGCCCGACCGCATTCACCGCGATGGTGTATGGCTGGTTCGCGGGCTGAGGTGCGCCGCCGATGCTGCCCGCGGCGACGTTGACATTCTGTTCTTGCAGCGCGTTGACGACGTCGGTCGTTGCAAGTCCCCGGGCTTGAAGTTCGTGCGGGTTCAACCAGATACGCATCGCGTAGCGGCGTTGACCGAAAACCAGGACGCTCGAGACGCCTGGAACACGCTTGAGGTCGTTGACGACGTTGAGCTCAGCATAGTTGCTCAAGAAGATCGAGTCATGCGCGCCGTTATTCGACGTCAGCGCGAGCCCCATCACGAACGAACCGTTGTTCTTGTTGACTTGAACGCCGACTTGTTTGACTTCGTTCGGCAGCAGACCGAGTGCCGATTGGACGGCGTTCTGTACGTCGGTCGCCGCAATATCCAGGTTAGTGCCGAGATTGAACGTTGCGGTCACGGTCGATTGACCTTGACTGCTCGTCGAACTGATGTAGCGCAAGCCCTCAACGCCGTTGACCGCATTCTCTAGCGGAATCGTGACAGCACTTTCAACCGATTGCGGACTCGCACCTAAGTACGTTGCCGTAATCGTCACGACCGGTGGCGTAATCTGCGGATACTGCGAGACCGGCAGAAGCGGAATCGCAACTAGCCCCATAATGATTATGACCACGGAGCAGACGATAGCCATAATGGGCCGCTTGAGGAAGAACGCCGTCATATCAAACTTCCTAAGGTTCGAAAGGCGAACCCGGGTTGCATCTTAGGGCAAAAAAGCTTGCTCCGCGTGGTACGACGATCGGGATAGCGGACTGGAAACGACTTGATGGAAGCCCTTTCCGCGCGCGACCGCCCCAAGACGCTCGAATTTTTCAGGGGTAACGAACTCAACCACGGGCAGATGCTTTTTGGTCGGCTGGAGATACTGACCCATTGTGAAGATATCTACGCCGACGCCGCGCGCATGTTCCATCGCCGCCTCGACCTCATCCTCGGTTTCTCCGAGTCCCAGCATCAAAGACGTCTTAGTGTAACGCTCCGGTGCCCGGTTTTTGGCATGTTCGAGAATCCGCAACGATTGATCGTACGTCGCACGCTTGTCGCGAACGCCAGGAGTCAGCCGCCGTACGGTTTCAAGATTGTGCGCGAAAACGTCGGGTTTTGCATCCATGACGATATCGAGGGCGTTGAGATCGCCCCGGTAATCGCCGCTGAGAATCTCAACCTTCGACCCCGGAACGCGTTCGTGGATGGCTCGAATTGTGTTTGCAAAAATCAACGCGCCGCCGTCCGGCAAATCGTCGCGGTCGACCGCCGTCAACACGAGATACTTCCATCCGAGGTCCCGCACGGCGTCGGCCACGCGAACGGGCTCCATCCAATCGACGATGCCTTTCGGGTTGCCGGTCTTCACGTTGCAGAACCGGCAGCCGCGCGTGCACGTGTCGCCGAGAATCATGATCGTTGCCGTGCCGGCGCCCCAGCACTCCGCAATGTTCGGGCACGCCGCTTCTTTGCAGACCGTATTGAGCTGCAGCGTATTGACCTTAGCCTTGACCCGTTCGTAATCGTCACCCATCGGCAGCGAAACACGCAGCCAATCCGGCTTCCGCACGTGTTTCGGAGCCGCCGGTGGATTCCCGATCAAATCGATGTCAATTGCCATGAAGTTTCCCGAACGAATTCTATGTCGAAGGCTTTGGAGAGCGCTTGTTCCAGAAGCGGCTTTGCTTCCTCGACGGAGACGGCGCGGCCGACCTCTTTCGAGATCGAGGTCAAGCCCCGATCGGTCAGCCCGCACGGATTGATCAACCGGTCATAATCCAGCTCGGTCGATACATTCAGCGCAATCCCGTGCAACGATACCATTTTCTGCACGGCAAGGCCAATCGCACAAATCTGGTCCCGTCCGACCCAAACGCCCGCATGCTCCTTCCAGCGCTCGGCGGAGATACCGTACTCGCCGACCATGTCGATGACGGCACCCTCAAGTGCCCGAACGAGCGGCACGACCTCCCGAAAACGCTCCAACTTGCGAATCGGATAAACGACCAACTGCCCGGGCCCATGGTACGTGACATCCCCGCCACGCTCGATTTCGACGACATCGACGCCGTGCGCCTCGAGCAGTTCAGAGGAAAGCAAGACATTCTCACGCTTGGCGTTTCGCCCAAGCGTCACGACCGGCGTATGCTCGACGAAAATCCATGTGTCCGGCGATTCGCCCTTTGCGACGGCGTCGTGAACGGAATGCTGAAGCTTCCATACCTCGCGGTACGGCCGGAGCCCCAAATCGAGCAGCTTAGCTTGAGCCATTCCTCTTCATAACGCCCTCCGCCGGCGTTTAGGGTTCACCAGGCTGTCATCCTGAACGGAACGCCGCAGGCGTGCAGTTGAAGGATCGCGACGGGCGCTTGTCTTGAGGCGATCCTTCAACTGCGCTGCGCTCCGTTCAGGATGACACAGCGGGTGACTACTTTGCCGCGACCGGCGTTTTTGGTTTGGCGTTTACGATATGGATCGCTTTGCCGTGCGCCGCTTCGGCCGCGTCCATGATGCCCTCGGTGAGCGTCGGGTGCGGGTGCACGGACAGGCCGATGTCTTCTAGCGTTGCGCCCATTTCTAGTGCAATAACGCCTTCACCAATGAGCGATTCCGCTTGTGGCGCAACGATGTGCATGCCGAGCAGCATGTCGGTCTTTGCGTCGCCGACGAGTTTGATCAAGCCGTCGGTTTCGTTCATCGTGCGTGCGCGGCCACTCGCTGCGAGCGGGAACTTGCCGACGCGGACTTCGTAGCCTTTGGCCTTCGCTTCTTCCTCGCTCAAGCCGACGGTTGCAACTTCCGGGTCCGTGTAGACGCAATTCGGAATTGCGACAGGATCGAACGCGGCCGACTTGTCGCCGGAGATTGCTTCGGCTGCAACGACGCCTTGTTTCATTGCGCGGTGCGCGAGCAACGGCTGACCGGTGACATCGCCGATGGCGAAGATGTTCGCGACCTTCGTACGCATCTGTGCATCGGTTGCGATGAAGCCTTTGTCGTCGATTGCGAGTCCCGCTGCCGCGAGGTTAAGCGTGTCCGTAACCGGCCGGCGGCCGACAGCGACGAGAACCATGTCGAACTCGCGCGTTTCGTCTTTGCCGTTCGTGCCTTCGCCGTTGAACGTGGCTTTGACGCTGTTCTTGGCTTTCTCGAGCGCAGTAACTTTGGTGTCGAGCATGATCTCGACGCCTTGTTTTTTGAGGATGCGTCCGAGCGTTTTCGAGATTTCGGAATCGGTGCCGGTGAGAATTTGCGGGAGCGCTTCGATGACGAGAACCTTGGCGCCGACGCGTGTGTAGACGGTCGCGAATTCGAGGCCGATGACCCCGCCGCCGATCACGAGCATGTTCTTCGGAATGCGCTTCATTTGCACGGCATCATCGGAATTGATGATGTACTCGCCGTCGCGCGGCCAAGCTTTGACGTCGATCGGTGCGGAACCGGTTGCGATCACGACGGCTTGGGCGGAAATCGTGTCTTCGCCTCCGTCTTTTTTCTTGACGACGACCGTGTTCGCGTCTTTGAAGCTCGCGTCGCCGTAGATGAACTCGACGTTGTTCGCCTTGAAGAGCGTCTTTACGCCGCCGACGTTTGCGTTGACGACGTCGGTCTTGAACTTCGCGACGCCTTCGCGGTCGACGTCGGCTTTCGGGACTTTCAGGCCGATCGCGGCCGCGTGGTCGATGTGGCGAATCACCTCGCCGACGTGCAGCAGCGCCTTCGTCGGGATGCAGCCCCAGTTGAGGCAGACGCCTCCGACCTCATCGCGGTCGACACAAATAACTTTCTTTCCTAACTGTCCGAGCCGGATCGCGGCATGATAACCGCCCGGTCCCGCTCCGATCACGACCGCGTCGACCTGATGTTGCGCCACTGCTATCTCCTGTTCTACCGGCGAACCACTAGTTGTGGATTTTAGGCTCGCCTACTATATCAGGTCTTCGCCACGTTTCGCTTCGACCTATTCCGACCAGGAGTGCTTGAAAGAAGCTCGTCAGATGTCCCAAGTCCCATCCAGAGACGCGAACGGCAATGTCGGCAAGCGCGCTTTCGCCTAGGCGTTCGCTCAACAGACCTTCGTCGTCGTCGACCTCGCGGGCAACGAACCCCATCCGGACGAGTGACCGGGAACGGCGCAACCGCGTCGACGCCGCAAGCGCGAGCGCCGCCTCCTCGTCTTGCCCCACGAAAATCAGCAGGCGGGCGAGTACTTCGCCGAGGCGCGCGATGAACTGCGGTTGCGGGGTACGGCGAAGCAGGTCGCAAGCGAGATGCAGATGCTCTTTCGCTGACGGCGCCAGGCTTCGCGCGATCGCAACGCGCGCTTGCGTCTCGTGAATCCACGCGATGTGCGCCAGACTTGCCGCTGCTTCGAATCGCGAAATCGCCGCAACCGAATACTCGTTACTCTTATCGTATTCCATCGCGGCGTACTCGACTTCGGCGAGATTTCCGATGGCAATGCCGAGCAGTACGTCGGTACCGTCTTTCTCTAAGACGTCGAGCGCGTTCTTGAAAACGAGACGCGCGCCCGCGATATCATCGCGACCCTCGAAAATTACGTTGCCTTGGTTGATCGTAGCAGCGCCGACGCCGCGCTGATGTCCCATCTGATTGTAGACCTGTAGCGCCGTCTCGCCGTACTTCCACGCATCCTCGAGCACGCCCGTGTGGAACGCAGCAGCTGCGAGCGCATTATAAGCGCGTGCAAGACCGAGGCGATCGCCCGAGATGGTGAACGCGGAGATCGTTGCAGGCGCGCGCTCGAGCATGCGCTGATATTCACCGGCCGCGTGCGCGACGCAGAGTCCCAAATAGTAGATTCGCCCGCGCAGGTTTGGTTTCAACCGTTCTGCGATGCTCTCGGGCCGTTCGATCCACATCAACCCTTCGGTGAAACGCCCGCCCTCGGCCCACGCCGCAATCATGGTCGTCATGATCGCCGGTATCGATCCGAAACGGTCTGCGGGCCGCTTCATCGCCCATCCGATCGCATTGCAGAAATCGGTGTAGCGCAAGAACAGCCGGTACATTGCCGTGCCCGCATTTGCGGCTCGAATATCTTCCCAGATGGCGGTTGCGACGGCATCCATCCGTAACGCGAAGCGTTCTTCGTATCCGCGGCGATTCGACATTGCTGCCAGCGAGCGCGTCGCGACTGCGCGAATCGGCGAAAGCATGCGGTATCCGAATTCGGTGCGCATCACGAGCGACGTCTCGGCGACTTCATCGAGCGCGAACGATGCGTCGATGGCATCAATTTGCGCGACATACGCAACATCTTGCACGTCGAATTCATCGGAGAAAAGTGATGCGATGGCAAATGCGCGCTTCGCGTCTTCGCTCAGGCGCGAGAAGCTCCACGCGATGACGTTCCCAATGGTGCGATGGCGCGGATCCGACCCGCGCGTGGAACGCAAATGATACGGGCGTAGCGATTTCAGTTCGGCGGCCAACTCGCGTAGTGAGAGCGATGCGAGCCGCGCGGCCGCGAGATCGACAGCCACGGGGAGACCGTCAAGCGTACGCACGATCGTGGCAACGGTGGTCGCAACGTCCTCGGTAACTTCGTCGCGCTCGATCTGCGCGCGCTCATAGAAGAAGGCCACCGCCTCTTCGAGGGTCAGCGGTTCGAGTTCGAAGACCTCTTCCTCGGCGTAGTCGAGCCTTCGCTGGCTCGTCGCGACGATCGTCAGGTCCTCAACGACACGGAGCGCATCCATGAGTGCGCTGGTTTCATCCGGGGCGTGCTCGCAATTGTCGAGCACCAGCACGATGGGCGTCTCTGAGAGCGCGTCCCGCAATGTATCGATGGCGGGGCGGCCCGGCTCTTCGCCCAACTCGAGGGTCTGCATGACTGTCCCCAGGACGGCTTCCGGAGCGACGCCTGCCAGCATCACGAACGCCGCCTGGCGGCCGCCCTCGCGCTCGTAATGAGATACCGCCTCGTACGCCAGCCGCGATTTACCGACGCCCCCCGGCCCGACAAGAGTAACGAATCCACCGCGCTTCAAAAAAGCGAGGAGTCGCCGGAACTCTGAGGCACGGCCCACGAAGGGGACCCGCAAATCGACGGCCCGTGAATTGACCATCGCTTTTAGTGTTCGGAAAGCGTTGGCATTGGTTTTACCGAAAATGGACTGCCATCCATGGCAAAAATTGGATGGTCTGGAATTCTCCCCCAACTCGAGCGTGACTCGATTGTACCGCTCTATCGCCAGATCTACGAGCATTTGCGCGAGGCGATCCTTGCCGGTACGCTCCCCGAGTCGACACGCCTTCCGCCGGAGCGCACGATGGCGGAACGCCTCAATGTCAATCGCAGTACGATCGTGCACGCGTATCGCGAACTCGTCGCTGATGGGCTAATCGAGCAACGCGTCGGGTCGGGTTCCCGCGTCGTGCCGCAGCTGCGCGGCGGGCAACCAGCGCGCACCGCCGGCGTCCCGTGGTGGATTACGCTACCGCCGTGGCGCGTAGGAGAGTTTCCAAACATTCTCGGCGAGCTTGCTGCAAAACAGGAACCCGGACGGATTTCGTTCGTGCAAGGCGTCGCGCCTGACGAACCGTCGCCTCTCGGGGAGCTCGCGCAATCCTTCGAACGCGTCGCTCGCGATCCACGATTCGTTCTCTCATATGGCGATTCGGAGGGATACGAGCCGCTGCGTCAGGCGATCGCATCGCGTTTGAATGCACGCGGCGCGAGCGGTATCGCGCCGAAGAACGTCATCGTACTCACCGGGTCGACGCAAGGAATCATGATCGTGGCGCAGTCGCTCGCCGAGCCGGGCGACGAAATTATCGTCGAATCGCCCTCCTATCCGGGCGCACTGCAGATATTCCAAATCAACGGCTTGCGTGCGATTCCGGTTCCCGTCGATGAAGACGGCATGCGCGTCGATCACGTCGAAGCGATTTTGCGAACGCGGCGTCCGCGCTTCATTTACACGATGCCGTCGATGCACAATCCGACGAACGTAACGATGAACGCGGACCGGCGCGAACGGCTCGCGACCATTGCGCGGCGCGCCGGCGTTCCGATCATCGAAGACGATCCGTACGGCCCGCTCGCGCACCACGCGTTGCCTCCGCTCGTTGCGCTCGCGCCGGATCACGTCGTGTATCTTTCGACGTTCTCGAAAACGATTGCGCCGAGTCTGCGCGTCGGATGGCTCGCAGCGCCGCGCATGATTCTCGAGCGTTTGTTGCTGCGAAAGCAAGCCTATGACATGGCGACGAGCCTTTACGTGCAGGCGGCGATCGTTGATTACTTGGAGCGCGGATACGACGCGCACGTTAACCAATTGCGCGAAGAGCTGCTGCTGCGGCGCAAGCTTGCAGATGAAGCGATTGCCTCGCACTGGCCGTCGAACGTTCGCGCGATCGGCGCGGCCG
>JAFANA010000096.1 GCA_019232905.1 Vulcanimicrobiota bacterium
AAATGCGGAATCCGCGTTAGCGGGTGCGCATAAGACGTTAAAAGCAACATACGACTTTGCCATGCACACGCACGGTTCGATCGGACCGTCCGCCGCGGTGGCTAATTTCGAAAACGGGAAGCTTACCGTCTGGACCGCGTCGCAGGCGACGCATCAACTTCATCAGCAGCTTGCACTCATGTTTGCGATGAATCCCGACGACGTGCGTTGCGTCTATGTCGAAGGCTCGGGATGTTACGGCCGCAACGGACATGAAGATGCAGCCGCCGACGCGGCGATTCTCGCGCGTGCCGTTAAAGCACCGGTGCGCGTGCAATGGATGCGGTGGGACGAGCACGGATGGGACCCCAAAGGGCCTCCGACGCTCATCGATTTGGAGGCCGGCCTGGACGCGAACGGCAACGTCGTTGCTTGGGAAGGCGAGTTTTTCATGCCGCAAGGCTCAGCCACACTTCAGTGGTTACTTGCAGCGCAATATGCGAATCTCCCCACAAAAACCGATTTAGAGCCGGGCGGTGTCACTCAAGATTCCGCGGTCCCCTATCAGTTTCCTAACGTTCACACGGTCTGCCATCGTCTCGAAACGACGCCGCTGCGGCCGTCTTGGATTCGGTCTCCGGGCCGAATGCAAAATACGTTCGCGAACGAGTCGTTCCTTGATGAGATTATCGCGGCAACCGGTGCCGATCCGATCGAGTTCAGATTGAAATATCTCAAAGATCCTCGCGGCGCTGAAGTCTTGCAGCGAGCGGCTCAACTCACGCAATGGCAATCACATAAGACGGGAAGCCGCGGCAATGGAACGACACTCCGCGGTCGAGGGCTCTCGTACGTGCACTACGAACTGTACCGCACGTACGTTGCGGCGATTGCCGACGTCGTCGTGGATCGCTCGAGCGGCAAGGTGCGTGTCGAGAAGGTTTCAATCGCTCACGACTGCGGTCAAATCATTAATCCCGACGGCGTGAAAAATCAAATCGAAGGAAACGTCATCCAAACCGTTAGCCGCACGCTGCTTGAAGAACTCAAGTTCAGCCGTTCCGCAGTAACGAGTCTCGATTGGGGGACTTATCCGATTCTCCGATTTCCTGACGTTCCCGATGTCGCTATCGATCTGATCGATCGGCCCGACGAACCACCGTGGGGCGCCGGTGAGCCGACGGCATCGGTCATTCCGGCCGCAATCTGCAACGCAATATTCGACGCGACGGGAGCGCGTTTGCGTTCTATTCCATTCACGGCGTCAAAGGTAAGTGCTGCGCTTGGCGTTACAAAGCAATGAACTAGCCGCGAGGTAAGTTTCAGGTGGCAGACATTTAAAATCAAAATTGCTAGCGTGTCCAAGGGACGAAATCACATCAACTAACTACGTCCGAATAAGATGATGGAAAGGAGGTATACGATGAGCTGGAAACGCTGGCAGGACTGGTCGAATCTGGTCCTTGGCGCGTGGTTATTCTTCGCGCCCTTTATCGTAAGTGGATACAATCCAAGCAGCACGCTTGCTGCATGGATCGTCGGTGCGTTGATTGTCGCAGCAGCGCTGTGGGCACTCAGCATGCCGCAATCGCAGGTCGCAGAATGGTCGAATGCTATTCTCGGCAGTTGGACGTTCTTGGCACCATGGCTCTTGGGCTTCAGTTCAAGCGGAGCCCACGCATGGAACGCGTGGATCGTTGGAGCGCTCGTCGCTTGTTTGAGTTTGTCTGTGCTCAACAGCCAAAGCCAAGCCCGCGAACAACAGAAGCTGACGCACGGCTAAGCGTGTGCGGTGTATACACAGCAGCGGTCCGTCATGGGGGCGCTGCTGTTTATATTTCACGAGCGATCGTCGCAATTGAATTTGAACACTGCCAATTGCTGTCGCTTGCTCTTCTATGGTGATGTTCTATAAGCATGAAAAGACGAGAGCCGGAAGATGTTTTCCGTATTGGCATTATTGTCATCGGGATGTTCGTTATCTTTGCCCTTGGCCTGAAAATCTTCGCCGGGGGTGCGCAAGCTACGTCGATGGCGGGCACGATCACGATCACGCCCGCATTTTCGGCGAGCCAGCTTGCTGCGTCTCCGACCGACAACTGGGTCACCAACGGCGGATCGCTGTCGAATCAGCGCTATTCGCCGCTGACGGAGATCAATGCCTCAAATATCGGCAGCTTGAAGGGTCTTTGGTTAACGCATCTACGAGGTTCGGCGATCGCGGCAAAGTATTCGGCCGAAAGTCAACCGCTGGAATACCAAGGCGTAATTTACGTTTCGACCGGCATGGATGACGTATTTGCGGTAGATGCCGACAGCGGCAAGATCCTCTGGCAGTATCAGGCACATCTCAACCAGCAGATTAGTACGACATGCTGCGGCTGGATGAGCCGCGGCGTCGCGCTTGGCGCCGGCAAAGTGTACATCGGCCAGCTCGACGGAAAGCTCGTCGCACTCGATCAGCATTCGGGTAATGTCGTTTGGTCCACGCTCGTTGCGCGGTGGCAGGACGGGTACACCGTCACGTCGGCGCCTCTCTACGTCGACGGGATGGTGATCACCGGCGTTGCGGGCGGCGAGTACGGGATACGTGGCCGTCTCACGGCGTTTAACGCACAGACCGGTAGAGAAGCGTGGCGTTTCTACACCATTCCGGGACCAGGTGAGACGGGGCACAACACATGGCCGCAGACGGGCAACGCGTGGACGCGCGGCGGCGCGCCGATTTGGCAAACGCCATCGGTCGATCCGAAGCTTGGCCTTATCTATTTCTCGACCGGAAACGCAAGCCCTGACAATCGAGGCGATCAGCGCGCCGGTAAAAATCTCTTCTCGGCGTCGATGGTCGCTCTCGATCTCAAGAGTGGAAAACTCCGCTGGTACTATCAGATGGTTCATCACGATCTTTGGGACTACGATGCTCCGAGCCCAACCGTGCTCTTCGATGCAACGATCCATGGGAAGCTCGTTCATGGGATTGGCGAAGCGCAGAAAACGGGTTGGCTGTATCTGCTCGATCGTACAAACGGCGAACCAATCTATCCGATCCCGGAGCGTCCGGTGCCGCAGGAAGCGAGGCAGCAGACCTGGCCGACGCAACCGTTTCCAACAACCGACGAGTTCGTGCCGCATCGTTTGAACGGCGACCAAATTGCAGCCGTGAAAAAAGTAGCAGCGGAAGATGCCGGTGATCCGGTACCAGTGATCCTTTCTAAGGGACCTTTCACCCCGTATTGGAAAGAGATGACCGTCATCACACCGGGTAATGCCGGCGGCACGAATTGGCCGCCGTCAAGTTACAGCCCGAGCACACATATGTTCTACGTCTGCGCGCAGGCCGAAGCCGAAGGCGTTACCGCCGACACGGTAGAGTTGCCGAAGGCAAGCGACGTGGGCACGGAATACAACGGTTCTGTACGAACGGCCGGTAACGGCTTCGGAAAGAACACCGGCACGTTCAGCGCGATGGACGTCACGACCGGTAAGATCGTTTGGCAGAAAGTATGGCCGGGAGATTCTTGCTTCTCGGGTTCAGTCGTTACGGCGGGCAACGTCGTTTTCGTCGGACGCAATCGCGGACAGCTTCAGGCGTACAACGCTACGAACGGTAATCTTGTTTGGAACTTCCAAACGGGCGCAGGGGCCAACAACACGCCGGCGATTTTCCAGCGGAATGGCCACGAAGAAGTCGCGTTTTACGCCGGCGGTAACGCGCTAGCAGTTACACCGCATGGTGACAACCTGTGGGTTTTCAGTCTCGACGGAAAACTTGGTCCGGCACCGAGTCCTGGGCCGGGTCAGGGCATCGAGCACATTGGCGGCGCAGGTCCAAAGAAAGGCGCGGCTGCGGCGGGGCCGCCTAATGCCGCAAACGGCGCGTCCGTATTCTCGGCAAATTGCTCCGCCTGTCATGGTGCCACCGGGCATGGCGGTAACGGAGGACCGAACTTAACGGTGATTCCGTCGGCAAAGAACATGCAACGAGTCGTTCAACAGGTTACGAACGGCGGTCCGGGGATGCCGGCGTTCAGCGGCACGCTTACGGCCCAGCAAATTCAAGACGTCAGCGCGTACGTCATCAAGAACATCACGAACAAGCCGTAATTACTTCTGAATTTGAACGACGCGCCCGTCGCTGCCGTTCGTGTCTTCCGCGATCACAAGATAGCGTTTGGCACGAACGTCGGCATCGGGCGAAACCATTGCGCGAAGTTGGGTAATCGAGGTGACGATCGCAGCTCCGGAGGGGTTCGCTTTGAATGTGGCGAGGCGCGTGCGAGTTCCGGATCCGTCGGCGCGCTCGGCAAGTTCAAGCACGTAGAATCCGCCGGGTACCAAACCCGTTACCGCGGCCTCCAACAGATCCGTTAGCCCTTGGTTATTAACGGTCACCGTGGTTCTCTGCATACCTGCGGATGCGTCGACGAGTACCAGATGGGCGGCGGCTCCCGCCGAGCCGAGAGGCTCAAGATTCGAACCGCCGTCGCCGGTAGGAACAGCGTTAGGCACGTAAGCGATGCCTTGCGGTGATTGTCCGGAGTGCACCGTCGCGATGACGTGGTTGGTCAGCGTGTCGATCGCCGCGACGCCGTCCGCATTTTCGAGACCGACGTACATCCGAGTGCCGTCACCTGACGGCCAGATTCCATGCGGCAACTCGCCGGTTGAAATCGTTGCGACAAGCTTCGGTTGCTCGCCCGTTGTGAACACTTTTACTTCGTTCAGACCACCGATTGTAACGTAGGCGAACTGTCCGTTAGCGTTGCGAGCAAAATTGACGTGATTTGTAATTGGTCCGGTGTCTAAGACCGAGAGAACGTTGAACGGCGGTTTCGCATTGAAGACTTCGACGCGTCCCGTGTCTTTCAAGGTTTCCCAAACCTGCGTTCCATCGGGCGTGGCTGCAATGTCCGGACAGAACGGTGAGACTTGTTTGACGTGGCCTATGATTGTGTGAGACGCGCGACCGATCACGACGGTTTCCGGTGTGAAGCTCGAGCATAGATACCCGTAGCGGCCGTCGTGCGAGAAAATCACCATACCCGGACCGTACGGCACCGCGATACGGCGCACTTCGCGATACGTCGCGGCATCGATCACCGCGACGTAATCCTCACCGCGTACCGATACCCAGACTTCCTTGTCGTCGGGCGTAAAGAACGCTTCGTGCGGTGAGCGGCCGACGTACGTAACGTGTTTTACGCGATTCGTGAGCGTATCGATGAACGTAACTGAATTCGACCCGACCGAAATCACATCGAGCGTGCGGTGATCGGAAGAGAACCCCATCCCGTGCACGAGGAGCTGTCCGGTGTAAAGCGGGCTCAATGTTCCCGCATCAGCCTGACCGAGCCGAATAACACCGAGCAGTTGATTCGTCGCTGGATTGACCACCGATACGGTGTTTGACGTCTGATCGGAGAGGTAGACGCGGTCGCGTGAACTCACCGGAATATCGCTAGCGCTTGCAGGTCCCGGCGCCTGTCCCGCCATCGACGGCTGCGCGGTGAGGGCGAAGAGCACCGCTGCAGCGAGCGTTCTATTTCGCGCGCGCATCGCCGGCGAGGTACGAGCGCATGAGCGAGATCTCCGACTCTTGCGTAACGACGATTTCCTGAGCGAGTCGTTTCACGCGGACGTCTTGACCGTACTGAAGCTCGCTCTGCGACATGTCGATCGCAGCCTGATGATGAGGAATCATCATGGTAAGGAAATCGTGGTCCGCATCGCCCGTCAGCGGTGCCGCGGCCATCGATCGATCCATACGCGTCATCGTGCTCGACAGCTCGCGGTCGAAGGCGCTTGTTACTACCGCGGCCGTCAGTACGCTGCTCGTCGCTAGGAGTGCGAGCGTTTTGAGGAAGGCAGCCACCGCGGCTTACGCGATCGTGTTCGTCAAAGTGTCGAGTGCGTGATCCATCGCTTCGACGCGTGCGTCCATTCCGGTGACGTTATAAGCAGCGGCAATCGCGGAAACGCGCTTATAGGCGACCATGACCTTGGCGTTGTCTTCCCACACGAGCAGCTTTAGTGGAAGCTCGAGCCCGACGGCCGGGAACGCCTCCATGAACGGCGTCCCGCCCTTCGGATTGCCAAAAATTATCAGCGTCGTCGGTCGTAAGTTCAAGCCGGCGCTCGCGGCCGCTGCTGCTTGATCGATCGTTGCGAAAATCGTGTTGCCGCCGCCGGTGAGCGTCTTCGTAAGTGTTGCAATCGTCTCGGAATAGGAATGCCGGCTCAGCTTCGTCACAACGATTGCGCCGGTCGCGTTCGGTGATGTATCCTGCATCAAATGATCCCCCAGGATCGGCGTCGTAGCGAGACACCATAATGCGGTCGCGAACATTTGTCTGTTCATGTGCGATCCTATCATGTTGAGCGCGCGCGTGCTACACTTTTAACCGCGAGGGCATCTAGTTCAATGAGCGAGCGACCGCCGTTACCGCCGTTTACGCGCGAAACCGCGATACAAAAGGTTCGCGGTGCGGAAGATGCGTGGAACACGCGCAATCCGGAACGTGTCGCGTTAGCGTATACCGAAGATAGCGTTTGGCGAAATCGCAGCGAATTTTTGAACGGACGCGCGCAGATCGTTGCGTTCTTGAAACGGAAGTGGGCCCAAGAACTCGATTACCGCCTCATCAAGGAACTCTGGGCCTTCACCGGCGACCGCATAGCGGTGCGTTTCGCGTATGAATGGCACGACGATTCCGGCAACTGGTATCGCTCGTATGGAAATGAGAACTGGGAATTCGACGGGCACGGCCTGATGCGACGGCGATATGCGTCAATCAACGATATGCCGATCACAAATTCGGAACGCAAGTATCATTGGGATGCGAGCGGCCCGCGACCGCTCGATCACGCCGGACTTACCGACCTCGGCCTTTAGGCGCGCAGTGCGTCGCTAAAGGGAAGCTGCCGCACGCGTTTTCCGGTAAGCGTGAAGACCGCATTTGCAACGGCCGGTGCGATCGGCGGCGTACACAGTTCTCCGACGCCGGTCGGGCTTTCCTTACTTGGGACGACGTAGACGTCGATAGGCGGCGAATCCGCTAGACGCAAGCTCAAGTAATCGTAGAAGTTGTGCTGCTGGACGCGGCCGCGTTCGAGCGTGATTTTATTCGTCAACGCCGCCGAAAGCCCGTAGATCACCGCACTCTGCGCCTGCTGCTCAACGATGCGGGGATTGATGACCGTCCCGCAATCAACGGCCGCGACAACGCGATGGACTTTGGGCATATTGTTGACCATCGAAACATCCGCGACCAGCGCCGCGTAGCTGCCGCCCCAAAACACGACGGCTAAACCTTGCGCAATGCCCGCGCCTTGCCGTTTTCCCCAACCGGCTTTCTCTGCAGCTAGACGCAGCACTCCCGCTGCGCGGGGAGTTTTTTCAAACAGCGCGAGACGGAATGTAAGCGGATCTTTGCCGGCAGCATGCGCAAGCTCATCGATGAACGACTCGGTAACGAAACCGTTCCAGTTCGCGTCGGGCGCGCGCCACGATCCGACCGGAATTCCATGTTCGTGATCGATGAACGTTGCTTTGAAGTTCGGAACGTAGTACGGTGCATCAACGGCCTCGGCCATCGAAAGCATGTCCACTCCGTTTTTCAGCCACTGCGGATGCCACCGCTTGAGCCATGACTGCGAAACGACCTGATGTGAGAGAGACGTAAGCGTACCGTTTGCAAGGACACCGCGAACGACGTTGACGCTCATCGGCCGGTAAAACTCGTTCTGAATGTCGTCCTCGCGCGTCCACATGACCTTGACTGGCGCTTTAACTGCTTTCGAGACCTCGACGGCTTCACGAACGTAGTCGGATTCCAATCTCCGGCCAAATCCGCCGCCGAGCAGCGTCGTGTGGACGACACACTTTTCCAACGGAAGTCCGGTGACGTTTACCGCTTCTTGTTGTGAACGTTGCTGTACTTGATTTGGCGCCCACACTTCACAACGATCCTCGCGCACGTCCGCGGTCGCGTTCTGCGGCTCCATCGTCGTATGTGCTAGGAACGGTCCCCGATAGGTAGCTTCGACGACCGTTCCTTTTGCCGTCTCGGTATTTCCCCGCGAAAGGGCCACGAGTTCTCCGCGATGCGTGCGCGCCAATTCTTCAGCTTCGGCAAAGAGCGCTTCGGTCGTCAGATTCGCATTTGGTCCGTCATCCCAATCGATCTGGAGCGCGTTTTTTCCCTGAAACGCGGACCACGTGTTCTTTGCGACGACCGCGACCCCGTTGGAAACCTGCACGACGTCAACGACGCCCGCAACAGCCTTCGCAGCCTTGGGATCAAAGCTCTTTACTTTGCCACCGAATACGGGTGAACGCGCGATCGCTGCGTATAGCATTCCCGGCACGCGCACGTCGATCCCATATTCCGCAGTACCGTTCAGCTTTTGCGGAATATCGAGACGCTGGTGCTGTTGTCCGATGATGGTAAACTGATCCGGCCGCTTGAGGGGCACGTTCGTCGGGACTTTCAAACCCGAAGCGATAGCCGTCAGGCTGCCGTACGAGGCTGTACGATTCGACGCGGAATGATAAACCACACCGTTTTTCGCCGTACACGCAGAGGGATCAAGCGACCACTGTTGTGCGGCAGCGGCAATGAGCATCGCGCGAGCGGTTGCTCCGGCCGTGCGCAAAGGCATCCACATGTCTTTGACGCTGGTGCTGCCGCCGGTAATCATCGCCCCGTACACGGGATCGATGTACTGTTGGTCGGCAGGAGCGAATTCAAACTTCAAGAGATTCGGATCCGCATCGAGCTCGTCGGCAACAATTGTCGGAAGACCCGTTGCTACTCCTTGTCCCATTTCGGATTTGTTCACGACCACGGTGACGGTATTGTCAGGCGCAATACGTACCCATGCATTCGGCGCGAACGGAGCGGACGAACTGCTTGTTGACGAGCGCCCACACCCGGGCAAATAGACTGCAAAAACCAGACCGGCGCCCAACGTACCCGCTAGGCGCAGAAAACCACCGCGATCGAGCGCGTCGAGTTCCATACTTAGGCCTCTTGTGCGGCGCGATGGATCGCGGTTCGAATGCGATCGTAGGTACCGCACCGGCATATGTTTGTCATTGCCTGGTCGATGTCGCTGTCGCTAGGATTCGGATTCTTCTTTAGGAGCGCGCTTGCGACCATGATTTGCCCCGACTGGCAGTAGCCGCACTGCGGAACTTGCTCGGCAAGCCATGCCTTTTGTACACGATGCGAGTTGTCGCTTGAAAGGCTTTCAATCGTCTCGATCTGCTTGCCGGCGGCAGCGGATACCGGAAGGACGCACGTTCGGGTTGCGACACCGTCGATATGCATCGTGCAGCACCCACATTCGCCGACGCCGCAGCCGAACTTGGAACCCGTTAGGTTCAGTTCATCGCGAACGACCCACAGTAGCGGCATTTCGCCCGGTACCTCGACATCGCGTTTAATGCCGTTTACGGTAATCGATATCATCGGAGCCACTGACCATTCCGGCGGGCAAACATCATATTCATCGCATCGGCTTCCTCTGAATCGATATCCGGATCGAGCTGTAAGAGGAGCTGCGCATCGGCAATGAGCGAACGCGATGCACCGGTATTTTCGGTGAAGTTATTCTGGAACGGCTCCCCTCGACGGTCTCGTTTTCGATCCGACATCATGCTTCGACGATAGCACCGCCGGTAGCAGGCGTCAGGAAACCAAGAGTGTGCATTCGTGACGCCGCTTCGCCTGCATTACATCGGTGGAACGACGCCTTGCTCGCCGACGACAATCTGCGCTGCGGTCGGACGATTGTCGACGCCGTGGACCGCGGCAAAGACGTGCGCGCCTCGCGCGAGCGTTTTCCAGGTCGCCGGTACAATTCGGACGACGGGAGTATTTGCAGGAATCGTCGCGTCGATCGATCCGCCGTGATAAGCGACCGTCACCGTTAACGGGCCTTCGCTCGAAGCTTTCGAAACGGTTCCGTTCGTCATTCGCGATCCCAGCGAGACGTCGCCGTTCGTCATTCGTGAACCGCCTGCGCCGCTTGCCGGATAATCCCATGGAAAGCTTCCGGCTTCATTTTTAAGCGCGTCCGGGAGGAGAAAAACTCCGACCGCGCGCGCGCCGCCTGGTTGAGGGATGTTTGTAACGCCGATAAATGCATTTTGACGGATATCGGAAAGTTTCGCCGGCACAACGCCTGCAATCGCCGTTTTCGGCGCAAGCGCGATTGTAACCGGTCCTTCGCTCGTTGCAATCGTCACGCTCGAAGCGGACGCGTCGGCGACGGTGCCGCGGATATCATCTCCAAGTGGTTGCTGTGATCCGGGCAAAATTACCATAGTGTGCACGCGATGTCGGCGTACAAAATGTGTCCAAAATCGCTCGCGCCAACGTGTTTGAACGAAAAGGACACTATTTAGGTCCCGACACTGCCGTGTTGCGCTACTACGCTCGAGGCATGAACGTCTGTCGGGCCATCTACAAATACGCGGTTGCGACGCGTGTTAGCCATTGGCTCTGGGTTCTCGCGTTTGGAGCGCTCGTTTCGAGCGGATTGCAAATCTTCAATGCCGCGCCGTTTTTGGACGCCTTCGACAGGAGGGACCAATCGCACCGCGTGTTATCAATTGACTCGCCGCAGGACGGCGTCGGCACAACGACCCTGTTCGGACACGTCTTTACGACGACGACATGGCTCGGCTGGACGCCGAATGGCATGGGCGGCTACGCGTCGCGCGCATTTCCAAGCTGGATCACGATCCCGTCATTTCAAGACCTCGCCGACGGCCGGCGCTGGCACTTTTTCTTTGCGTGGACAGCGCTTGTCGCGTGGCTGACGTGGCTTATCTCCAGCGCGGTCAAGGGCAATCTCAGACACATTCTTCTTGCGCCGAGTGACATTCCTAAACTCTGGCCGATGCAAGCCTACTACCTCCACCTTCGCAAAGCGCCGCCTCCATACGGGCTCTACAATCCCTTGCAGAAGGCGTCGTACACGGCGGTGCTTTTCGGACTCGCACCGCTCGTCGTCCTGACGGGGCTATCGCTATCGCCGGGTATCGATACGATCGCGCATCCATTGACGTGGATTTTGGGCGGACGTCAATTTGCGCGTTTGTGGCACTTCACCGGGATGATTTTACTGGTAGGCTTTTGGCTGATCCATGTGTTTCAAGTCCTGACCCAAGGAGTCATCAATCAGCTCATGTCAATGATTACCGGCTGGTACCGGCCCGAAGAGTACCAAACGGTGCCGGTAGAGCATCGGTGAAACGCCGCGCGTTCATAGCGAGGAATCCCGCCTTTAACCGGTTGTTGAGCAGCGTTGAACTGGTGAATCACGCATTGATCGGTACGCGCGGCCTCGCTCAGACATACACGATGTCGGAGATCTCGCCGGTCTTTCCGATTGAGAGCTTGCCGACGCCGGCTGACGCAAAATACCGCGATTTGGTTGCTTCGCATTTCGGCAACTACCGCCTCATCGTGGACGGTGCCGTTGAACAGCCGGCGGCGTTGTCGCTAGCGCAGCTGCATTCCATGCGACAGATTAGCGAGATAACGCGACACGATTGTGTCGATGGGTGGAGCGCTATCGCGAAGTGGAGCGGCGTACGACTCGCGGATGTACTCGCGTTGGCACGGCCGCGAAGAGATGCCCGCTACGTCGTGTTTTATTGCATGGATACCGACGAGCGCGGCACTCCGTACTACGAAAGTCTCGATTGCCATCAGGCCAATCATCCGCAAGTGTTACTTGCGCTCCGTATGAACGGCGTTCCTATTCCAAACGATTATGGTGCGCCCGTGCGACTGCGCGTGCCGACGCAACTTGGTTACAAGAGTGCGAAGTGGATCGAACGCGCTGAAGTTGTCGGCAGCTTCGCGCATCTCTACGGCGGCGACGGCGGCTATTGGGAAGATCAAGGCTATCAGTGGTACGCAGGCATTTAATTGAACATTTCATGGAGAAAAGATAAATGGCATACATCACGGTCGGAAGAGAAAACTCCGAATCGATTGATCTCTATTACGAGGATCAGGGAAACGGTTCAACCGTCGTTCTGGTTCACGGTTATCCACTCAGCGGGCGTTCGTGGGAAAAACAGACGAGTGCGAGTGCGTTGCTCGATGCCGGGTATCGCGTCGTCACCTACGATCGCCGGGGATTCGGCGAATCGAGTAAACCGGCAACGGGCTACAACTACGATACGCTGGCCGGGGATCTCGACACGATTCTGACCAAGCTGGATTTACACGACGTTGCGCTCTTCGGCTTTTCAATGGGGGGCGGCGAAGTCGCGCGCTATCTCGGCCGATTCGGATCTCGACGCGTGAGAATGGCCGGCTTTATTTCCTCGATTACTCCGTTTCTGTTGAAGACCGCCGATAATCCGCACGGTGTCGGCCGGAGCGTGTTCGATGGTCTAAAAGCCGGGATTGCCTCGGATCGCTATGCAACCGTCGCTGCGTTCACGAACAACCTTTATAACAGCGATGTGCTCAAAGGCTCGCGTGTCAGCGAGCAAGTCATCCAGGTCAGTTTCAACGTGGGCGTAAGCGCGTCTCCGGCGGCGACGCTGCAGTGCGTCGACGCCTGGTTGGAAGATTTTCGTCCAGACATCGCACGCATCGACGTGCCCGTTCTCGTCGTACACGGAGATCAAGATCGCATCGTCCCGATCGACTCGGGCGGACGGTGCATGGAAGCGTTGATAAAATCGGGCACGTACGAAGAACTGCCGGGCGCTCCGCATGGCTGCATTTGGACTCACGCGGCAGAAGTGAACCGGCTGATGCTCGAGTTTATCGAGACGGCTGCGCTCGGCGATCGCGCCATGCAGCTCCATTAGCGCAGTGTTGCAGAGCGGATTTCGCATCCAGCGGCTCGGGGTGGTTATGCACCCCGATCCGATGCGCGAAGAAGAAGTCGAAGGCGTTCTGAACCCCGGTGCTGCACGAGGACCCGACGGAAACTTGTATTTGTTCCCCCGTCTGGTCGGGCGAAAGAACTATTCGCGCATCGGTATAGCGCGAGTACTCTTCGGCGAGAATGGTATTCCGAACGGCGTTGAAAGGCTCGGCGTTGCGCTCGAACCCGAGCAGGCTTACGAATTGCGTCCGCAAGAAGGCACGGGTGGATGCGAAGATCCTCGCGTCACGTACGTCGAGCCGCTTCGGCGCTACGTGATGACATATGTCGCATGGGGTTCGAACGGGCCGCGTGTTGCGCTGGCGATCTCAGAGAATTGTCTCGAGTGGCAGCGCCTCGGGCTGGTCGATTTTCAACCCGACGTTCAGGCGCACTATGACGTTCACTTCAATGAATTCGATAACAAAGACGCGGCATTCGCTCCTGTGCCTTTGCAAACGCACGACGGCCGCTTGATTCTCGCCATGTTCCACCGTCCACAATACACCGCGGCGAATGCGCCGAAAGGCGTCGAGGGGCTCGCGCCGAGCATATGGGTTTCCGGTTGCGAGCTTGAGGCCGTGAAGCGTGATATTCGGCAGCTGTGCGTGATGAATCATCACGAGCGTCTCGTTCAGCCGGTGGAAGATTGGGAAGTTCAGCGTATCGGCGTAGGAACTCCCCCGGTCCTGACGCCGCTAGGCTACATGATTGTCTACCACGGCGTGAGCGGTCAGCTTGCTGAGGCGCCCGGCGAAGTCGCACATGTAAACTATGAAGCCGGCCTTCTGGTGTTCAGGCGCGAAAACGATAGGCTGTTTTTTTACCGTTCACCCGCGCCGATTCTGATCCCTGAACTGAAAGAAGAAACGAGCGGCGTTGTTGACAACGTCGTGTTCCCGACGGGAATCGACGAACGCGAGCACGGCGTTTATGACGTCTACTACGGTATGGCCGATAAATACATCGGCGCCGTGCGTTTGTGGCTTCCAAAGACGCTGCAATTCAAACAAACCGATACGCTCGAAGTTGCGCGCGAGAGGATGTTCAAGACGTGACCGTCGCAACTGGATCGAAGGGCGTTGTTGAACACGGCACACGCCGTACGCTGATTATCGTAGCCGTTATGGCAGCCACGCTCATGCAAACGCTTGACACGACGATCACGAATGTTGCGCTGCCAAACATTCAAGGCAATATCGGCGCGAGTCTCGATGAAGCGACATGGGTGATCACCGCTTACACCATCGCAGCCATTATCGTCATTCCATTGACGCCGTGGCTGCAAAGCCGCTTCGGCCGCAAGAACTATTATGTCGCGTCGATTATCGGGTTCACTGTTGCGTCGGTGCTCTGCGGAGACTCTCATTCCCTCGGCTCGCTTGCGTCCTGGCGGATCGTCCAAGGCCTCTTCGGCGGCGGTCTCCTCGCCACCGCACAAGTCATTCTTCGCGATACATTCCCGCCTGAAAAGCTGAGTACAAGCCAGGGCATTTTTACGATCGGTGCAGTCATGGGCCCGGCTCTCGGTCCGCCGATCGGCGGCATTCTGGTCGACAACTATTCATGGAACTGGTGCTTTGACATCAACGTCGTGCCGGGCACATTCTCGGCGATTGTCCTATTCCTACTGTTACGCAATCCGGAATCGCCGAAAAAGTCGCCGGTCGACAGCATCGGCGTCGTGTTGCTCGCATTAGCACTCGGCTCTATGCAGTACGTTCTAACCGAAGGCGAACAGCACGACTGGTTTTCGGATCCCGTCATCCTCTGCATGACGATCGTCTGTATCGTCAGCGCGACGGCGTTTGTCGTATACGAGCTGATGTTTACCGCGAATCCGGTCGTCGATCTTCGGGTGCTCGCCAAAAGGACAGTTTGGGCTGGATCGCTTCTTGCTCTCGCGCAGGGCGCTGTCTTGCTCGGCTCTACGTATATTTTGCCGCAATACGTTCAAGGCTCGCTGGGCTTCACGCCGACCTTGAGCGGGATGTTGTTCTTGCTGCGAGCGATCCCCGTCGCTCTTTGTACGCCGTTGATTGTCGCACTCATCGGAGAAATTGACGCGCGCGCCATCTTGGCCGCCGGCTTCATCATAACGGGTGTTGCTACGGTAGTCTTGGCGTGGTACACGACGTCGCTGTCATTCTTCTGGACGTTCGCTCTTCCACTCGCGTTGTCCGGAGTGGGCGGCGCGGCGCTGTTCATCCCGCTCTCCGTTGCCGTGCTTAGTGGAACCCCTCCGAAAGATGGTCCGAAGGCCGGCGCGTTCCTCAATTTGGCCGTGCAACTCGGCGGGTCGATCGCGGTCGCCGCGTTAAATGTCCTGATCGATCGGCGGGAGCAGTTCCACTCGGCGATTCTTGCAGCGGAAGACACGCTGAAAAATCCGGCCGTAAAGTCGTTTCTTTACTCGCATTCGCTCGCGCAACTCGCCGGTCTCGTGTATGGACAGGCGACGGTGTTGTCTTATGCCGACGGTACGCTCGCCATGGGTGTAGCGTCGCTTGTGTGTATCCCGTTAGTAGCACTCATCGGAAAACGTCAAACGAACGCGCCGGTCGCCTAAAAGCTGACCGCCGGCTAGGTGTGCGTCACTAGTGGTTTTGTGTAGTTGCCGCGAACCATCGCAGCGTGTCGCGGCAAGCGCTGTTCGGGCGCGAGCATGAGGCCCGTGCGATCGAGGATCACCTCGCTGCCGTAGCGGGGCGAGGCAGTGCTTTGCTGGTTCGAGGAGACGCCGGGATAGGCAAAACGGCCATTCTCGACTTCGCAAAATCACTCGCTGCCGACCGTGGGATGACGGTGCTCGCTGCGACGGGCACTCAATCAGAAACCAACCTTCCGTTTAGCGGTCTGCACGAGCTATTGCGGCCGGTTCTTAATCGCGTCGATCACTTAGTTCGACCGCAGCAAGATGCACTCGCCGCCGCCTTCGGATTAACGAACAGTGCCGCTGCCGATCTTTTCCTCATTGCGCTCGGTGCACTCGACCTTCTCGCAGACGTTGCATCCAAAAACCCGCTACTGTTGGTTGTCGACGACTTGCAGTGGCTGGATCAATCCAGTGCGGACGTGCTTGCCTTCATAGCCCGCAGGCTCGATTTCGAGCCGATTGTCCTGCTTATCGGCAGCCGTGACGTGTTTCGAACGGGCCTCTCGGCTGTCGTGCCTGAGATGCGCATCGAGGCTCTCGATGATGCGGCTTCGGAGTCGTTGCTTGACGCGCTCGATCTCGATCTCTCGCCTTCCATTCGCAAGGCCGTGCTGCATGAGGCCGCAGGCAATCCGTTGGCGCTCGTAGAGCTACCGAAGGCCATTGCTTCTGAAATACCCGGCGGCGGCGTGATTGGTGAGCATCTCCCGCTTACGGCACGGTTGGAGCGTGCGTTTGCATCTCAAATACGTGATCTTCCTGGTGTATGCCGGCAACTTTTACTGATTGCCGCAATCGATGAACGTTCGAGCCTTCCTGAACTTCTGGCGGCAGCAAAGTTCGTCGGTGATCCGCAGATGTCTCTGGACTCGTTCACTCCGGCCATTTCCGCCGGGCTCGTTACAGCGGATGCTGGGAAAGTATCATTTCGACATCCGCTGAAGCGGGACGCGCTTTACGCTGCTTCGACACCGGCGGAGCGTGTCGCAGCGCACGCGGCGCTCGCGAACGTGGTAATTGACCATGATCGTCGTGTATGGCACCGCGCCGCTGCTACGGTCGGACTCGATGACGAGGTGGCAGAAGCGTTGGAAGCGTCCGCGGTACGCGGTCAACAGCGCGGTGATATCTGCGCGGCGATCCAAGCGTTGGATCGTGCCGCGCAACTGAGCAGCGATACTGCACGCGCAGCGAGATGCTTGATACGAGCGGCGGAACTCGCGTTCGAAATCGGTTGGCCGAAGATCGTAATCGGGTTGTTGCAGCGAGCGGAGAAGCTCGATCTTTCACCACGCGATCGTATAAAACTCAAGTGGTATCGTGAGGCGACGGTCGGCTCCGTTTCAGGGGCGGAGGCACTCATCGAGATCGCGCACGCAGTCAAGACAAAAGACGATGCGGATCTTGCTCTGGAATTGCTCACATTACCCGCGGCAAAAAGAACCTGGTGGATCCAATCCGGTGAGCGTGTTTGCAACAATTTTATCGCCGCCATCGAGTCGGCCGGCGTCTGGGCCGAAGATGACCCGAGGTTTCTGTTCGTCTGCGCGATCACATCGCCGATCGATCGAGGGGCATTCGTTCTCGACGGCGCCCGCCGTTTGATTGGAACACTCGGCGACGTTCGTCACGCCGAAATCATGGCGCTGGCCGCGAGCCTCGTCGGCGACCATCAGCTAGCGGAACGGTTTGCCGATATTGCCGAGCGTCCTTTGCGAAGCGCAGGCCGGTTGACGTTATTGACGCACGTCATGGCGTTGAAGGCGTGGACGTCGATACATCTTGCGCGTCGGGACGCGGCGATCGCGTGTGCGGAAGAAGCTGTGCGTCTCGGACTCGAAACGGATCAGCCGACGTACGTTGCTGCTGCACTGGGAGCAGCGGCAACGATGGCCGCTCTCGGCGGCGACGAACAACGAGCGACCGGCCTGTGCGACGATGCCGAACGAATAACGGAGCCGCTCGGAATTTTGCTTTCCGAAGTGACGTTTGCCCGTGGTATGACTGCGTTCACGACGGGGGATTACGGCAACGCGTATCGCCTTTTTCGTAGAATCTTCGATCCGGAGGACATTGGATATCAACGCGGCCGGCATTGCTGGTTTATCGGCGACCTTGCCGAAGCTGCCGCACAGAGCGGCCATCGCGACGAGGCGATCGCCATGCTCGCAGGGATGGAACACGTCGCAAAACGTACACCCGCACCACACGTGCATGCAGCGATGCATCATGCGCGCGCCATTCTCGCCGATGAAAACGCGGCGGAGCCGCTGTTCGAAACAGCGCTCTCCGAAGGTGCAGTGCAATCGCCGTTCACCAGAGCCCGTCTTCAGCTGGCGTTCGGAGCATGGCTGCGGCGCGAAAGGCGGACCCGCGAGGGTCGTGACGCGTTGTTCGCAGCAATGGAAGCGTTTGATTCGCTTGGTGCTCTCCCGTGGAGCGAACGCACGCGTCAAGAGCTGCGTGCCTCCGGTGTCCTCATAGAACGGCGGGCTCCGGAACGGCGAGAACAGCTGACCCCGCAAGAATTGCAGATCGCTCTGATGGCCGCCAAAGGCCTTTCGAACCGCGAGATCGGCCTAAAGCTCTATTTGTCTCCTCGCACCGTCGGCTCACACCTCTACCGCATTTTTCCGAAGCTCGAGATAACCTCGCGCTATGAATTGCGCGGCGCCCTCGACGAGCGCATACTTCTTACCTAAGAACGTCATCGAAGATGCGACGTGAGTTTTACCGGCCAGCTGATACCGAGACGCGCCTGTTCGGCCGCGATCGTGAGATGCGCATCATTACCGGGCATCTCGACGGCGTGCGTGATCGAGGGGCTGCGCTGCTCATTGGTGGCGAACCAGGTGTAGGGAAGACCGCAATCCTGGAAGCCGCGAAGTCGCTTGCGTTCGAAAGAGGTTTGTCGGTTTTAAGTGCCGTCGGCGTGCAGTCGGAATCGAAGCTGCCGTTCGCGGGATTGTACGAGCTTTTCCGTTCAATTGCCGGCCACGCCGCCGGATTGCCCGATCTTCAGCGAAACGCGCTTCGGACGGCGTTGGGCCTGACAAGCGTTCCTGCGGCAGACCTCTTTCTAATCGCCCTAGGAGCGCTCAATACGCTTTGCGAGTTTGCCTCCGAGCAACCGCTCCTGTTAACAGTCGATGATGGCCAATGGCTCGATCAGTCGACGGCCGATATTCTTGCGTTTATTGCGCGGCGGATACAATCCGAACCGATAATCGTTTTAATTGCGAGCCGGGAACTTCACGAAACGGCCTTCGCCGGTGTTGCAGAGGAATTGGACGTCGAGCCGCTCGATGAACACGCTTCGTGCGAATTAATTCAGACGCTTAATCCCGGCCTTTCGGCGGCGATCAAAGACCGAGTGCTCCGTGAATCGGCCGGCAACCCGTTGGCGCTCGTAGAACTCCCGAAAGCGATCGCTTCCCGGTGGGGCGATTCTCTACCACTGCCCGCGCACGTACCGCTTACGGCACGGTTAGAACGCGCGTTTGCACACCGGCTTTCCGATCTGCCGCCTGCGACCCGTCAAGTGTTGCTCGTTGCCGCCCTTAACGACAGCTCCAATCTAGCCGAAGTTATGAGCGCCGCGGAGCTGATCGTCGAACCGTACATTCCGCTGGAAGCACTAACGCCCGCCGTTTCGGCGGGTTTATTGCGCGTGCACGACGGTGTTCTCCATTTCAGGCACCCTTTGGTTCGTTCCGCAATATGCGGTGATGCGCACCTTGCAGAACGCGTGAGAGCACACGGCGCACTCGCCGCGGTGCTGCGGGCAAATGCAGATCGTGAGGTATGGCATCGGGCTGCTTCGATCGTCGGCCTCGATGATTCCGTTGCGACGGATCTGGAATCCGCCGCAGTCCGTGCTCTAGCGCGTGGCGACGTCCATAGCGCGATCCAGGCGTTCGACCGGGCCGCTCACCTGTGCGCCGACGATCAGAGGCGTGGACGTTATGTGTTGTCGGCGGCAACGTTGGCATCGGATATCGCGTCAAGCGTCGTCGTTTCGCTTCTTGAAAATATGGACACTTCAGTTTTTTCGCCGCGTGATAGCGCGAGGCTCAAATGGCTTCGCGAAGCAGCGGCGCCGGGCGTTTCCGGTTCGCAGGCATTGACCGAGATCGCCGACACGATACAGTCAGCGAACGACGTTGATTTCGCGCTGGATCTTCTTTGCGGTCCGGCGATCAATCGTTGGTGGACGGAACCGGGTGAGGATGTGTGCGAGCATCTCGCGTCCGCCTTCGAGTCGGTCCGAACGTCGATGCAGGACGATCCGCGGTTTCTTGCGGCTTTGTCACTCGCCGCTCCTATTCGTGAAGGGGCGTTCATCATCGCGCGTTTGCATCATGCAATTCAAAACGGTGAAGGTGACGCGCGGGCGGCGCGCTTACTCGGGATTGCGGCTGGCCAAGTCGGGGAGTTCGACCTTGCTGCGCGCTTTCTCAACAGCGCAGTGGCGGGATTAAGAAGCGAGGGCAGACTAGCGTTGTTGGCACACGTGTTGGTGCTGCGAGCTCAGGCAGAATGTCATCTCACGAGTCTCGACGCTGCTGCGGCGGACGCCGAGGAAGGTGAGCGGCTTTCACGCGAGACCGGCCAGCCGACGTATGCTGCATTTGCTCAGGCGACGGCGGCGGTTGTGGCTGCGTTGCGCGGCGACCATCAGGCCGCGCAAACGCAAGCCGCAAATGCAGAACGCGCGACGCCCAACACGCTCCTTGCGGAAGTCCAGATGGCGAGAGGCATGAGCGCACTCGCGCAGGGCCGGTACGACGAAGCGTACCGCGAGCTTCACCGAATGTTCGATAGTTCGGACAGTGCCTATCATCCCATGAAGCACTGCTTCTACGTTGGGAGTTTAACCGAAGCTGCGATTCACTGCGGACGCGCAGACGATGCCAAGACGATCGTCATGGACATGGAGGCGCTGGCGGGGCAAACGTCCTCACCCCAATTTCAGAGCGCGATGCAGCACGCGCGCGCATTACTTTCGCAGGATTCGGAAGTAAAGCCGGCGATCGAAGGTGTGTTAAAAGGCGACGTCGTGCGCTCACCGTTCACGACAGCCCGCCTGCAATTAGCTCTGGGTAAGTGGCTCCGGCGCGCGCGACGCGCAAGAGAAGCACGGCTGCTGCTGCAGCTTGCAATGGAGACATTTGATAGGATCGGCACGTTGCCGTGGCGTGAATGGGCTCATCAAGAGCTACGGGCCGCAGGTGGAAAGGTTCAGCAACGGACGACGCACCAGCGAGACGAATTGACCCCGCAAGAATTGCAGATTGCTTCGATGGTCGCTGAAGGCTTGTCGAACCGCGAGATCGGCCAACGGCTGTATCTGTCGGAGCGCACCGTAGGCTCGCATTTGTATCGGCTATTTCCGAAGCTCGGCATTACGTCGCGCTATCAGTTGCGAGACGCCCTTCGCATGGGCACCGAATCGCTTCATTAGAGCGGTACGACCACGATCGCCTCGCGTTGTAGAGCCATCGCGCGCACGCCGCGCACCACCAAGCGTTGGAAGTGCTCCGTCGCCATGTGAGATTCCATAGCTGCCCTGTCCTTGTACTCTTCCCACAGCGCAAACGCGTTCGGTTGCTCGTCTCCACGCGCAACGTCAAAGGACATGACTCCATCCTCGGTGAGAGAGGCCATGCGCAGCTCTCGCAACAGCTCTTCCGCTTTTTCCGAGTCCTTCTCGGCAAAGGTGAAATGAACGGATTGAATGACCATAGCCGCTAGCATAGCAGCCGAAAGAGCGGCTTTACGGAATCTAAAAGTGTCCAAAAAGGCGACGTGGGAAAAGGCGTTCGCGGCCTTGAGTAATTTGACTTAAGGCTACGCATTTGTAGGACGACGGCGGCGGAAACGGTGCAGTCGTATGACCGGCGACGGCGACGCCGGCTATCCTTCATTATTGTGCAAGAGAGGCATTCTACAAGTGACGCATTGTAATCGAAAGTGGGCGTAGGCTATGGTGACCGGTTCGCAATCTCAGTTTGGGACGTTCCTTAAGATGCTTCGACGTCGTGTCCCACCTGAAACGGAAGTGTTGGGATCCTGGACGCGCTTGCCTGTTCGGCGTGGACGGCGCGTAACGCAGGAAGAAGTCGCGGAGGCGTTGGGCGTGAGCCGTAACTGGTATCGCCGGCTCGAAAGCGGCAAGGCCCAACGCGCGTCTTTGAAACTCCTCGCGCGTATATCCCGTGCGTTCATATCTACTCCCGAGGAGCGAACGAGATTCTTTGTCCTTGCACTACCTGAACTCGAACGCGTGATCGAGCAGTAGTCTGTGTGGCGAGCGAGCGAGCGTTATTAACGCCGCAATGTTTAAATCGCGCCCCTTGCACACATGCGGTTGCCAGAGACCGAACGTACGTGGTGCTAGCGTTGAGGTGTGAGCTCCATCGCTGCAGGCTGCGCCGTCAACCACGCGGTCTGTATTACTATTTGGAACTTGGAACGAGCAATGCCGGGATTCGTCGAAGGCACGTTATTGGTCAACGAGGAGACATCCGAAATTCTATCCGTGACAACTTGGAGTTCACGTCACAATTGGGCGTTTTTCTTTCCGCTCGCGAAGGCGACGAAAGCATAAAATACTACATTGACCACTTCTACCTGCCGGACATGGAGCGACGCGCATGCTACGTTAAGTGCGAAGTAAAAAACGGCCCCGGAGAAGTGTCATGCTCATCTTTCATTCGATCGCCGATGCCCTGCAAGCGGGTTACCATATTTACGACCGCACGAAGACTGGATATCTCGCACGAATTAGAACGGACCGCGGTTGGGCGCTCGCACTCGTTGAACTCGTGGCTTGATACGTCAATGTGAAGTAATTCGTTCCTAGAAACTGGATTGCGTTTGCGGGGCATAGGAGGGCGCCGCAAACGCCGCGGGTGGCGGCACGTTAGTGCTTGCCACGTTTTTTATGTCCGGATGTGTTGAGCGCGCGATTCGATTATCATCGTGATAAGACGGGGTGATGTGACTATGCCGTTCGTTCGAACTCAGACGTCGAAAACAGTCGACGTGCGACACGTCGCGATCGACTCGACAAAGCCGTTTGCCGACGTCCAGACGGCACTGGAAGCCGTGGTCCCTCCGCTCGATCCGACTATTTCCACGCTGCTGACGCAAGGCATGAGCGACGAGCTCTCGGGGCGATTGAAAAACGGGCCGGAACTCGCCATCTTTCTCAAGCGCGACCACGGCACGCTGCTTGGACTCTACGGCGAACCGCGGCACGCGGTGCAGTATGAAATCGGAAATCCGCTCACGGCATCCACAATGACGCGCTACAATCTCGGCGCCGCGCTTTATGCACCGTTGCGCGTCGTATTGTATGAGACTAACGACGGCGGCTCGCGCTTCGAATACGATCTTCCGTCGTCGATATTCGGTCAATTCGGCGACGATCGCATCACCGAAGTGGGACGCGGCCTCGACGATGCGCTATTGCGTGCGTTGAGTTCCGCGTCCGAGTGAACTTTTCGGAGGAACCGGTACTGATGGATAGACGGCATTTTATCAGCAAGGCCGGCCTGGGATTCGCCGCAGCTTCGTTCGGCACGTTCGACATGGACGGCGTCGCAGCAGCGGATGAATCCAGCGCGATCCGCCCGTTTCACGTCAAGGTCCTTGAATCGGATCTCGCCGATATGCGCCGTCGCATTACGTCCACGCGATGGCCCGACCGCGAAACCGTGAGCGATTCATCACAGGGCGTTCAACTCGAGATGATTCAAGGACTCGCCCGCTACTGGGGCACCGAGTACGATTGGCGCAAGTGTGAGACCACGTTGAATGCGCTTCCGCAGTTCACGACGGAGATCGATGGAGTAACCGTTCATTTCATTCACGTCCGGTCAAAACATGCGGAAGCGTTGCCGCTCATCGTCACGCATGGATGGCCCGGGTCGGTCATCGAGCAGTTGAAGATCATTGGACCGTTGACCGATCCGACTGCGCACGGTGCGAAGGCTGCCGACGCATTTCACCTCGTGATTCCTTCGATTCCGGGCTACGGATTTTCGAGCCGGCCGGCGACAACGGGCTGGGATACGGATCGCATCGCGCGCGCTTGGGTGGTGTTGATGACGCGTCTCGGTTATACGAAGTTTGTCGCGCAAGGCGGCGACTGGGGTGCCGGCGTCACGGAGGCGATGGCGAAGCAAACGCCGCCGGGCTTGCTCGGCATTCACGTCAATTTGCCCGGCACCGTTCCGCCGGACATTGCGAAGTTGCTCTTGGCTGCGGCTCCGCCTCCGGCAACCCTTTCCAGCGATGAACGGCGCGCGTACGAACAACTGAACAATCTGTATGCGAAGAAGCGCGCGTACGCGACGTTTATGGCGACGCGCCCGCAAACGCTCTACGGCATCGCCGATTCACCCGTGGGTTTGGCGACGTGGATGATCGATCATGGTGACGGCTATGGACAACCCGCCGCGGCAATGGTCTCGGCGATAGCGGGGCGTACGATCGATGGACATACTGCGGGCGCGCTGACCCGGGATGACGTGCTCGATGATATTACGCTCTACTGGTTGACCAACACCGGCGTTTCTTCCGGACGTTTGTACTGGGAGACGAAGACGAGCCTGTACAACGCGGCCGACGTATCGCTCCCGGCTGCGGTCAGCATCTTTCCCGGCGAAAATTATCAGGCGCCGCGGAGTTGGACTGAAGCTGCGTACCAGCACCTCATCTATTTCAACGAGGTCGCCGCAGGCGGCCACTACGCAGCCTGGGAGCAGCCGCAACTCTTCTCGGAGGAAGTCCGAGCGGGCTTCAGATCGTTGCGTTCGGTGTCACATCCGTAGCAGGCCCTCAGGCGTTCCCTGTATATGCGAGTCCTGAATGTCGTACTGCTAGCCGTCGTCCTTGTGTTCGCCGTGATGGCAATGCGCGACTTTGCGAGCAGCATTTCCGGCGCCGAACGCGGCCTAGTGCAGTTCGAAAAGACCTGCCCGATCCATTCGATGAAATAGACTCGCTACGCCGTCGTTTTTCTTTCCCGTAAGAAGGCGAAGAACTCGACGCCCTCGCGGAGGCGGCGCTTCATGACTTCCGGATCGCGCAGCATACCGCCGAAGAGCGTGAACATCTTTCGCGGCCGGAAGTAGAACTTCTTATAAAACTCATCGAGTGAATTAAAGATGAGCGTTTTGCTGATGCCCGGATAATTGAGCGCGGCGGTTTGTATGCCGTGCGTGTCGACCAGATCGTCGCTCTGAATCTCGAGCCAGCCCTGCTCCTGCGCTTGCCGATAGAGTTCCGTTCCCGGATACGGAGCTGCAAGGGAAACTTGAATCGTTTCGGGGTCGATTTCGCACGCGTACCGGATCGTTTCGCGGATCGTCTCCGGCGTTTCTCCGGGAAGCCCGAGAATGAACGTGCCGTGGATCGTGATCCCGAGCTCGCGCGCATTTTTAGAGAACTCGCGCGCAATATCCAGACGGATGCCCTTCTTGATGTTGTTCAAGATCTGCTGGCTGCCGGATTCATAGCCAACGAGCAGCAGACGCAAGCCGTTTTCCTTCATGATCTCGAGCGTTTTGCGCGGGACGTTCGCTTTCGCGTTGCACGACCACGTCACGCCGAGTTTTCCGAGGCGCCGCGCGATCTCTTCGGCACGCGGTTGATTGTCGGTGAAGGTGTCGTCGTCGAAGAAGAACTCGCGCACCTGCGGAAACAGCTCTTTGGCGCGTTGCATTTCGGCTTCAACGTTTTCAACGCTGCGCACGCGGTATGAGTGCCCGCCCAGCGTCTGCGGCCACAGGCAGAACGTGCATTTCGAGCGGCATCCGCGCCCGGTATAAAACGAAACGTACGGATGCTGCAAGTAGCCGATGTAATAGTTTTCGATCGTGAGATCGCGCTTGTAGACGTCGATCACGCTCGGAAGCGCGTCCATATCCGTGATCGCGGGCCGGGGAGCCGTAAATTCAACCCGCTCACCGTCGCGATAGGCGATTCCGGGCACGTCGCGCAGCGGCATTCCCTTGGCGACGTCGACGCACGTGTAGTCGAACTCGCCGACTGCAACCCAGTCGACCGCGGGCGCACCCTTCATCGACTCCATCGGAAGCACACCGACGTGCGCGCCGACCATTCCGACCACGACGTCGGGATTCTGTTCTTTTAGACGCGCCGCGAATTTCGCATCGTTGCCGAACGACGGCGTGCTCGTGTGGAGAATCACCAGCTCGTAATCGCGCGCTTCTTTTAAGACCTCCTCGACGGACTTGTCGTCCGCGGGCGCATCAATGAGGCGGCTGCCTTCGATCATAGCCGCCGGCTGCGCGAGCCACGTCGGATACCAGAACGACTTAATCTCACGCCGTGCTTGATAACGCGATCCCGCTCCGCCGTCGAACCCGTCGAAGCTCGGGGGATTCAGGAACAACGTCTTCATGCCGCTTGACATTCAGGTAACACCTATCCTCGCGAAGAGCCAGTGAAAAACGTCCGTCGCGACCTGTTTGCTACCGGCGTAAAAAATACTACTCAGACGCAGGGTTGCTTCGGGGTAACCGAAGGAGCGAACCCACGCGCACTTCAAAGCTAGGCCCCTATGCAGCAGCGCTTATCCTCAACGCTCAAGGGTTTCGATCGCCCGTTTTGGGTCGCGAACGTCAGCGAGATTTTCGAACGCCTTTCCTACTATGCGGTCTTCTCGACCCTGGCGCTCTATCTGAATCAGACCCTCGGGTTCCCGAGTGCGCAGGCCGCAGGGCTGAGCGGCATCTTCGGCGGGGCAGTATGGGTGATGGCGATTTTCGGCGGCGCGCTCGCCGACCGGATCGGATTCCGGCGCGCGCTGTCGTCGGCCTATTTCATCCTCACATGCGCCTACTTTTTAGTCGGCTCGATCGGCGCCCCGTGGCTCGCACCCGTGCGGGCCGTGATTCCGCTGCCGCTGCTCGCGGGCATCATTCTGTTCTTGCCGGCGCTGGGTGTCGCACTCGTAAAACCGTCGGTCGTCGGGACGACTGCGCGCGCTTCGAAAGAGAGCGTGCGATCGATCGGGTACGCGATCTATTACACGATGGTGAACATCGGAAGCACGCTCGGGCCGTTCTTAGCCGGCTGGCTGCATTCGCGTCTGCCCGCGCAAGACGTGTTCATGATTGCCGCCTGCAGCGTCTTTCTGATGTTTATCGTCGTGCTCGTGTTCTTCCGCGAGCCTCGCACCGGCGCTGCTAGTTCATCGAAGTCGCTCGCGCAAACCGGACGCGATTTTCTCACGGTTTTGAGCAACGGCCGGTTCGTACTCTTCCTGCTCATCTTTTCCGGCTACTGGATCGTGTATTGGCAGCAGTATTTGATTCTGCCGATTTATATCAATCAATACGTCGATAAGAACGCAAATACGGCGCTCATTCTGATCACGGACCCGTTGATCGTGATCACGCTGACCGTTGCTATCAATACGTTCACGCGCGCGATGCGGCCGTTCCAGGCGCTCGTCGTCGGAACGCTGATTACGTCGGTCGCGTGGCTGTTGATTCCCGCGCATCCGAGCGTCCTCATGGCGGTGTTGAGCCTCGCCGTCGTTGCGATCGGCGAGATCGTTCAATCGCCGCGATACTATGAGTATATTTCGCGTCTTGCTCCCGAAGGGCAACAAGGCACCTACATGGGTTTCGCGTTTTTACCGATCGGCATCGGGTCGCTCGCGGGCGGCTGGTTCGGCGGGACGCTGCTCTCGCGTTTTGGCGAGGGATCGCATCAGCCCAGTATGATTTGGCTGGTTATAACGGGTACAGGCCTACTGACGACGGTACTACTGTGGTTGTACGATCGGTATGCGCTCCGCGCGGGCGTTGCGCAAGTGACACCTGCCGGAACGGAACAAGTCGTGCCGTAATAGCAAACGAATCAATGTCGTCGAGAGCGGAAGCGGCTAGAGCGTTATGTCTGATCGCAGGGTCGGACGTCCTTGCGATGGCGACATGGTTCTCGGCGAGTGCGGTCGTCGTGCCGATCGCATCCGCGTTCAACATTGCGGGCGGTGAGCGCGGCTGGATTACCGCCGCAGTCCAGTGCGGATTTGTTACCGCCGCGGTTGCGAGCGCAGCGATTGCACTGGCCGATTGGCTCGAACCGCGAACATTGATGCGCATCGGTATGATGCTCGCAGCGGCTGCGAACGCGGCGATTCTCGTAGTGCATACGCCCCCGTTGCTCTTCGTGCTGCGCTTTCTTACCGGCGCGGGTTTAGCGTTTGTTTATCCGCCTTCGGTGCGGCTGCTCACCGCATGGTTTCCGCACCGCCGCGGGATCGTTACGGGGATCGCGGTCGGGGCGTTGACGATCGGCTCGTTTTCGCCGCATCTCTTTTCCGGCGATTTACCCTGGCGCGGCGTCGTGCTCGTTTCGAGCGTAAGCGCGTTACTTTCCGTCCCGCTCATTTCGATTGTGACGTTGCCTCCGGCGTACGCACGCGCCGGACGATTTGATGTTCGCGCGCTCGGCGCAATTCTTTCAAACCGCAACGTGATGCTTGCCGACGCGGGCTATTGGGGACATATGTGGGAGCTTTACGCGGTGTGGGCGTGGGGGCCAGTCTTTTACGCCGCAAGTTTGCAAGCCGCACACGTGCGCGGGCCCGCGGGGATCTTGATATTTCTGTTCTTCGGAATCATGGGCGCAGCGGGGTGCGTCGTTGCGGGAATCCTTGGCGATCGATTCGGACGCGCGCAAGTGGCCGGTGCGGCCATGGCGGTGAGTGGAACGATTTCATTTGCCGTCGGATATGCGTTCGGTGCGAACCCGTGGCTCGTGAGCGTGCTCTTTGCCGTCTGGGGATTTGCCGTCGTGGCCGACTCCGCGCAGTTCTCCGCCGCAGTAACGGAATTCGCCGAGCCGCAGTATGCCGGCACGGCGTTAACGTTTCAAATGGGCGTCGGCTTTTTGATTACGATGCTGACTATTTGGTCGATCGGCGCGCTGCAGCCGGTGCTCGGGTGGGGCCGCGCGTTCATGATTTTGTCGGCCGGGCCAGCCGCAGGCGTGTATGCTATGAGCGTGTTATACCTGCGACTGGCCCGAGCCCAGGGACGTCAGCAGTTGAGATAGCCGTTCCGGTTGGCGATGTCGTTTCCACGGCATCGGCTGACGTTGAGCGATGAAAAGACTTGTTGACCGTTGGGCGCGTTGCACGATGCCGAGAGCGTCGATCCGTTCATGCGCTCGTTCGTGCAGCTTTGCTGATACGATCCACCCGGCAATCCGTACCCGTTGCCATAGCCGTTTCCGTTGCCATAGCCGTTGCCGTTGCCGTTGTATCCGTACTGGTTGCCGTGATGATGATGGTGGTGGTGACCGTTGTTATCGTCGTTGTCGTTATCGTTATCGTTGTCACCGTTGCGGCCGTAACCGTTGTAGCCGCCGTTGTTGTATCCGTAGCTACCGTTGCACCGCAGATACCCGTTGCTGTTCGCAATGTCGCCGTTACAACCGTTGACGTTCAACGACGAATACACGCGTTGCCCGTTTGCCGCCGAACACGATGCGGAGAGCGTCGAACCGCGCATTTGCACGTTGTTGCAGCTTTGCTGGTACGAGCCGGACGGCGGATTGTTGTAGCGCCCATACTGCTGCGCGCTTGCGGTGACGACGGAGGCTGCTGATAGGCCGACTGCGAGCGCTAGGCCGGTGATGGTTCGGTGCATTGCTGACCTCTAAAGTAGTGCGTAGTTGATTTTGCGAGGCTCCACACCCGAAACGAGCGCCTGGGTCCGAAAGTTCCCAACCGGCGCCGAAATCGGCTACGGCGTTACCAGAAACGAGCGATCGAGTGCTGCGATATCATGGCAGCCGAGCAGATTGAGCGTGCGCACGATATCTGCGCGCAAAATATCGATTGCTTTCGTGACGCCCGCTTCGCCGGCCGCAGCGAGACCGTATGCATACGCGCGTCCGATCAATACGCCGCGAGCGCCGAGGCAGAGGGCCTTCACGACGTCGCTTCCGCGGCGTATGCCGCCGTCAATCAACACCTCGACGCGATCGCCGGCCGCATCGATCACGTCCGGAAGAATATGAAGCGTCGCAGGAACACCGTCGAGTTGACGTCCACCGTGATTCGACACCACGATCGCATCGGCGCCGCGCTCCACTGCGCGCTCCGCATCTTCGCGTGATTGCACGCCCTTAACGACGACCGGCCCGTTCCATTCCGCTTTAATCCATTCGAAATCGTTCCAACTCACGCTGGATTCGCCGAGTGCGGAACCGGCGTCTTCGTAAGCCATCGGTCCGTTATCGAGCACGACGTTCGGAAAGCGCATCATTCCGCCGTCACGGAGAAAGTCGAATACCCAACGTGGACGCGCTAGCAGCTGACCCGCGTACGGCAGGATCGCTAGCGGCTTCCCGGACGAGAGTTGTTTTGCGCCGTTGCGGACGTCGCGTTCGCGCATGCCGGCGACCGGCGTATCGATCGTGACGACGAGTGCCTCGAATCCCGCGGCGCGCGCGCGTGCAATTGCAGCTGTTGCGACGGAACGTCCGCCGACGAGATAAAGCTGATACCACGCGCGCCCGAGCGTCGACGCTTTGACGTCCTCGAGCGGACAACCGGAGAGCGTCGAAAGGATATACCCGGTTCCCGCCTTGCCTGCGGCACGCGCTGCGGCGCACTCGCCGCGCGGATACAACATCCGGCTGCTGCCGAGGGGCGCGAGGAGGAACGGCAATTCGAACGATCTTCCGAGCAGCGTCGTGCGAAGATTGCATGGGGCATTCGCGACGGCCGACCTCGGACGAAAGCGCACGCCTTCAAAGGCTTGCACGTTCGCGCGCATCGTGATTTCGGCTTCGGCACCGCCGTCGACGTAGTCAAAGACGACGCGAGGAAGGCGACGCTGTGCGAGCGTTCTCAAGTCATCGATGTTGACTACGCCGCCGAGCCCTCGTGCTGCCATCGGCTAGAGGGTACGTGCTCCGACGCAAGACGAGAGCGCTTCGAGCTGATTGATGCACGTTTCTTGCAGTACGCGCACGAGCGTCCCATCGTACTTGCGCAACGTACGAAGCAGATTGATGAAGCGGACGCGGTTGAAATGCGCGATCCCATCAAAGACTTGATCGGCGGCCGTCCGATCGATGTATGGTGCCATGAGCGAACGGAACACGGCGCGCGGTACGTCCTCTACGCCGATGATGCCGAGCATCAAATACGAGAAGCGAATGACGTTATCGTTGAGGGTGACGACCGGAAATCCGATTCCGTTGCGCGTTTCGCTTACCGAAAGATCGCGCGCGATCGTCAATCGCCGTCCACCCGGTAGATCGACCGTGATTCCGATGCTGGCCGCGAAGATGCTCAAATCGGCAAAGCCGTAATGCAGCGCCATCGTTATCGCATCGAAATTGTTATACCGGACGAGCACTTCGTCGGCGAAGGTTCCGGTCACACCGACGCCGCCGTCCATCACGTATCCTCGGACCGGCGACGAATGGTTGACGAGATCGATCATTGGAATCATAAACGCGCCGGTGCTATCCTGAAACATCCGCGCGCGAACGTGACCTTCCACGAGCACGCGTTCCTCCGGCGGCATGAAGCGCGCTTCGGGATGGTCCAGCACGCCCATCGTTTTAAGGAAGGCGACGATCTCGGGCGGCAGCTCGTGCCACTCACGCTGCAGAGCAAACGCTTCCTCGCGTCCCCCGGCCGACCAGCCGAAATATTTTTCGTAGTGTTCGTAAAACGACGCGACGCGGTCGTCAATTCGGCCACGCTGGACCCTGATGTCGCCGTCTTCCACTCCCAGCGTCTCGATTGGAACGGTTATCGCGCGTGGAATGTTCAGCGACGCCGGTTTGGCGGGATCGATTACAAAGATACCGCGCCCGCGAGGGCCCGTACCGAGGCGGACGTTTTCGGCGACACCGCCGAGCGCGCGAAATTCTTCGACTAGCTGATCCCACTGCATCGCTCGCGCTATTCGACGCGCATGGTCGCCGTCCGTCAGTTGCGAAGAGGACCGCATGGAACGACCGCACGATCTCGGCGGATCGCAGGGATTCGGGCAGATCGAAATCGAGCCCGGCCCCGAGGCGCCGTTTCATCATGAATGGGAGGCGCGAGTCTTTGCCCTCAACCGCTTCTTTTTGAAGCGTGGAACCTATACGCTCGACGAGTTTCGCTACGCGGCCGAGCGGATGGACCCCGAGCAATACCGCGGCGCATCGTACTATGAACGGTGGTTGAACGCGATCGAAACGCTCCTCGCCGAAAAAGGTGTCCTCGAATGACACTCGTCGCCGGGACGCGCGTACGAACGCGCGAGCAGCGAACCGGCGGCCATACGCGCCTCCCGCGCTACCTGCAACATGCGCAGGGCGTCGTCGTGGCATCGCTGGGATCGTTTCCGCTCCCGGACGCCGTCGTCGCAAACCCGAACGACCCTCGGCAAAGCGAGCTGTATACCGTTGCATTTCCGGCATGGTCAATTTTTCCTGACGGCGACAACGGAACGATTTGTGCGGATCTCTTCGAGGAGTATTTGGAGACGGAATCATGAGCGTCCACATGCACGATCACGAGCGCAGCGCGGCGGTCTCAAACCGCGTGAAGTCGCTCGTTGCCCGCCTGGAGCGTGAGGGAATCACGACGGAAGCGGAGCTGGATAGCCTTGTCGATTCGTTCTTGCTCTCCGCGCGGCCGGAGAACGGATATGCGATCGTCGCGCGCGCCTGGACCGATCCATCCTTCAAGGCGCAGTTGCTTGACGATGCCAACGCCGCGATGGCGTCGATGGGAATCGACCTTTCGCAATGGGCGAGCGTGACGTTGCGCGTCGTCGAAAACACGCCCGAGAATCACAATGTCATCGTCTGCACGCTCTGCTCGTGCTATCCAATCGCATTGCTCGGACCATCACCCAGCTGGTACAAGAGTTTGGAGTATCGCGCACGTGTCGTGCGCGAACCGCGCAAGGTGCTCGAAGAATTCGGACTGACGCTTCCGCCGCAAACACTTATCACCGTATGGGATAGCACGGCGGAAGCACGCTACATGGTGCTGCCGATGCGGCCGGCCGGAACCGAGGACTATGCCGAGGACGAACTTGCCGCACTCGTGACGCGTAACGGATTGATCGGGACCGCGCCGGTGTAGCGATTTACCCGAGCTCTTCAAGTTCGAGCAGTCGGGCTTCCCATTCGGTGACGGCTTGCGCGCTGCGAGCCGTGACCCCTTCGCGTTCGGCTTCGAGTTCCTTGACGCGCGCGCGATCCTCATAGAGCGTCGGATCGGCGAACGACGCGTCGATCTCCGCCTTGCGCGCATCCAACTTTTCGATCTCGCGTTCGAGGCGCGCGATTTGCGTTTCGAGTTTCGAGCGCACTTTCAGCGGCGTCAGCGACGACGTCTTTTCGCGGCGCGGCGTCGCGCGCGCTTCGAGGTGGACCCGCTCGCGTTCGCGGATTTGCGCTTCGTACGCTTCGTAGCCGCCCTCGAGCACGCCCCACGATCCGTCTTCGATCCACAACACGCGATCGCAGAGCGCATTTAGAAAGTAGCGATCGTGGGAAACGGCGACGATCGTTCCTTCGTACTCGCCGAGTACGGATTCCAGCGCTTCCTGACTCTCGACGTCGAGATCGTTCGTGGGCTCGTCCAACAGTAGAATGTCTGCGGCACGCGCCATGAGGCATGCGAGCATGATGCGACGGCGTTCGCCGCCGGAGAACGCGTGAATCGGCTTGTCACCATCGTCGCCGCTAATGCGCATGCGCCCAAGCAATCCGCGTGCGCGTTCGTCACCCACATCGCCCGCGCGCATCACCGCTTCCACGGCGCTCTGCGCGCCGTCTAATTCTTCATGCGCGTTTTGCGCGAAGCTCGCGACTGCCGACGCCGGGTTGAAGCGCACCGCTCCGCCATCCGGCGCGATCCCGCCGGTGAGAATCTTCAGAAACGTCGATTTGCCGGAACCATTAGCGCCGACGACGGCGATGCGTTCGCCGCCTTCCACATCGATCGTGAGGTTTTCGAACAGCGTCCGATCGTAGCGTTTCGTGAGGGCCTGCGCTTCGAAGGCGAAGCCGTTACCGCTGCGTCTCGATGCGGTCAACCCCACGGAGATCGCGCGCCGCGCTGCCGGCGGAGCCGCCACCTCTTGCGATTCCATACGTGCGAGTTGTTTCTCGCGGCTGCGTACGCGACTGTAGTTTGACGACGTCAGCGTCGCGCGCAGTCCCGCCACGGTCGCTCGTGCTTTATCGCGTTCCGCAATATATGCATCGTAATCGCGGCGCTCGCGGGCGCGGCGTTCCTCGCGCGCCTCCACGAACGCTGCGTATGCGGGCGTCGCGGGTGGATAGATCTGCAGCGCTCCACGGTCGAGTTCCCAGATGCGGCTTGCGACGCGATCGAGGAAGTAGCGATCGTGCGACACGATCAGATACGCGCGCTTATCGGAAGCAATGTACGACTCGAGCCAACGCACGGTCGAAATGTCGAGATGGTTCGTCGGTTCGTCGAGGATGCAGTAGTCGGGATCGTCGATCAAGACGTGCGCGAGCGCCGCCTTTGCGCGCTGGCCGCCGGAAAAGGTTCGTAACGATCGCCCAAGATCGTCTTCGGTGAATCCAAAGGCCGCGAACATAATCCGCAACGTCTTGTTGCGTAGGCCGCGTTCTTCGACAGGCGCACGGTCGAGCGCGGCGTCGACGAGTTGCGTGAGCGTCGCGGTCGTTTCATCGGCAACGCTCTGCGCGAGGTATCCGAACCGTACGCCGCGTGCGCGAACGATCGTGCCGCCGAACGGCGTATCGACGCCCGCGAGCAGGCGAAGCAGCGACGATTTTCCCGCTCCGTTCGGGCCCACGAGTCCGACGCGTTCGCCTTCGGCCAGCACGCCGTTCAAGCCCGAGAAGATTTCACGGGCCCCATAGTGGCATTCCAGATCGGAAAAGCGGAGAAGTTCCAAGGCGCTTCCGCGGATTCGTCGGCTACGGGTACGCTCCTAGAATGGCAACCGTGTCTCTGCCGCCGCGGCTTTCGCTCGCCAGCCTTCGTAAGGCTTCGGCAACCTGCCGCGCGTGCGATCTCTATAAGTACGCGACGCAGACGGTCTTTGGCGAAGGGAAGGCGCGTGCCCGGTTCATGCTCGTCGGCGAGCAGCCGGGTGATAAGGAAGATCTCGCGGGTCATCCGTTCGTCGGTCCGGCGGGACGCGTGCTGCACGACGCGTTGGCGGAGGCGGGCATCGATCCGGCCGATGCGTATGTGACCAACGCCGTGAAGCATTTCAAATTTATCGAGCGCGGAAAACGGCGAATCCACCAGAAGCCGAAGGTGATCGAGATTCAGGCGTGCCGGCCGTGGCTCGAAGGGGAGCTCACCGTCGTAAAGCCGCAGCTCGTCGTTGCGCTCGGCGCGACGGCCGCGTACACACTGCTCGGACCAAAATTTCGCTTGACGCAACATCGCGGGGAACTCGTATCATCCCCGCTTGCCGGGCGCGTTATGGCGACGGTACATCCATCGTCGATTCTGCGTCAGCGCGATTCCGATTCACGCCATCGTGAATATGCAGGGTTTGTCGAGGACCTGCGACGTGCGGCCGAGTATGGAAGGGCATGAAGCGCGCGTTCCTCCTAGCGGCGCTTATAGCGCCGTTTTTTGTCGCGGGACTTCCCGCGCGTGCCCAGGTACTCGATCGCGATATTCCGACCGCGGGCGCAACTACGCTGCGTCTCAACGTGAGCGGAAGCGTCCGGCTTATCGCAGCCGATGTATCGAGCGTGAAACTGCACGTCGTCGACTATGGCCCGAAGACGCCGACAATGCACGTGACGACGTCAAAAACGGGTTCGCGGTTGAGCGTTTCCGTGACCGGCCCGAGTCAAAACGCGCTGCCGTTTACCGGCGCTTCCGGATACGAGCTGCAGATCACTTATCCGTCGTCGATAAAAATCGATCTGCGCGAGTTTGCCGGTCCGGTGCACATCGATCGCGTCACTGCACCGATGCAAATCTATAACGCCGAGGGATCCATTCTTGTTGACGATGCGCGTTCTGCATTGACGGCGGAGAGCGACCGGGGCGATGTCACCGTCAGCAAGGCAATCGGCATGGTTGAGCTGACGTGCGGCAACGGCAACGCGAATGCGACGCTCGCACCGAATTGGTCGGGCAATCTCGTACGCATGGAGTCTTCACAAGGAAATCTGACGCTCAACGTGCCGCGTACTTTTCGCGCTCGTTTCGATGTAAGCAGCGCGCAAGGGACCGTGAACAATCCGCTGCCGACGACGCCGCATGCGCCGCTGGTCTTCATGCTGACGGAGCAAGGAAATGTGGTGGTCAACACAAGCGGGAGCTTGTAAAGTTTTCCCAGCCCGCGCGTTCGCGACGTAGGGTTTTACAGGCAGGTGGGAGCATGCTAAGCGCCCTGGCACCCACCCCTGGAGGAAACATGCGCCGCACCCTGGCTACCGGACTCTTAGCTACGCTCACCTTCATTCCGGCGTTCGCGTGCGCCGCGACCATCGACGCGTCTCTGATCCCCGACGGCACCTACGTCGTCAAGGTTGAGAAGATTGAAGACCCGCAACACGCGACGGTCCTCATGGATAACGGCGCCGAAACGACCCTTACAGCGACCGGGTCGGCCGATTTTAGCAAGATCAGGGCAAACATTACGATCAAAGTCTCCGTTATTAAGGGGAAGGTCCCGGTTTTCGCAGTTCAATAGCGACCCCGCCGGTAGACCTCGGCAAAAAACGGGAAAAGGGGTTCGCAGGAGCGAGCCCCTTTTTGTTTGCTCGATCGGAGGACAAGCATCCATGCAGAAAACAGTCGCCGGCACCGCCCTCGCCGGATTCCTGGCCATGACCATGGCCGCCGCCCAAGCGTTGACCTCGGGTTCAATGCTGAACGGCACGTTGAATCAGAATCTCTCCAGTAACCACGCTTACGTGGGCGAACCGGTGAGCCTTTCGAACGTATCGGGAGGTGGCGTAAGCGGCGGAACGCTGTACGGTTACGTATCGTCGGTTCAGAAAGCCGGACAGGGACGTCCCGGCAGCATTCAATTGCACTTCAACCGTCTGGTAACCAGCGGCTCGACGTACACCGTTCAAACCAGCGTAACCAACGCGAACGTGTCGACGAAAAATAACACGTTGAAAGAAGCAGGCGGCGCGCTCGCCGGCATGCTCGTCGGCAACGCAATCGGCAAGACGGTCTTCCACACGGGTATCGGCGGCGTCGTCGGCGCTGCCGGCGGTTTCCTTCTTGCGAAGAACAACCGTCAAGACGTGAATATGCCGGCCGGATCGACGGTCCAGGTTCAAGTGAATTCGGTGGTCCGTCGCCAATCTCACGGGTAGTGCCCGTCTTACCAGCAACAACTGAAACGATCGACCGCGCCGCAGCGCTCTTACGCGCCGGCGCGGTCGTCGCATTTCCGACGGAAACGGTCTACGGTCTCGGCGCGTGCGCATTCGACGCGACCGCCGTCGCACGCATTTTTGAAATCAAGAAGCGGCCGGAATTCGACCCGCTGATCGTTCATGTCGACGGCGATGCGATGCTGGAAGCTGTCGTCGCATCGATTCCCGGCTCCGCGCGCGCATTGATGACGCGCTTTTGGCCCGGGCCGCTCACGCTCGTGTTGAAGAAGACGGAACGCGTACCTGCAATCGTCACCGCGGGACTCGACACCGTAGCAGTGCGAATGCCGGCGCATCCCATTGCGCGCGCGCTGTTGGATCGCGTGCAGTTGCCGCTAGCTGCGCCGAGTGCGAATCCTTTCGGCTACCTCAGCCCGACGCGCGCCGAACACGTCGAACGCATGCTCGACGATCGTGTCGACCTCATCGTCGACGGCGGCGCGACGGTGCACGGTGTAGAATCGACGATTCTTTTGCTCGAACCGAAACCGACGCTGTTGCGTCACGGCGCGATCCCGGTCGAGGAGATCGAAGGCGTCATCGGTCCCGTCGCGCGTGAACTCTCCGACGAAACAAAACCGCTCGCGCCCGGACGGTTACCGCAACACTACGCTCCGTCGAAGCCGATTCGCATTGTCAACGATCTGAATGCGGTCCCGCTGGAAGAGCGGCGCGATGCTGCATTGCTCGCCTTTTCAAGCGCTGTTGACGGATATGCGGCCACGCGCACGCTGTCGCCGTCCGGCGATTTGCGCGAAGCGGCCGCCCGACTTTTCGAATCGTTGCACGAACTCGACCGCGAGAGTGTCACGCGCATCGACGCGGAGGAAGTTCCAAACGAAGGAATCGGCGTCGCAATCATGGATCGTTTGCGGCGTGCATCTCACCGGTAACACTCGTCATCGTCTCGCGCTGATTGCGCTCGTCGTTCTTGCATTGCTGTGGGGCTACAACTGGGTCGTTATGAAAGTAGCGGTCCACGATGCCCCGCCGTTTGTATTTGCCGCAACGCGAGCGCTCGGCGGCGGGATGGTGTTGTTCGTTGTTGCGCTGTTGTTGCGCCGCCGCGTGGTTCCGCAGCGTCCCGGCGCGTTCTTGTGGATCGGCTTGTTTCAAACCGGTATTTTCGTCGGCTTGGTGACGTGGGCCGTTGTGAGCGCGGGCGCGGGTCAAGTCGCGATGCTCGCGTACACGATGCCGTTGTGGGTAGCACTGATCGCGTGGCCCGTGCTCGGAGAGCGGATAGGCGTCGTGCATGCGGTCGCGATCCTTATTGCATTTCTGGGCATTGCGTGCATGATCGGTCCGCAGCATCGAATCGGATTCCCCCAAGTGCTTGCAGTGCTCGCCGGAGTGAGTTGGGCGATCGGCGTCGTGATCGCCAAAGTCGTGCAGCGCGATCGCTCCATCGATCTCTTTAATTTGACGATGTGGCAGCTGATCTTCGGGGGTATTGCATTGGCCGTCGTTGCGCTGGCGGTTCCCGGCCGTCCCGTCGTGTGGGACGCGCCGTATCTCTTTGCCGTCGCATACAACATCGTGCTTGCGACGGCGCTCGCGTATTTCTTATGGATCTTCGTGCTGAACGAATTGCCCGCGCGCGACGCGAGTATGGGAACGCTTGCGAATCCGGTTATCGGTGTCGTGGCAGCGTGGATTCAACTCGGCGAGACGCCGACGTTGCTATCCGGAATCGGCATGGTTCTCGTGTTGCTCGGATTAGCTGTCGTTTCGTTGGCGCCGCGCGGCTCATAAATGCTCACAAAGTGCTACGCTTTCTTCCATATCGGAGGCACGTAGTATGAAACGTTCGCTCCTTCTCGGATTGTCTTTTTACGTCGTCGTTGCGTCGCTGTTTGTCGCACGGGAACGAATGCCGTTAGCAGCGTGTTCGCGGTAATCACATGCACGACGAGTACCCCGTGTACCGGCGGCAACAACACCGGAACCGGGGCCGGCGTGGAGGGGCAAAGTAAATCGAGCCACGGCCTGATCGGCAACACGCTGTTCAACAGCACCGGCCCGAGTAACGGCGAGTCTGCGGTGTTCGGACAAGATCTTTCGACCGCCGGCGTCTACAACATGGGCGTGCAAGGCGTGTCGATTCGCGGATACGGCGTACGCGGCCGCTCGCAATCGAATAGCGGCGTGCGCGGCGACAGCACAAGCGGAGCAGGTGTCTACGGAAACGGCATTTACGGAATTTCCGGAAACGGAGATTTTGGCGTCGTCGCGACGGGCGCGGAAATTGCCGCCGTGGCGATGAGTCCCAGCGTTGCCGTTTCTGCCTCGAGCTTTGCGGGCCCCGGACAACCAGGTACTGGGGTCTTATCGAATGCGTCGGGCAACGGCGGTGATTTCACCGGACACATCGGAGTCGTGGGCCGCTCCAACGACGCCCCGTTTGTCGCAACGGATGAAAACGCAAAGGTTGTTTTCTACGTCGACGAAAAGGGAGACGTGTTCTACCACGGTGCGCTTACTCACTTTGAGCGGACCAACGGCGTGACGACGGTCACGTCATACGCGCGCACGACGAGTCCCGCTATTGAAGAAACGGGAACGGCGCATCTCGTGTACGGAAGCGCGAACGTGTACTTTAGCTCATCGTTTGCGCGCTCGGTCGATCCGCGCCTCGGCTATCAGGTGTTCTTGACGCCGGGCGGAGACACGCGCGGATTGTACGTTGCAAGCAAATATGCCGGCGGGTTCGTCGTTCACGAAGTGCAAGGCGGACGCGGCACGTTCAATTTCGATTATCACGTCTACGCGCAGACGGCACCCGCTGCGGCCGCGATGCACGCTTTACCGAGCGCGCCGCTGGTCACGACGCCGAATATCCAAGTGCCTCGAACACCTCATTAGCTTTCTGCGTTTATTGCGGGAACCAGCCAACCGGCGAGTGCGCGCTACCTAGGATCGAGCCGCCACCGGTACCGCACCCATCTATCCGTCCCTAGGCTTCCCGGCAACCAGGGCTCGCCTTCTGGCCGGTCAAATTCTCGCCCTCTACTTTAATCTCAGGTATGATTGAGCCAGGACCGATAGAGTAACGATATGACCCCGCCTCGCTTGCGACGCGCGCGCATTGCCGCGTGCGCTGTAATCCTTTCTCTCGCTGCGTCCGTGCCCGCGTTCGCGCAGACGACGCTGCCTGCTGCCGTTGCTGCAGACGTAAACGAGAGTTATCGTTTGCTCGCGCGCACGTA